>NZ_DATBKY010000232.1:0-87463 GCF_036555685.1 Actinophytocola sp. | reverse complement strand
GACGCACGGGCCTACCGGGTCCCGGCCCCGCAGCCCGAGGCCGACGGGACCCTCGAATGGGACGCCACCACGATCGTCGTCGTCGACCTGCGCGCCGGTGACACGTCGGGGCTGGGGTTCACCTACGCCGACGCGTCGTGCGTCCCGCTCATCCGCGACACCATGGCCGCGGCGATCCGCGGCAAGCCGGTGCTCGACGTGCCGGCGCGGTGGTCGGACATCCAGCGGAAGGTTCGCAACCACGGGCGGCCCGGCCTCGTGTCCTGCGCGCTGTCCGCTGTGGACATCGCGCTGTGGGACGCGGCGGCCCGGCTCGCCGGCCTGCCGCTGAGCACGCTGCTCGGGCGCGCGCACCCGGACGTCGCCCTGTACGGCAGCGGTGGCTTCACGACGATGAGCGATCGGCAGCTCGACGAGCAGCTCGACCACTGGGTCCACAAGCAGCAGATCCCGCGGGTGAAGATCAAGGTCGGCGAGTCCTGGGGCCACGAGACCGAGCGCGACCTCACCCGGGTGCGCGCCGCACGCGCGGCCATCGGCCCGGACGCCGAGCTGTACGTCGACGCCAACGGCGGCTACACGGTCGGGCAGGCCCGCCGTGCCGCCGCCCGCTTCGAGCAGAGCGACGTGCGCTGGTTCGAGGAGCCCGTCTCGAGCGACGACCTCGCCGGCCTCGCCGAGCTGCGCGCGGTGACCACTGTGGACATCGCGGCGGGCGAGTACGGCTACGACCTCGCCTACTTCGCGCGCATGATCGACGCGAACGCGGTCGACTGCCTGCAGATCGACGTCACCCGGTGCGGCGGCTACACCGAATGGCGACGGGCGGCCGCGGTCGCCGCCGCGGCCAACCGGGACGTCTCCGCGCACTGCGCGCCGAACCTGTCCGCGCACGCCGGGGTCGCGACGCTCAACATGCGCCACCTCGAGTGGTTCGCCGACCACGACCGCATCGAGAGCGCGTTCTTCGACGGCGCGCTGGACCCCGCCGGTGGCCGGGTCACGCCCGACCGCACGGCGCCGGGCCACGGGCTGACCCTCAAGCGGCAGGACGTCGAGCAGTACGCCGTCCGCAGGTGAGGGGAGGGCGGGTGGCACACCCGATCGAGGACTACGCGTTGCTGGGCGACCTGCACACCGCCGCCCTGCTCTCGCGCGCCGGCGGCATCGACTGGCTGTGCCTGCCCCGGTTCGACTCCCCGGCCTGCTTCGCCTCGCTGCTGCACGACGACAGCGCCGGCACGTGGCAGCTCGCGCCGACCGCGGGGGGCCCGGCGACCCGCCGCGGCTACCGCGCCGACACCCTGATCATGAACAGCGAGTGGGACACCCCCGACGGCACGGTGCGGCTGCTGGACTTCATGCCCCCGCGCCGGGAGACGGCGAGCATCGTCCGCATCGTCGAGGGCGTGTCCGGGCACGTGCCGATGCGGATGCTGCTGCGCCCGCGGTTCCACTACGGGTCGGTCAAACCGTGGCTGCGCGAGGAGGACGGGCGGTTCGTCGCCGTCGCGGGCCCGGACGCGGTATGGCTGCACACACCGGTGCGGCTCCACCGGCGCGCCGACGGCACGTACGCGGACTTCACCGTCGGTGCCGGCGATCGCGTGCCGTTCGTGTTGACCTACCGCGCCTCGCATCTGCCGCCACCGGAGCCCGTCGCCGCCGACGCCGTCCTGGCCGACACCGAGGCGTACTGGGCCGACTGGATCTCGCACTGCACCTACGACGGCCGCTGGCCCGGCCCGGTACGCCGCGCCCTGATCACGCTCAAGGCGCTGACCTACGCGCCCACCGGCGGCATCCTCGCCGCGGCCACGACCTCGCTGCCCGAGCAGCTGGGCGGCGAACGCAACTGGGACTACCGCCACAGCTGGCTGCGCGACGCCACCTTCACCCTGCAGGCGCTGATCGGCACCGGGTTCACCGACGAGGCCCGCGCCTGGCGGGAGTGGCTGGTCCGCGCGGTCGCCGGCGACCCGGCGGACCTGCGCGTCATGTACCGGCCCGACGGCGCCCGCGCGCGGCCGGAACACACGCTGGACTGGCTGTCCGGGTACGAGAAGTCCACGCCGGTGCGCGTCGGCAACTCCGCGGCGGGCCAGTTCCAGCTCGACGTCTGGGGTGACGTGCTCAGCGGCCTGCACCTCGTCCGGGACGCCGGACTGCCGGTGACGCACAGCGCCTGGGATCTCCAGCGCGGCCTCCTCGACTTCCTCGAGGGCCACTGGCACGAGCCCGACGAGGGCCTGTGGGAGGTCCGCGGCGAACGCCGCCACTTCGTGCACTCGAAGGTGATGGCCTGGGCCGGGGTGGACCGTGCGGTGCGTGCCGTCGAGCACCACGGGCTGGTCGGTCCGGTCGAGACGTGGCGGCGGCTGCGCGACCGCATCCACGCCGAGGTGTGCGAGCACGGCTACGACCCCGAACGCGAGACGTTCACCCAGTTCTACGGCTCGCGTGGGGTGGACGCCGCGCTGCTGCTCATCCCGCGCGTGAGCTTCCTGCCGTGGCAGGACCCCCGTGTCCTCGGCACGATCAAGGCGGTCCGCACGCACCTCGCCCACGACGGGTTCGTGGACCGCTACGCCCAGGACACCGACGGCGACGTCGACGGCGTGTCCGGCGGCGAGGGCAGCTTCCTCGCGTGCGCCTTCTGGCTCGCCGACGCACTGCACGCCATCGGGCAGACCGGCGACGCGCAGGCGATGTTCGAGAGGCTGCTGGACCTGCGCAACGACGTCGGCCTGCTCAGCGAGGAGTACGACACCGACCGCGAACGCCTGGTCGGGAACTTCCCGCAGGCGTTCAGCATGGTCGGCCTCGTCAACACCGCGCGCCACCTCGACGGGATCCCGATCACCACGCACGAACACCCGGACGACGGCCAGGCCGCCGTGTCCGGCGGGGGCTCAGTCGAGTAGGCGGATCACTGCCTTCTCGACGGCGGTGCGCAGCTCGTCGTCGGCCAGCATGCTCGGGTCGGCCGGAAGGTCGGCCAAGGCGTCGTCGATCGTCTCGCCGCGTTCCCACGCCGCGAGCACCCGCGGGTCCACATAGGACCGCCGGGCCACGGCCGGCGTGTTGCCGAGCTGCTCGGCCACCTGGGTCATCACGGCCTTCTCCGTGCGCCGCCGGCCGCGTTCGGACGTGGGCCGTTCCACCCCGGCGAGGGCCACGGCGGCCAGCACGGTCGCATGCCACGTGCGCAGGTCCTTCGCGGTGAACTCCTCCCCTACGAGCTCCTGCAGCCGCCGGTTGACGTCCTCCGCCCGGATCTCGCAGCACGCGCCGTCCTCCCGGTAGACGAGCAGCCGCTCCTCGTCGCCGCGGCCCCGCCGCAACGCGGTGACCAGCGCCGCGAGCGCGCCGTCGCGGATGCGGACCTTCCGCTCGGCGCCACCCTTCGCCACGTAAGAGAAGTGGACGGACCCGCGGTGCACGCTCACGTCGCCACGCAGGAGGGTGGCCACCCCGCGGCTGCCGTTGTCCTGGGCGTACTCCTCGCCTCCGGTCCGGAAGACGCCGCGGTCGAGCATGCGTAGCGCCGCGGCGAGCACGCGCTGCCGGCGCAGCCCTCGTTCCGCCAGGTCGATGTCGATGGCCGCGCGCAGGTCGGGCAGCCGCTTCGCCAGCTCGACCACGCGGCGGTGCTTGGCCGCGTCCCGGGCACGCCGCCACTGGTCGTGGTACAGGTACTGCCTGCGGCCGGCGTCGTCGGTACCGACCGCCTGGATGTGGCCGTCCGGCCGCGGGCAGATCCACACGTCCTGCCACGCGGGCGGGATGGCCAGCGCGCGGATGCGGTCCAGCACCTCGGAGTCGCGCACCGGCTCGCCGGCGTGGTCCACGTAGCGGAACCCGCGGCCGGACCGCAGCCGGCGGATCCCGTTGCCGTGCACGTTGCTGCGCCGCAACCTCACGGGGTCACCCGCTCAGGAGATGGCGGCCGGCTCGGGCCGGCGGATGAACGGCGGCTCCTCGAACCGGCGTACTCCCGAACCCTGCGCGTAGGCGAGGTGCCCGCCCAGCGCACCACCGGCGCTCGCGACGCCGACCCCGAGCAGGGTCAGCAACACGCCGGCCGCGTAGCGGTTCGTCCGGCGGCATCCGTAGGACGCCGCGAGCAGCGAGGTGGCGACGGTGTTCGCCGCCGCATGCAGCAGGCCGACCCGGCGCTGGGCCGGGTCCAGGTCCGTGTAGTCGGCCAGGCCGGCCGCCACGGAGGGCGGCACCATCGCGAGCCCGAGCGCCACGAGCCGCCGGGCCGCGACCCGCTGGCCAGTGCAGTCCAGCATCGTGGCTCCGGTCCAGGCGCCGAGCGGCACCGTCACCAGCACCGGGTGCAGGGGATGGCCGAGCCACGCACCACGAAGCAGTTCACGGATCTTGACGGCGCGCAGCACGCGATCGGTGACACCGGCCAACGCGCCGGCCGGCTTGTCGACGGATCGCAGCGTCTCGGCCCGTCGCAGCATGTCACGGGGCTTCATGGCACGGGCGTACCCCCGTCCGTGTCGCTCAACCGGCGTTTTGCGGACGTCCGGAACGGGTAAACCCGCGCCGAAGCGTCAAACAGTCGGCGCGGTCGCCCTTCGCCAGGAGCGGAATGGGATCGGCGGCGCCGATGTGGTTGTCGCGCGCCCATCCCCGGATCGCTCCCGACCCGAGGTTGAGGTCATGCAGAAGATCGCCCTAGTCGCTGCGCGCGCCGACCTGCGAGAACGTGACACCGTTCCGCACACCCCGTTTCTGGTCGCACTGGCCGACGCCCTGAGGGCCACCGGACAGGACGTCACCGTGTACGTCAAGAACGAGGACCGCCGCCCAACACCGGTAGGCCACGACATCCGTGTCGTGGCGCTGAAGGGCCGCTTCGGCGCCACGCTCGCCGACGCGCTGCGCACCGACCGGCCCGACGTCGTGCACGCGCACAACGCCGCGGTGTGGCGGGCGGCCGCCGACGCGGCTCGCGAGCTCGACGTGCCGTTCGTGTACAGCCTGCACGACGGCGGAACCGACCTCGCCCCGGTGCACGCGGCCGACCACGTCGTCGTCTCGTTCGCCGCCCAGCTCCGCACCCTGCTCAAGCTCGGCGTACCGCGCCACAAGGTCACCGTCGTGCCCTACGGCGTGGACGTGGACCACTTCACCCCCGACGGCTCGCCGGCCGACCCCGGCCCGCTGCGGAACCGGATCGTCGTGCTCGGCGACCTCACGCCGAGTTCCGGGTTCGCCACCCCGGTGGCCGCCCTGGGCGCGCTGCCGGACACCGAGCTGGTGATCGTCGGCGGGCCGCGCAGCGGCGCCCACGCGCGGAAGCTGCGTGACTACGCCCGCTCCCTCGGCGTCGCCGGACGGCTCCGGCTCGCCGGGCCCGTCCCGCGCACGGACCTCCCGGAGCTGCTGCGATCGGCCGACCTCGTGGTGTGCAGCCCGTGGGAACCGGTGTTCGGGGTCTCCGCGCTCGAGGCGATGGCCTGCGGCGTGGCCGTCGTCGCCAACCGGATCGGCGGCCTGGTCGACACCGTCGTCGACGCCGTCACCGGCACGCACGTCACGCCGCGCAGGCCACGCGAGCTCGCCGCCACGCTCCAGCGGCTCCTGCATCACCCGACCCTGCTCGAACAGCAGGGCGCCGCGGGCCGGGACCGCGCATGGGCCCGCTACTCGTGGCAACGCATCGCGGCCGACACCACGCACGCCTACCGCCGCGCGGGGGTCGTCGATCCCTCCCTGCTGGCGCGCCCGTAGGGGCGCCGCTCACACGGCGAGCGCGTCCGCACGGACCCGCGGCCAGGGTGAGCGCCGCGCCGAGCACGAGCAGCGCGGCGCAGACCAGCAGCGCGGCGTGAAAGCCGCCGGCGAACACGGCGGGGTCGTCCAGCCCGCTGCCGGTCAGGCCGACGGCCGGCGGGCCGCACCTTGTTTCGGTGGCTGGTGCCGCCCGTCAGCTGAGCCGGCCGGCCAGGAGGGGAATGCGGCCGCCGGCGCGGACGGTGTCGAGCTGCCGGCGCGAGAGGTGGTGGCGCAGCCGGTACGTCCCGCCGGCCCGCACGTCGCGGGCGGTCAGCACCGCCTCGTCGAGCTCCTCGGCCAGGTCGTCGAAGGCGAGGACGGTGCCGTTGTCGATGCGGTCGTAGTCGGCGGGGTCGTCGAACTCGAGGGCGAGCACGCCGAAGTTGGCCAGGTTCTGCCAGTGGATCCGCGCGAACGACTTCGCGATCACCGCCTGGAGGCCGAGATAGCGCGGGGTGATAGCGGCGTGCTCGCGCGAGGAGCCCTGCCCGTAGTTCTCCCCCGCCACCACGATGTGGCCGTTCGGGCCGCCGCGCTTCGCGTCGGTGGCGCGGGCCGGATAGGTCTCGTCGACGCGGGCGAAGGTGAACTCGGCGAGCTTGGGCACGTTGGAGCGGAACGGCAGCGCGCGGGCGCCGGCGGGTGAGATCTCGTCGGTGGACACGTCGTCGCCGAGCTTGAGCAGGACGGGCGCCTCGATGCGGTCGGGCAGCGGCTCGAAGTCGGGCAGCGCGGAGATGTTGGGCCCGCGGACGAGCTCCTCCTTGGCCGCCTCCTCGGGCGGCAGTGGTGCGACGAGCATGGCGGTGTTCACCGAGGCCCGCTCCGGAAGCTCGAGCCGCGGGTACTCGAGGCCGAGATCGCGGGGGTCGGTGATCGCCCCGGTCAGCGCGGACGCCGTCGCCGTCTCGGGGGAGCACAGCCAGATCGAGTCCTCGGCGGTGCCGGAACGGCCCGGGAAGTTGCGGGGGAACGTGCGCAGCGAGTTGCGTCCGGTCGCCGGTGCCTGACCCATGCCGATACAGCCGAGGCAGCCGGCCTGGTGGATCCGCGCACCGCCGGCGATCAGCTCGGCCGTCGCGCCCATCCGGGTGAGGTCGGCGAAGATCTGCCGCGAGGACGGGTTCACGTCGAAGCTCACGCCGTCCTGCGTCTGCCGCCCGGCCACCATCGCCGCGGCCATGGCGAAGTCCCGCAGGCCGGGGTTGGCGGACGAGCCGATCACGGCCTGGCTGACCGGCTCCCCGGCGACCTCGCGGACCGGCACGACGTTGCCCGGCGACGACGGCCTCGCGATCAGTGGTTCCACAGTGGACAGATCTATGTGGTCGGTCAGGTCGTAGCCGGGGTCGGCGTCGGCGGTGAGCGGGGTGAAGTCCGCCGCCCGGTCCTCGGCCCGCAGGAACGCCGCCACGGCGTCGTCGGCCGGGAATACCGACGTCGTCGCACCCAGCTCCGCGCCCATGTTCGCGATGACGTGCCGGTCCATGGCCGACAGGGTCGCGAGGCCCGGCCCGTGGTACTCGAGGATCCGGTTGCGGCCGCCCTGCACGCCGTGCCGGCGCAGCATCTCGAGGATGACGTCCTTCGCCGAGCTCCACTCCGGCAGCCGCCCGGTCAGCTCGATGCCCCAGATCTCCGGCATGCGCAGGTACAGCGGCTCCCCCGCGATCGCGAGCGCGACCTCGAGCCCGCCGACGCCGATCGCGAGCATGCCGAGCGACCCGGCGGCGCAGGTGTGCGAGTCGGACCCGGCCAGGGTCTTGCCCGGGACACCGAAGCGCTGCATGTGCGTCGGGTGGGAAACCCCGTTGCCGGGCTTGGAGAACCACAGCCCGAAGCGCCGGCAGGCCGAGCGGAGGAACTCGTGGTCCTCGGCGTTGCGCTCGTCGGCCTGCAGCAGGTTGTGGTCGACGTACTGGACGCTGACCTCGGTGCGGGCGCGGTCGAGCCCGAGCGCCTCGAGCTCCTGCATGACCAGCGTGCCGGTGGCGTCCTGGGTCAGCGTCTGGTCGACCCTGATGCCGATCTCGGTGCCCGGCACCGCCTCACCCTCGATCAGGTGCGCGTCGATGAGCTTGCGTGCCACTCCCCGGCCCATGCCGCGGCCTATGCCCGGTCGCGGACCGTCTCGGCGCCGGCCTGGCGGGCGCAGTGCGCGCAGCAGTAGAACGAGCCGCCGGCCTGGACACCGTGACCGATGACCTTGCACTTGCAGTGCTCGCACACCGGTGCGAGGGCGTGGATGGCGCATTCGAAGCTGTCGAAGACGTGTACCGCGCCCTGGGCCCGGATCTCGAAAGCCATGTCGTATTCGTTGCCGCACACCTCGCAGACGGTGGCGGTGTTCGTAGCAGTCATGTGGTCGACCTACCCGCGCCGACACGGGTTCATTCGACTGAATCGATGCCGTCTTCGTCGGCGGCAGTCCGGACAGCGAAAACGCGGGCCGGCCTCTCCGGCCGGCCCGCGCAATGGCGAACTTCGAGACGTTGAACTACGAGACGGCGAACTACGAGCCGACTAGATCCTGCTTTTCTTGCCGAGTACGCCCTTGCGCCGCCTGCCCAGCGCGGCGGCGGTGAGGCTCACGACGATCGCAGCCACGATCACCTGGATGATGACCTCGAGCCAGTCGATTCCCGCGGTGTTCTCCACCCCGAAAGCCCGCGCTATCGCGGTTCCGATGAAGGCCGCGACGATACCGGCGATAATGGTCAGCCAGATCGGTATCTTCTGTGACCCCGGCGCCACCATGCGCCCGAGCACGCCGAGCACCAACCCGATCACGATCGCGCTCAACACTCCTGCGATATCCATGGGAACTGTCTCCTCTCAACTGGCGGTGCGCGCGCGTTCGCTCGCGCGCCCGCACCCACCAGGCGTTTTCGGCGACTCTCGCCCCGGGAGGAACCGCCGATCGCGCTTCAGATCGAACGCTATGGGGTGCCCTAATCACCGCTGGCAAAACACGATCGTTAGGTCTTCACGCACCGCCGGATTCGCGCATCGCCTGCTGTTCGGGTCCGGCGGTGACGGATTTGCCGTGTTCCTCTGCCACCTCGTCCGGCTCCTCGTCCCCCGGCTCGCCGCCGTCGGGCGTGGTGAACTGGACGCCCTGTTCCCCTTCCGGTGCCGATACGTCCGGATCGTGACGCTGCCACCCCGCGGGCTCGTCCCGCGACGGCTCATCGTCGAGCTCGAGGTGTTCTTCCTGTTCCGAGCGTTCCATGAGGCCCTTCCCGTCGCCGTCCCGCTCCGGCTACCCGGGACGCGCCGATTCATGTGTTCCGCGGTCCGGTCCGGGTATCCGATTCGCCCACCGAGGAGGAAGACATGTCGAACGGCCCTACCGACCTGCCCAAACACGCGTGGTGGACCGCGCTGAAGCGTGCGATCAAGGAGTTCATCGCCGACGACATGCTGGACTGGGCGGCGGCGCTGACCTACTACAGCGTCCTGTCCATCTTTCCGGGCATGATCGTGCTGATCTCGCTCGTCGGCCTGCTCGGGCAGGACGCCACGGACGTACTCGTCGACAACATCCGCCAGCTCGCGCCCGGCGGCACCTCGGACACGCTGGTGAAGGTGATCAACGAGATCCAGGGGTCGGCGTCGTTCGCCGGCCCGGCGGCGATCATCGGCCTGCTCGGCGCCTTGTGGGCGGCGTCCGGTTACGTCGGCGGGTTCATCCGTGCCTCCAACGCGATATACGAGGTCGAAGAGGGCCGGCCGGCGTGGAAGACGTTGCCGCTGCGCGTCTTCCTGACCATCGTCATGGTCACGCTGCTCGCCGTGATCATCCTCGGCATCGTCCTGACGGGGAACCTCGCGGATCAGGTGGGTCACCTGCTCGGGCTCGGCTCCACCGGCGTGCTGGTGTGGAACATCGCGAAGTGGCCGGTGCTCGCCGTCCTGCTGAGCCTGGCCATCGCGCTGCTGTACTGGGCTGCGCCGAACGTACGGCATCCCGGGTTCCGCTGGCTCACTCCGGGCAGCCTGTTCGCGATCGTCGTGTGGGTGATCGCCTCGCTCGGCTTCGGGTTCTACGTGTCGAACTTCGCCTCGTACAACAAGGTCTACGGTTCGCTGGCGACCGTGATCGTGTTCCTCATCTGGCTGTGGATCTCGAACATCGCGGTCCTGGTGGGTGCGGAGCTCGACGCCGAGCTGTCGCGCGAGCGCGCCATCGAGGAGGGCCACCCGCCGGAGGAGGAGCCGTTCCTCGAGCCGCGCGACACCCGCGCCATGGACTGACCGCCGCGAGTCGAGTTGGCACCCGGGACGGCTGGTCGGAGGATCGACCGGTGTTGATCTACCGGCTGGGCGCGCTGGCGGCGGTGATCCTGTGCGCCGGCTTGTGCTGCGGCTGTGGTGCCGGCCAGCGCGAGGTCGACTCGAAGGAGACCGCGGCGCACTTCCTCGCCGCCATGGCCGGTGGCGACACGCGCGCGGCGTGCGAGCTGATCGCGACGAACACCCGCGAGGATCTCGAGAAGTCCGAGGGCCAGCCGTGCTCGTCGGCACTGGAGTCCGTCGACATCTCCGGCGGCCGGATCGGCGAGGTCGCGGTGTGGGGTGACCGCGCACAGGCACGGGCGACGAGCGGCACGCTGTTCCTCGTGCAGCTCGACACCGGCTGGCGGGTCACCGCGGCGGGTTGCACCCGCTCGGCGGACGGTACCTACGACTGCCTGCTGGCGGCATGATGCGCAGCACCTTCCGTTGGACGATCTTCATCATCTATCTGGGCGTGGTCCTGACCGGGCTGGCGTACTTCATCGTCGTCGGCCTGCTGCGCTTGTGAGGTCGGCTGCGATGTCGGCTGCGACGGGGTGGTGGGCTTGAAGCGTTTCCTCCGGGACAACGGGCTGAGCGTCGCGTTCGGACTGCTGTTCCTCGCCACGCTCCTCGGGCAGGCCGTCGCCGGCCACGCGGACTACAACCACCACCAGGTGCTCGACGGCGGCCGGACCATCCCGTTCTGGAGCTTCCTCGCCACCTCGGACTTCGCCGTCGACGTCGCGGAGAACTGGCAGTCGGAGTACCTGCAGTTCTTCCTCTACATCCTGGCCACCGTGTGGCTGGTGCAGCGGGGCTCGCCGGAGTCCAAGGAGCCGCACGAGATCGGCTACGAGTCCGACGAGAAGCAGAAGGTCGGCGAGTACGCCACGGACGAGTCGCCGAAGTGGGTGCGGGCCGGCGGGCTGGCGCACCGCGTCGTTCTCCCGCTCGCTCGGCCTGGTGATGCTCACGCTGTTCCTGCTGTCCTGGCTGGCACAGTCGATCGCGGGCGTGAGCGCGTACAACGAGGAGCAGCTCAGCCAGCTGACCGACGCGGTGAGCTGGCCGGCGTACGTGGCCAGCGCCGACTTCTGGAACCGCACGCTGCAGAACTGGCAGTCGGAGTTCCTCGCCATCTGGTCGATGGCCGTGCTGAGTGTCTACCTGCGACAGCGCGGTTCACCGGAGTCCAAGCCCGTCGGCAGCGCCCACGCCACCACCGAGACTTCCGGCTAGCACGTGTGGCGGTAGCGCCCGTCGCCGCGCGTGCGGCGCGTAGGGAGATCACCACCGTCGGCTACCCGGCGGCCGACTTCGACCCGTCGAGCGGGTTCGAACGCGCGCGTGACGGGTAGGCCACTGTAATGACTTCTGCGAACCGCCAGGAGCGAGCCGAGGGGACCGTGGTCAGCCGCGGCCCGGCACACCACCGCGGCCGGCTGGTCGTCGTGGCCCTCGGGGTGCTGTACCTGGTGCTGGCGGCGGTCGGGCTCGCGACGGTGGGCTGGCACGACTTCGGTTACGAGGAACCGGTGCGGATGTTCGGCTTCCTCGGGGTCAGCACGCTGCTGTGCGTGGTACACGCACTGCTCGGCGTCGTGCTGACGACCGCGGGGCTGCGCCGGGCCGCGACCGCCATCGCGCCGGTTCTCGTCGTGGCCTTCGTGGCCATGGCCGTGTTCGGCGCGGTGGCGAAGATCTTCGGCGGGTCCGGTGACCCGTTGAACTTCAACTGGTGGAACGTGGTGCTCTATCTCGTCAGCGCGGCGGCGTGCGTGTATGTCTATGTCACCGCCTGGCGTGGAGGTGACCGATGACCGCCTACGACGAAGAATGGCGCCGGGACAAGGAGGAGTTCGTCGCCCACCGGGACGAACCGGGCTACCCGCCCCGCGACTTCGACCACAGCCCGCTGGCGCGGCAGTTCGCCGAGTTCAGCAGGCGGCTGCTGACCGCGGGGACCGCCGCCGACGCGCTGGCACACGTAGCCACGGCCGCCGCCGAGATCCTGCCGGGCGCCGACCTCGTCAGCTTGACGCTCCGTTCCCGGGACGGGCACCTGCACACCCCGGTCGAGACCGACCCGCTCGGTACCGAACTGGACGTTCTGCAGGACCGCTACCAGGAAGGCCCCTGCTTCGACGCCGCCCGCCAGCCCGGCCCCGCCTACTGCTACAGCGCCGATCTCGCGACCGATCCGGCGTGGCCTCGCTTCGGCCCCGAGGCGGCGAAGCTCGGCTTCCGGTCCGCACTCTCCACGGCGCTCGTGGTCGAAGGCAGGCCCCCGCAGATGACCGGCGCGCTCAACGTCTTCGCCAGCGAGCCCGGCAGGCTCGGCGGCGAGCTGGACCGCGATCGCGCGTTGCTGCTCGCGACGCACGCCTCGCTGGCCGTCTCCGCGACCGAGGCCGTCCGCCTCGCCGAGCTGCGCGAGACGCAGCTGCGCAACGCGATCGACAGCCGCGACATCATCGGCCAGGCCAAGGGCATCCTCATGCACCGCAGGGGAATCGACGCCGACGAGGCGTTCGACCTGCTGCGCCGCACCTCGCAGGACCTCAACATCAAGCTCGGCGAGCTCGCCCGCACCATCACCGAGCGGCACGCCGACCTCTGACCGCCAGGGAGCGGCCACCGATCAGTTGGCCAGCCGCTTCTTGGCGCCGTCGTACACGAGCTGGATGGTGTCGGACGTGGCGATCGCCGTGAGCGCGGTGAGCACCAGCCTCGTGGGCCGCGGCGCGAACACGAGGCCGGCGGTCAGGCCGCTGGCCACCCACACGCCGAGGCAGAACGGGCAGGTGATGAGCTCACCGACGGCGTGCTGGACACCGCTCCCCCGGACCGACTCGTTGAGCTCGGCCTCGCCGGCGGGCTCCTCGTAGCGCGCGAACGGCGCACGCAGCGGGCTCGTCACGGCGTCCTTGGCGAGCAGGCGGCTGGCCTTGTGGGTGGCGAGGCAGAGCAGCACGGTGTCCTGGACGCCGACCCGCTCGGGCAACCGCGTACCGGTGGCGCGGCCGATCCCGGTCAGCAGCCCGAGCAGGGCGGAGTAGCCGCCGAGGACGACGGTGTAGCCGGCGAGTGGGCGGTTGTGCCCGTCGGCATAGGCGCGTTGCACCCGCCGCACGAGCCGGCTGAACCGGCCGCGCAGCATGCCGGTTCGCGTGCCGGTTCGCTCCGTCCCGGTTCGCTGGGTGTCGGGCCGGCCGTTCGCCGAGGGCGACGCCTCGGTCTGGATCGTCTTGGTCACGCTCACGACCTACCCGGTTCGTGCCCGACTATGCGGCCGCGTCCGGCCGGTAGCCGATGGCCGTGCTCCGGCTCGCGCGCAGCCGGTCCCGGACCCACGGCCACGGTGCGAGCGACGGCAGCGGCTCGGTCGGCGGCAGCGCCGCCGCGGCGCGGTGGAAGCGGCCGTTGCTCGCGAAGTCCTGCGGGTATACGCCGGGGTCCACCCCGCAGTACGCACCGCGGCACCGGGCGTGGCGCAGCACCCGGTCCCAGTCCCCGATGCGCGCGTATCCGATGGAGTGGGTGCCGTGGGCGAACAGTCCAAGGTGGATCTCGTCGTAGGCCTCCGCGTGCCCGAGGTACTCCTCCAGCGTGTCGCGGGCCGCGCAGGTGCCGAACAAGGTCCAGTACGGCACGAGCCCGCGGGCGAGCGGCAGGTGCGCGTCGATCACGGCGAAGCAGCTGACCAGCAGCCGGTTCGCGGGGATCCCCTGGTCGGTGTACCAGGACCGGTACAGGTCCGCCACCGGCCCGCTGAGCGCGTCCGCGCGGGGGAAGCTCAGCCGGTCCAGCGCCCAGCCCGCACTCCGGCACAGCCCGACGAGATCGCCAAGCAACGCACGGTCGAAACCCCACTCCGCCTCGGGGCTGTCGGCGTCGGCCGCCGGTGCGTCCCATGTGGACCGTGCGGCACCCTGCGCGGCGAGGAACTCGGCGACCCGTTCGCCGCCGTGGGCGTACTCCTCGGGCGTGGCGTCGCCCACCGCGCCGTGCTGGAACAGCTCGCGAGGTCCGATCGTGGTGGTCGGCCAGCGTTCCGCGCAGTCGACCACGAGCACGGTGCCGCCCGGCTCGAGGTCGGCCATGGCCGTCTTCGGCTCGTCGGGGTCGAGCCTGCGGTGCCGGACCGGCACGAGGAAGGTCTGCGGCAGCCACGGGACCCCGGCGGGCGCGGCCAGGTGCGCGACCGCGCCCGAGGAGGAACCGATGAGCACGGCCGGGTAGCGCCGGCGCGGGTACTGGCCGGCCGCCCACGCCGCGATCGCCTCGGCGTCGACGTCCCCGACGCGGTCCTTGGGCACCGCCTCAGACCAGCCCGACCAGGTGTACAGGGCCTCGCGCACGCCGCCGGGCAGCTTGTTCACCACCGGCAGCACGCGGCTGGTGGTCCGTGCGGCCGGGCCGAGACCGAGTGCCGGGCTGCCCTTCCCGTGCAGGTGCTGGGCGAGCACCCGCAGGAACGTCGACGCCGAGTCGAAGGACGCGACCGCACGGCCGGGCTTCATGAGGCTCCTTCCCGCTCCGCGCGCAGCGCGGCCGCGAGCTCGTGGACCGGTCCGCGCCACGACGCCGGGTCACGCCACAGGAACGTGTGCGGCCCGGGCACCGTGACCAGCCTGCCGTCGGCAGCGAGCCCGGCGAGGTGGCGGGCCCACGCTTCGGTGCACATCCCGTCCTGCTCGCCCAGCATCACCAGCACGGGCCCGCGCAGCCGCGGCACCACGTCCTCCAGGTGGTCGCGCAGGTGCGCGCGCAGTAGGTGCACGATCTGCCGGGCACCGGCGCGGCGCCACTCCGGCTTGTGGCTCTCCGCCAGCCCGGGCATCGGGTACCGGGAGTCCCGGCGCCAGTAGTACAGGCCCTGGGCACCGACCGCGCCTTCGGGTCGACGGTCGGCGACGCCAGGACGGTCGCCGCGACCAGGTCGGGCCGGGCCGCCGCGGCGCGCGCGGCGACCTGCGTACCGCTGGAGTGCCCGGCCAGGATCACCGGCGGCAGGCCGGACGCCTCGAGCCAGTCGACTACCGCGTCGCCGAAGCCCGGCACGTCGATCCGATGTGGAGCGTCGGCGCTGCCCGCCAGGCCGGGCAGGTCGAGCAGGTGCGCCTGCGTCCAGTCGAGCGCGGCCTGCGCGGGCAGCAGGTAGTCGGAGACGGCCATGCCCATCACGGTCACGACCGGCGGCGCACCGGTGGGACGGCCGAGGGTGCGGCTGCGCATCCGGCCGTGCCGCGTGTTGGTGAACCGGACGTGATACTCGCCGGGCAGCTTCGGCGGCATCGTCATCGTGCCGCCCTTTCCCGGCGGCCGGCGTGGGGCCGGGACTCCTCGTGGAAGCGTTCGGCGAAGTCCGGGTAGTGCAGCTCGAACGCGGGCCGCTCGGAGCGGATCTTCGGCAGGTCGGTGAAGTTGTGCCGGGGCGGCGGGCAGGTGGTCGCCCATTCCAGCGAGTTGCCGAAGCCCCACGGGTCGTCCCCGCCGGCCGGGTCGCCGTAGCGGTAGCTGCGGAAGACGTTCCACAGGAACGGCAACATGGACAGGCCGAGCACGAACGCGCCGACCGTGGAGATCATGTTCAGGGTGGTGAACCCGTCGCTCGGCAGGTAGTCCGCGTAGCGGCGCGGCATGCCCTCGGCGCCGAGCCAGTGGTGGACCAGGAACGTCGTGTGGAAGCCGATGAACGTGGTCCAGAAGTGCAGCTTGCCCAGCGGTTCGCTGAGCATCCGGCCGGTCATCTTCGGGAACCAGAAGTAGATGCCGGCGAACGTGGCGAACACGATCGTGCCGAACAGTACATAGTGGAAATGCGCGACGACGAAGTACGTGTCGGTCACGTGGAAGTCGATCGGCGGCGCGGCGTGTCCTTGATCAGCATCGACTCGAACCGGTTCAGCCGGTCCCACATCCGCTCGCTCCCCAGGTCAGTGCGTCGCGCGTCCTGCTGCCAGCCGCTCGTGGTAGCGCTGGTGCGCCTCGCGGACCAGCGAGCGCGACAGCCACGCGATCGGCCGGACGCCGGTGAGCAGCGGCTCGTTGTCCGGTCCGAAGTCGACCACCTCACCGGTCAGCACCCACGGCCGCGCCCCCTCGTCCAACTCTCGCAGGTACTGGCACACCGCGCGCGCCACCCAGTCCGCTCCCGGCAGCGACCACCAGCCCGGCGGCCGCAGGGGGTTCGCCGACACACCCGGCATCACGAGGCCGCTCTCGTGGTCCTTGCTCGGGTGCGCCGCGTCCGACACCGGGCCGGGCGAGTACCGCAGGTAGACGGGGATGTCGCCGTCGGCGAGCGCGCTCAGCTCCGCGAGCCGCGCCAGGGTGGGCAACCCGAGCGCATCATCGGTCGACCGTGCCATGGCCGTGGATGCCCGGAACGTCCGTACACAAACGCCCGCGACGGCCGGCCGTCGCGGGCGTCGATGTCGGTGCCGTCAGACCTTCCGGCCCGAGAGCGCGTCGCGCACCTTGTCGATGAGACCCGCGCCGGGGGCGAGGATCTTGTTGGCCGGCGGCCGGTCCGGCGCCGCCGGGTGCGGCCGCGTCGGCGCCATCTTCTTGGCCTGCTCGAACTTCTTGCCGAGCTCCATCAGCTCGTCGGAGCCGCACGCGGCACGCAGCTTCGGCAGCAGGTCGCCTTCCTCGTCCTCGACGTGATGGCGGACCTCGGCGATCAGCTTGCCGACGAGCTGGTCGAACTTCGCGTCGGTCGCGTCGGTCTTCTCGACTTCCTTCATGATCTCCTCGACCTCGGCGTGCTCGGAGATCTCGTGGTCGGCGATCTCGTCCCCGTCGGGCAGCGCCTTGCGGGCGGTCGGGTAGAGGTACTGCTCCTCGGCCACGGAGTGGCGCACGAGCTCGGCGATCACGTGCTCGACGAGATCACGCTTCATCCGGACGTCACCACTGGCCTCGATCTCGCCGAAGACCCGCTCCACGTCGTGGTGATCGGAGACGATCGCGTCGATGAGGTTCTGTTGATTCGTGGTGGTCATGGCTCTCCTCATGTCGGGCGTGCGCCCCGGCTACCCGGCGGCCGGGCCCCTAATCCTCGAACCGGTTTGGGCACCACTTCCCCGGGTAGCGCTCTGAGCGCACTTCCCGACGACCCGGAGGGCGCAGTGCGCATACTCGGCATCAACGCGATATTCCACGACCCGGCCGCCGCTCTGATCGTGGACGGCGAGATCGTCGCCGCCGCGGAGGAGGAACGCTTCAGCCGCCGCAAGCACGGCCATCCCGCCGTGCCGTTCGCCGCCTGGGAGCTGCCCGAGCAGGCCGCGCGATGGTGCCTGGACAGCGCCGGGCTCTCCCCCGCCGACCTGGACGCCGTCGGCTACTCCTACGACCCGGCCCTGGTGGACCACGCCGCCGACGGCCGCTGGGAGGAGCTGCGCACCACCTACGCCGAGCGCGCCCCGCTGTTCCTGCGTACCGCGCTGCCCGGGCTCGATCCCGGCATCGTCCGGTTCGTCCGCCACCACGTGGCGCACGCGGCGTCGGGCGCGCTGTGCGGGCCGTTCCCGGACTCCGCGGTGCTCGTCGCGGACGGGCGCGGCGAGTCGACGTCCTACCTCGCCGGTGAGTACCGGGACGGCAAGCTCGAGGAGCTCGCGAGCCAGCGGCTGCCGCACTCGCTCGGGCTCTGCTACGAGGAGCTGACCGAGCACCTGGGGTTCCACCGGTCCAGCGACGAGTACAAGGTCATGGCGCTCGCCTCGTACGGCACGCCACGGTTCCTGCCGACGCTGCGCGAGCGGATCTACGCGACCGACGAGGGCGGCTTCCACACCGAGCGTCTCGAGTGGACGGAGTTCGCGCCGCGGTCCGCCGGTGAGCTCACCGGGGAGCACGCGGACCTCGCGGCGAGCGTGCAGCAGCGGCTCGAGGAGGTGCTGCTGGAGCTCGCGGGGTGGCTGCACCGCCGGACCGGGCAGCCGGTGCTCACGCTGGCCGGCGGGGTGGCGCTGAACTGCGTGGCGAACACCCGGCTGTACGCGGAGAGCCCGTTCGAGCAGATCTGGGTGCAGCCCGCGGCCGGGGACGCCGGCACCGCGCTCGGCGCGGCCGCCGCGGTCGCCACCGAGCTCGGCGAGCGGCCCGCACCCATGCGCGGCGCCGATCTCGGCCGCGGCTTCAGCGACGAGGAGTGCCGGCGGGCACTGGACATCGCGGCGCTGCGCTACGAACGGCCGGCCGACGTCGCGGTCGCCGCGGCCGAGGCGCTCGCCGCCGACAAGATCGTGGCGTGGTTCTCCGGGCGGGCGGAGTACGGGCCGCGCGCGCTGGGACACCGGTCGCTGCTCGCCCACCCCGGCCGCAAGGCGAACCTCGAGCGGCTCAACGACGTGAAGGGCCGCGAGCAGTTCCGCCCGGTCGCGCCGATGGTGCTGGCGCACCGCGCCGCGGACCTGTTCGGCCGCGGCCCGATGCCGAGTCCCTACATGCTCTTCGTGCACGATGTGGCGCCCGAGTGGCAGGACCGCATCCCCGCGGTGACGCATGTGGACGGCACGGCCCGCATCCAGACCGTGGCCGAGGCGGACGAGCCGCTGCTCGCGCGGTTGCTGAGCGAGTTCGAGGCGCGCACCGGGCTGCCGGTCGTGGTCAACACCAGCCTCAACACGGCGGGCCGGCCGATGGTCGACTCGCCACGCGACGTGCTCGAGTGCTTCGGCGCGAGTCCCATCGACGTGCTCGTCCTCGGCCCGTACCTGGTGCGCCGGTCATGACCGCCGACGACACCGCGGACTACACCGTCGTCATCCCGACCACCGGGCGGGACAACCTGCACGTGTTGCTGTCCGCTGTGGACACCTGCAGGGGTCCGCGGCCCGCGCGGGTAGTCGTCGTGGACGACCGGCCGGGCGGCCCACCGCTGTCGCTGCCCGCCGGTGTGCGCGTCGTGTGCTCGGGCGGCCGCGGGCCCGCGGCCGCCCGCAACGCGGGCTGGCGGCTGGCACGTACGGAGTGGGTCGCGTTCCTCGACGACGACGTCATCGTGTCGGACACGTGGGCGGCCGACCTCGCCGCCGACCTCGCGGTCGGGCCGGCGGTGGGCGCGTCCCAGGCCCGCATCGAGGTACCGGCCGGCCCGCGGCCGACCGACGACGAGCGCGGCACCGCGGGCCTCGCCACCGCGCGCTGGATCACCGCGGACATGGCCTACCGCCGCTCGGTACTCACCGAGGTCGGCGGCTTCGACGAGCGGTTCCCCCGGGCGTTCCGGGAGGACTCCGACCTCGCGCTGCGCGTGCTCGCGGCCGGCTACGAGCTGGCCCGCGGCAACCGGCGCACGATGCATCCGGCCGCGCGCGGCGACTTCCTCGCGAGCCTGCGCCGGCAGGCCGGCAACGCGGACAACGCGCTCATGCGGCACAAGCACGGCCCGGACTGGCGGCACCGGGCCGGGGCCGGGCCCGGCATGCTAGGCCGGCACACGCTCACGACGGCGAGCGCGCTGGCCGCCGTGCTGCTCGCGGGCCCGCGCCGCACCCGGCGCGCCGCGGCCGCCGCGACCGGGGTGTGGCTGGCGCTGACCGGGAGCTTCGCGTGGCGGCGGATCCGGCCGGGACCGCGCACCCGCGAGGAGATCGCCCGGATGCTCGTGACCAGCGCGCTGATCCCGCCGGCGGCACTCGCGCACCGCCTGGCCGGCGAGGTCCGGGTACGCCGGGCCGCGCGGCGCACCCGGGTCTCGCCGCCGGTCAACGGCCATCGCGTCACCCACGACCTGCCCACCACGCCGCTCGTGCCCGCGGCCGTGCTGTTCGACCGGGACGACACGCTCATCGCCGACGTCCCGTACCTGAACGACCCCGGCCGGGTCGAGCCCGTGCCGGGCGCCGCGGACGTGCTGCGCCGGCTGCGCGAGGCCGGCGTCAAGGTCGGCGTCGTCAGCAACCAGTCCGGCGTGGCCCGCGGCCTCATCAGCCCCGAGCAGCTCGCCGCGGTCAACGCGCGGGTCGACGAGCTCCTCGGCCCGTTCGGCACCTGGCAGGTCTGCGTGCACGGCGACGCGGACGGCTGCCCGTGCCGCAAACCCGCGCCCGGACTGGTCCGCCAGGCGGCCGAGGCGCTCGGCGTCGACCCGCGCCGCTGCGTCGTCATCGGGGACACCGGCGCGGACGTCGCCGCGGCCGAGGCCGCGGGCGCGCGCGGGATCCTCGTGCCGACCGCCCGGACCCGAGCCGAGGAGATCCTCTCCGCGCGGCAGGTGGCCACCGACCTGACCGACGCCGTGGAGCTCGCCATGAACGAGGAGGTTTCGACATGAACGATCTCGGCACAGTACTGATCACCGGTGGCGCGTCCGGTCTCGGCGCGGCCACCGTCGACGCCGTGCGCGAGGCGGGCGGGCGGCCGCTGGTCATCGACCGGGTGGCCCCACCGTCCGATGTGGAGCACGTGGTCGCGGACCTGGCGGACAGCCGGGCGGCCGAGGCCGCGGTCGGCGAGCTGGCCGAGCGCGCGGGCGGGCTGGACGCCGTGTTCACCCCCGCCGGCACCGACGCGTGCGGCATGCTCGGCGACGTGTCCACTGAGGACTGGGACCGCGTGGTCAAGGTGAACCTCATCGGCACCGCGGCCGTCGTGCGTGCCGCGCTGCCCTACCTGGAGCGCTCGCACGGCAAGGTCGTCACGTGTGCGTCCACGCTGGGCGTCAAGGCCGTCAGCGACGCGACCGCGTACTGCGCCTCGAAGTTCGGCGTCGTCGGCTTCAGCCGCGCGCTGGCCGCGGAGACCGCGGGCCGCATCGGCGTCACCATGCTGGTGCCCGGCGGCATGCACACGGCGTTCTTCGACGATCGCGACGAGAAGTACAAGCCACCGGCCGACGCCAAGCTGAACGACCCGCGCAACGTCGCGCAGACGGTGCTGTTCGCACTGCGCCAGCCCGCGGGCTGCGAGGTGCGCGAGATGGTGGTCTGCCCCTCGGTGGAGTCGTCGTGGCCGTGAGCCGGGCCGGCGGCGAGGTCCTCGTGCTGCGCGCGCTCGGCATCGGCGACCTGCTGGTGGCCGTGCCCGCGCTGCGCGGGCTGCGCCGCGCGTTCCCCGGCGACCACCTCGTGCTGGCCGCGCCGGCCGCGCTCACCGAGCTGGTGGCGCTGACCGGTGCGGTCGACGAGGTGCTGCCCACTCCCGGGCTCGGCACGCTGCGCTGGCCGCGGCCGGCACCGCGGGTCGCGGTGAACCTGCACGGGAGCGGCCCGGAGAGCATCGCGGACCTGCGTGCCACCGACCCCGGGCGGCTCATCACCCACCGGCACCCGGACTTCCCGGACCTGGACGGTCCACAGTGGCCGGACGACGTGCACGAGGTCGACCGGTGGTGCGGGCTGCTCGCCGCGCACGGCATCGACGCCGACCGCGCCGACCTGGCGATCGCCCGGCCGGCGGTGCCCAGCCCCGCGCCCGGCGCGGTGGTCGTGCACCCCGGCGCCGCGTTCCCCGCCCGGCGCTGGCCGGCCGACAGGTTCGCCGACGTGGCGAGGTTCTTCGCCGCGGCCGGCCGGCCGGTCGTCGTGACAGGCAGCCCGGCCGAACGCGAGCTGGCCCGTTCGGTGGCCGGGCGGGCGGGACTCGGCGAGGACGCCGTGCTCGCCGGCCGGACCGGGCTCGCGGAGCTGGCGGCGCTCGTCGCCCGCGCGGCGCTCGTGGTGTGCGGCGACACCGGCATCGGCCACCTCGCCACGGCGTACGGCACGCCGTCGGTGGTGCTGTTCGGCCCGACCCCGCCGGCGCGCTGGGGACCGCCGCGCGGCCGGCGGCAACATCGTCCACTGTGGACCGGCAAGGTCGGTGACCCGTTCGGGGCCGACCCCGACCCGGGGCTGCTGGCGCTGTCCGTCGCGGAGGTGCTGAACGCGGTGCCGGTGGCCGAGCTCGGAGGGAGCAGGCATGGCTGACGGGCCGATCGGCGTGGTGGGCGCCGGGTACGTGGGGCTCACGACCGCCGCGTGCCTCGCCCACCTCGACCACCGGGTGCGGTGCGTGGACGTGGACCCGGCACGCGTCGCGGCGGTGAACCGCGGCGAGGTGCCGATCGCCGAGCCCGACCTGGCCGGGCTCGTGCACCGCGGCCTGGTCACCGGCAGGCTGTCCTTCGCCACCGACGCGGAGAGCCTCGGCGGCGCTCAGGTGGTCCTGCTCTGCGTGCCGACGCCGATGGGCGACGGCGGCGTGCCCGACCTCGGCGCGTTGCGGGCGGCGCTGGGCTCGCTCGCCCGCGTGCTGCCCGCGGGCGCCGTCCTGGCGGTCAAGTCGACCGTCCCGGTCGGCACGACGGCCGACATCCCGGCGATGCTCGGCCGCGACGACGTCGGCGTGGTGAGCAACCCCGAGTTCCTGCGCGAGGGACACGCCGTGCGCGACTTCCTGCACCCGGACCGGATCGTCGTCGGCTCGGCCGACCCGGCCGCGGCCGAGCGCGTGGTCGCGCTGTACCGCGGGATCCCCGCGCCGGTCGTGCGGACCGACCCGGCGAGCGCCGAGCTGGGCAAGTACGCGAGCAACGCGTTCCTGGCGATGAAGCTGTCCTACGTGAACCTGCTGGCCGAGCTGTGCGAGCAGGTCGGCGCGGACATCCGTCAGGTCGCCCGCGCGATGAGCCTGGACGAGCGGATCGGCGGCGCGTTCACCGCACCCGGACCGGGCTGGGGCGGGTCGTGCCTGCCCAAGGACACCGCGGCGCTCGTGGCCTCGGCGCGCCGGTCCGGCGTCGACCCGGCGCTGCTGACCGCGGTCATCGACGCCAACACGCGGGCGCAGGACCACGTGGTGGCCAAGGTGCGCTCGGCGGTGTCGCCGTCCGGATCACTGGCCGGCGTGCGGCTCGGTTTGCTGGGCCTGACGTTCAAGGCGGGCACGGACGACCTGCGCCACTCCCCCGCGCTGGCGGTCGCCACCCGGCTCGCCGCGGCGGGTGCGCAGCTGACCGCCTACGACCCGGCGGTGCGGACGCCGGTCGGGCCGGTGCAGGTGGTCGAGGACCCGTACCTGGTGGCGAAGGACGCGGCCGGGGTCGTGCTGCTGACCGAGTGGCCGGAGTTCCGCGAGCTGGACTGGGGACAGCTCATGTCGGTCGCGGACCGCCCGGTGGTGGTCGACACCCGCAACGTCCTCGACCACGCGCGGCTGGCCGCGCAGGGAATCACCTGCCTCGGCCTGGGCGTGCCGTCATGATCCCCGACGCGGCCGACCTCGGCCGCTACCTCGTCGGCCTGGACTACCCGTCCGACCGGGGCGGGGTGCTGGAACACGCGCGCCTCCGCGGCGCGGACCACGACGTGCTGCACTACCTGGAGTCGCTGCCCAACCGCACCTACGAGGGGCCGGACTCGATCCGCGCCGCCTACCTGATCCCGGTCACCCCTGCGCGCTGGTGAGGCGTGGGTGCACGACACGGTCCACGACAAACCGATCGGACGGTGTTTGAGCCGCTTCGCCCCGGAAAAACGTTGCCTATGGAGAAGTGTCGGCGAGTGCTCGTGGCGAGGCTCGACAGCAGCGGAGACGTGCTGCTGGCCGGGCCCGCGGCGCGCGCCGCCGCCGGGGCCGGGGCCGGCGAGGTCACGATGCTCTGCGGGCCCGACGGCGAGCAGGCCGCGCGGCTCCTCCCGGGCGTCGACGACGTGCTCGTCTGGCGGTGCCCGTGGGTGGTCGTCGATCCACCGCCGGTGCGCGGGCCGGAGATCGACGGCCTCGTCGCCGCGGTCCGGGAATGCCGGCCGGACGTGGCGCTGATCCTGACCTCGTTCCACCAGTCCCCGCTGCCGCTCGCGTTGCTGCTGCGGCTCGCGGGCGTGCCCGAGATCGCCGCGCACTCCACCGACTACCCGGGCAGCCTGGTCGACCATCGCATCCGGACGGACGAGCGGGCCGACGAGCCGGAGCCCGAGCGGGCCCTGCGGGTCGCCGAGGCCGCCGGGTTCGCGCTGCCGCCCGGCGACACGGGCGAGCTGCGGGTGACCACGCCACCGGACGTGTCACACCTCGTCGGCACGGGACACGTGGTCGTCCACCCCGGCGCCACCGCACCGGCCCGGATGCCCACACCGGCACACAGCCGGGCGCTCGTTGCGGCGCTCGCCGCGCACGGCCACCACGTCGTCGTCACCGGTGGTCCCGGCGAGCGCGCGCTGACGGCCGAGGTCGCGGGCGCCGTGGCCACGGACCTCGGCGGGCGTACCACGTTGGCCGAGCTCGCCGGCGTGCTGGCGCAAGCGGACGCCGTGGTCGTCGGCAACACCGGCACCGCACACCTCGCGGCCGCCGTCGGCACCCCCGTGGTGTCGCTGTTCGCCCCCGTCGTGCCGGCCGGCCGCTGGGCGCCCTACCGGGTGCCGCACGTGCTGCTCGGCGACCAGAACGCCGCGTGCGCGGGCACCCGGGCGCGCACCTGCCCGGTGCCGGGCCACCCGTGCCTGAGCGACGTGCGCCCCGCCGACGTCGTCGCCGCGGTCGAGTGGATGGCGAGCGTGGCGGCATGAGGATCTTGCTGTGGCACGTGCACGGATCGTGGACGACGTCGTTCGTTCAGGGCCGGCACACCTACCTGCTGCCCACGCTGCCCGAGGGCGGACCGTGGGGGCTCGGGCGGGCGGGGCGCGACTGGCCCGCCGCCGAGGAGGTGCCCGCCGAGCGCCTCCGCGACACCGACGTGGACCTCGTCCTGCTGCAGCGCCCCGAAGAGCTGGACCTGGCCGAGAAGTGGCTCGGCCGCAAGCCCGGCACGGACGTGCCCGCCGTGTACGTGGAGCACAACACGCCCAGGGGCGACGTGCCGAACACCCGGCACGCACTGGCCGACCGGTCCGACATCCCGCTCGTCCACGTCACCCACTTCAACAAGCTGTTCTGGGACAACGGCCGGGCCCCCGCGACCGTGATCGAGCACGGCATCGTGGATCCGGGCTACCGCTACACCGGTGAGCTCGCCCGCGCCGCCGTCGTGACCAACGAGCCGGTCCGCCGCTGGCGGGTGACCGGGACCGACCTGCTGCCGGCGTTCGCCGAGGCGGCACCGCTCGACGTGTTCGGCATGGGCCTCGACGGGCTCGGCGAACGCGTCGGCCTCGCGCCGCCCCGGCTCGCCACGGTCGGCGACCTCGGGCAGGAACGCCTGCACACCGAAATCGCACGGCGGCGGGTCTACGTGCACACCACGCGCTGGACCTCGCTCGGCCTGTCGCTGCTGGAAGCCATGCATCTCGGCATGCCGGTGGTCGCGGTGTCGAGCACCGAGGCGCCGGCAGCGGTACCGTCAGACGCCGGCGTGGTGTCGGCGGACATCGCGGTGCTCGCGGATGCGGTCCGCGAGCTCGTCGCCGATCCCGCGATGGCGGCCGAGCTCGGCAGGCACGGACGCAAACACGCGCTCGACAACTTCAACCTGAGCACGTTCTTAAGAAGCTGGGACGTCTTGCTCACCGAATCGCGCAACGACGAAGGTGGGTAGTCCCATGCGAATAGCCCTCGTTTCCGAGCATGCCAATCCGCTTGCCGCGCTGGGTGGCGTCGACGCGGGCGGCCAGAACCTCCACGTGGCCGAGCTGTCGAAGGCCTTGTCCCGCAAGGGACACGACGTCACCGTCTACACGCGACGCGACGACCGCGACCAGCCCGAGGAGCTGGCGACGGCGTTCGGCTACCGCGTGGTGCACGTACCGGCCGGTCCGGCCCGGCAGGTGCCGAAGGACGACCTGCTGCCGCACATGGGCCGCTTCGCCCGCTACCTGCGGGTCAGGTGGGAGGCAGACCCGCCGGACGTCGTGCACGCGCACTTCTGGATGTCCGGCCTGGCCGCCCTGTCCGCGGCGCGGGCGGTCGGCGTGCCGGTCGTGCAGACCTTCCACGCGCTCGGTGTGGTGAAGAAGCGGTACCAGGGCATGGACGACACGAGCCCGGCGCAGCGAATCGGGACCGAGAAGATGATCGGCCGCGAGGCCGACCGGATCGCCGCCACCTGTACGGACGAGGTCTTCGAGCTGGTGCGGATGGGCGTGCCACGCGCGCGGATCTCGGTGGTGCCGTGCGGGGTCGACGCCGACCAGTTCGTCCCCGAAGGTGACCCCGCACCACCGGGCAAGTACCCGCACCGGCTCGTGTCGGTCGGGCGGCTGGTGCCCCGCAAGGGTTTCGCGACCGCCATCGCCGCGCTGCGCGCGCTGCCCGACACCGAGCTGGTGATCGCGGGCGGGCCGAGCATGCGCCGGCTCGCGCACGACGAGCACGCGCGGTACCTGCGGGCGTTCGCCGAGTCGATGGGCGTCGCGGACCAGGTGCAGCTGCTCGGGCAGGTGTCCCGTGAGGAGATGCCGGCGCTGCTGCGCTCGGCCGACGCGGTCGTGTGCGCGCCGTGGTACGAGCCGTTCGGCATCGTGCCGCTCGAGGCGATGGCCTGCGGCGTGCCGGTGGTCGCGTCCGCGGTCGGCGGGTTGTCCGACACCGTGGTGGACGGGGTGACCGGCAAGCTGGTCCCGCCGCGCAAGCCGCGCGCACTCGCCGGTGCACTGCACGCGCTGCTGACGCACCGGACCATGCGCGAGCAGTTCGGCGCGGCCGGGCGGGACCGCGTGTGCGCCCGGTACTCGTGGGACCGGGTCGCGGCCGAGACCGTGCGGGTCTACGAGCGCGCGGGCGCGATCGACACCACGGCGGTCACAGCCGGCGGCCTCGCGTCCGGCGCGTCAGGTGTCTCGGGCGTGTCCCGCGTCTCGGGCGGCGAGTGATGGCCCTGCCCGACCAGGTGCACGATCACCTCGACGCGCTCGACGCCACGCTGCGCTCGCTACGCGAGCAGGCCGGCACGCTGACCGGCTGGGGCGCCACGCTGGCCGAGCGCCTCACCGACGGCGGCCGGCTGCTCGCGGCCGGCAACGGCGGCTCGGCGGCGGAGGCGCAGCATCTCACCGCCGAGCTGGTCGGCCGCTTCATGGACGACCGGCGGCCGTTCTCGGCGCTGGCGCTGCACGCGGACACGTCGAGCCTGACCGCCATCGGCAACGACTACGGCTACGACGACGTGTTCGCCCGCCAGGTCACCGCGCACGCGCGGCCGCGGGACGTGCTCGTCCTGCTGTCCACGAGCGGTCGCAGCCGCAACCTGCTGCGGGCCGCCCGGGCGGGGGTGCGGGCGGGCGCGTCGGTGTGGGCCCTGACCGGCCCCGCGCCGAATCCCCTGGCCGCCCAGTGCGAGGAGGCAGTGTGCCTGCCCGGCAACACGGCCAACGTGCAGGAGGCGCACCTGGTGGCCGTGCACGTCGTCTGCCGCGCCTTCGAGGCCGCGCTGGCCGCTGCCCCGCCGGTCCGCAGCTCGGCCTAGCGTGAACGAACCCTTACAGCACAACCGGTTCCCGGCGGATGGACGCTATCGTCCTCAGTAGACCCTCGCGGAGGCCGATCTCGGGATACCAGTTCAGGCTGCCGCGAGCCAGGGAGATGTCGGGGCAGCGGCGGCGCGGGTCGTCGACCGCGGCCGGGACGTACTCGACCGGCGACGTCGAGCCGACGAGGTCGCGGATCTGCCCGGCGATCTCGGACACCCGCCGCTCCTGCGGGTTGCCGATGTTCACCGGGCCCGGCATCGCGCTGTCGGCGAGCGCCAGGAGCCCGCGCACGGTGTCGTCCACGTAGCACACCGAGCGGGTCTGCTCGCCGTCTCCCTGGATCGTCAGCGGCTCGCCGGCGAGTGCCTGGCGGATGAACGTCGGGATCATCCGGCCGTCGTCGGCCTGCATGCGCGGGCCGTACGTGTTGAAGATGCGCGCGATCGCGACGTCGCCGTCGCGGCTGCGGCACCACGCGGCAGTCAGCGCCTCGGCGTAGCGCTTGGCCTCGTCGTACACGCTGCGCGGGCCGATCGGGTTGACCTGACCCCAGTACGTCTCCTTCTGCGGGTGCTCGGCCGGGTCGCCGTACACCTCGCTCGTCGACGCGAGCAGGAACCGCGCGCCGTGCGACTCGGCGAGCTCCAGCGCGTGCCGGGTGCCGAAGGCACCGGCGTCGAGCGTCTCGATCGGCAGCCGCGCGTAGTGCCGCGGGGACGCCGGCGAGGCCAGGTGCACGACGAGGTCGTAGGCACCGTGGCCGTCCGCGAACGGGTGGGTGATGTCGTGCTCCACCAAGCGGAAGCCGGGCACGCCGGCCAGGTGCGCCACGTTGTCGGGCGAGCCGGTGACGAAGTTGTCCACGCACACCACCTGCGTGTCCCGCTGCAGCAGGCGCTCGCACAGGTGTGAGCCGATGAACCCGGCGCCGCCGATCACGAGCGCCCGCTCGAAGTGCCTTCTCATGCTCGGACCGCCTTCCGACGTTCCGGGCGGCTACCCCGGCGAAACCCGTGCAAACGCCGCGTTAGTCCCGCCCGCCGCCGGGTAGCCAGCGCGCATGAGCGGGGCCCGGACGACTGTCGTGATCGCCACCCGGAACCGGTGCGCGGAGCTGCTGCGTACCCTCGGCAAGCTCGCCGGGCTGTGCCCGCGCCCGCCGATCGTCGTGGTGGACAACGGGTCCACGGACGCCACCGCGGCGGCCGTGGACGCCGCCGGGCAACTCGGCGACATCCGGCTGATCCGCCTGCCGCGCAACGAGGGCGCGGCCGCCCGCAACGTCGGCGTGGCGCAGGCACGCACGCCGTACGTGGCGTTCGCCGACGACGACTCGTGGTGGGCCGCGGACGCCTTGCCGACGGCGGAGCGCATCCTCGACGAGCACCCGCGCGTCGGCCTGCTCGCGGCGCGGACGCTGGTCGGGGCGGAGGAGCACGGGGACCCGGTGTCCGAACAGATGTCGGCGAGCCCGCTGGGCCACGACCCGGGCCTGCCCGGCCCGTCCGTGCTGGGTTTCCTCGCCTGCTCGGCGATCGTGCGCCGCACGGCGTTCCTCGACGCCGGCGGGTTCAGCCGGCTGCTGCACTTCGGCGGCGAGGAGGAGCTGCTGGCCTACGACCTCGCCGCCCTCGGCTGGCACCTGTGCTATGTCGACAGCGTGCGTGCGCACCACCACCCGTCGCTGGTCCGCGACGACCGGCTGAGCCGCGATGTGCGCCAGCTGCGCAACGAGACGCTGGTGACCTGGATGCGCCGGCCGGCGCCGGTGGCCGTCCGGGCCGGTGTGGAGCTGCTCGTCCGCACGCTGCGCTACCCGCCGGCCGGCCTGGCCGCCGCGGCCGCACTCGCGCGGCTGCCGGTGGCGCTCGCACGGCGGCACCGGCTGCCCGACGACGTGGAGCGGCGGATCCGCATGCTGAACGGCGCCACCTGACGGTCCGCGGGCCACCGTTCTACCTGACCACCTGGGACGCTGCCCGTCGAGAGGTGACCGCGGAGCTAGCCGACCTGCTCGAGCGCCGTCGCGAGGCGGCTCGACGAGCGGCCGGGGTGTTCGGGCACGAGGACGGTCCGGCCGCCCCACACGCGGAGCAGCCGGGTCTCGGGCAGGGCGCCCGGGTCCGGGTAGTCGCCGCCCTTGACCCACACGTCCGGGCGCAGCTCGTTCAGGATGGCCTCCGGGGTGTCCTCGTCGAACACCGCCACCACGTCCACACTGGACAGCGAGCGGAGCACCTCGATGCGGTCGGCCTCGGCGTTGATCGGCCGGCCGACGCCCTTGAGCCGGCGCACCGAGCGGTCGGAGTTGAGGCACACGATCAGGCAGTCGCCGAGCTCGCGGGCCGCGGCGAGGGTGCGTACGTGGCCGGCATGCAGCAGGTCGAAGCAGCCGCCCGTGGCGACGACCGTGCCGCCGCGGGCCCGGACCGCCTCGGCGACCTGGCGCGCCCGGCCGCGGCCGGTCCCGCCCGAACGCAGGCTGCGAATGTTGCGCCGGCTGAGGCTCCCGACCCCGCCCGCGGCAAGGAAGTCCGCCGCCGCGTGCACGGCGAGGCACACCGCGTCCGCGGCGCCACGGCCTTCGACGAGGGCGCCGATCGCGGCGGAGGCGAACCGGTCGCCCGCCCCGCACGGGTCGGCCACCGGCACGGGCGGCGCGGCGATCGTGCGGGCGGCCGAGCCGTCGTCCACCGCCGCGCCCTGCGCGCCCATCGTCACCGCGACCGCGCCGGCCGACCAGAGCTCGCGCAGCTCGGTGGCCGCGGCGAGGCCGGTGCCGGCGGCGCAGAACCGCAGCGCCTCGTCGAGGTTCGGGCTGACCAGCGTCGCGTGCTCGACCGGCGCCGGGCCGCGCGGATGCGGGTCCCACACGACGGGGATATTCGGCGCGAGGTGGGCCACGAGCTTGCGCAGCCGCTCGTCGGCGGCAAGGCCGCGGCCGTAGTCGGAGACGAGGATCGCGCCGGCGGCGCAGACCACGTCGAGCATCGCGTCGGTCGCCTCGGGTGGCTCGCCGCGGCCGCCCTCGTCGATGCGGGCGAGCGACTGGCCGGCGCTGCGCAGCCGGGTCTTCACGGGCGTGGCCGCGCGGGCCGGGCCGATGACGGTCTGGTACCCGGTCAGCTCGGCCCGCAGCCGCTCCCCCGCCTCGTCGTCGGCGACGGCGGTGACCAGGGTGACGTCGAGCCCGTCGGTGGCGGCCAGCGCCGCGGTGAGGCCCGCGCCGCCGGCTCGCTGGTCGCGTCGCTCGAGGTCGACGACCGGCGCGGGGGCGTCCGGGCAGAGCCTGCTCGCGGTGCCGATCAGGTCGACGTCCAGCAGCGTGTCGCCCACGACAACGAGGTTCACGGCGTCCTCCCGGATGTTGCTCCCAGGAGGGGAGAGTTCCCGGGGAGAACCACATAAACGTGATACGGCGTGTGTCACGGCAAGAAGGAGGGCCGTCGGCCGGCGGGCTTGCCTCGCGCCTACCCGCCCGGCGCCGGCCTGGACGACCTCACGTCGTCCTCATGTCGTCGTGGTCGCCGGCACTATCCGGTAGTCGGCCTGGAAGACCAGGTTGTGCAGCTCGGCGGCCGCTATCGCGCGGAGCGTCGGCAGCTCGGCCTCGGCCTGGTCGGCGGTGAACACGTTCAACGGCCACTCGCCGACCGTGCCGCCGCCGAGATGCGGGTGGTGGAACCCGCGGCCGTAGTGCGCACGGATCCGGATGGGTTCGACGCCCGCCGCGGCCTGCTCCCGCCAGGACAGCGTCCACGACACGGCGAGACCGCCGTCGTCGGTGCGCTGGATGCCTTTCGTGGCAACGGTTCCCTCGCCGAGCAGCAGGTCGGCGTTGAGCTCGTCGAGCACGCGGCGGGCCACCGGGTCGAGCAGCCGCACCGCCTGTTCGTACAGGCGTTCCTTGTCCTCCCGGTCGACCGCGTCGCCGTGCCGGCCGTCGCGGAGATCGGCGAAGTGGCGCAGCAGCGCCTCATGGTGCACAAGGGTCACGAGGCTCTCCCCTCGGGTGGACGGACGACAGCCCATCTTCCATCACCGCGGCGGCCCGGGCGTGCCGGGCGGTTGAGCCGGCGGATCGCGGGTAGCCGCCCGCTGGAGGTAGGGCGATGAGCAGACGAGTCGTGGTCACCGGAGCCAGCGGGAACGTCGGCACGAGCGTCCTGCGGGAGCTGTCCGCCGACCCGTCGGTCGGCTCGATCGTCGGCGTCGCGCGGCGGCGTCCGGAGTGGACGTGCGACAAGCTCGTGTGGGAGACCGCGGACGTGGCCGGCGACGATCTCGTCCCGCTGTTCGCCGGTGCCGACACCGTCGTCCACCTCGCCTGGATGATCCAGCCGGCCCGGGACCCGGCGACCACGTGGCGCACCAACGTCCTGGGCAGCATCCGGGTGTTCGACGCGGCCGCTCTGGCCGGTGTCTCGTCGCTCGTGTACGCCTCCTCGGTCGGCGCCTACTCCCCCGGTCCGAAGGACCGAAAGGTCACGGAGGACTGGCCGACGCACGGGTGGCCCGCCGCGTCCTACACGCGCGAGAAGTCCTATGTGGAACGGGTGCTCGACACGTACGAGCGGGACCACCCGCACATTCGCGTCGTGCGGATGCGGCCCGCGTTCCTGTTCAAGCGGGAGTCGGCGAGCGAGCAGCGGCGGCTGTTCGCCGGACCGCTCGTGCGCGGCAACCTCGTGCGGTTCGTCCCGGTCGTGCCGGACCTGCCCGGCCTGAAGTTGCAGGCCCTGCACACGGCCGACGCGGCTCGTGCCTACCGGCTCGCCGTGCTGGGAGACATCCGCGGGCCGGTCAACCTCGCCGCTGACCCGGTGCTGGACGCGCACATGCTGGCCGAGCTGCTCGGCGCGCGCGTCGTGAAGCTGCCGGCCTGGGCGGTGCGCGCGCCGCTGGCCGCCGCCTGGCGGCTGCACGCGACGCCCGCGACACCGGACCTGTTCGACGCGGCGCTGCGGCTGCCCCTGCTCGACACCACCCGGGCGCGCACCGAGCTCGGCTGGCAGCCGGAACACGGCGCCGCGGACGCGGTGGCGGAGCTGCTGGGCGGGCTGCGGAACGGCGCCGGGATGGCGACCCCGCCGCTCACCCCGGACCGGGCGTGACGCCGGCCGCCTGCTCGACCGGTCAGAGGTCGCGGCGCTGGAAGGCCACCGCCGCGAGCCCGAGGATGAGCGCGACCCAGATCGCGGTCCACGCGAGGTAGGTGGCGGCGAGCGGGGCCTCGCTCACGAACGGCGAACCCACCGCGGCACCGCCGAACAACGAAAGCACGGCCGGGTCCTGGATCGCGTGCATGGTCCCCTGCCACAACCCGTCGGTCGGCAGCAGGATCCGGGCGACGGTGGCGACCCGGGCCACGCCCTCGTTGCCGAGTGCCTTCCCGACCCCACCGACGACTCCGGCGATCCACGTGGCGCCGAACAGGCCGACGGCCACGATGCCCGACGCCATCGGCGAGATGACGGTGGACAGCAGCAGGCCGAGCGTGAGCAGCACGGTCGTCTGTGCCGCGAGCAACGCCAGGCCGGCCACCGGCTGCGGCGGCCAGTAGTCCATCGTGACCTGGACGATCACGAACTGGGCCAGCCCCGCCACGACGACGAAGCAGCTGCCGAAGATCGCGAGCCCGAGCCACTTCCCCACCAGCACCGCGGCGCGGCGAACCGGCCGGGCCAGGACCGCCAGCGCGGTCCCCGACTCGATCTCGCCGGCCAGGGTCGGGCCGGCGAGGAACGCCGTGCCGAGCGCGGCGATCAGGCTCAGCCCGAACATCACCAGGTTGAGCACCTGGGAGGACGCGAGCCGGGCCTCGCCGCTGGTGAGGGTGCCGAGCTCCGCGGCGAGCCGGGAGAACCCCCACGCGGACAGCGCCAGGAGGGCGACGGTCATGACGACGATCGCGCGGAGCACGCGCCGGCGAGCGGCTTCCCGCAGCGTCAGGGCAGCGACGATGCGCACGGTCCGGACGGTCATCGGTCACTCCCGGAATCGCCGCGAAGGATGTCCAGCAGCCGCTCCTCGAGGCTGATCCGCCCGGGCTCGACGGCGTGGACGCGTACGCCGAGTCGGACCAGGTCGGCCACGAGGTCCGGCACGGTTTCGCCGGTGGCGGAGTCGGAGTCGGTCTCGGCGGGCAGCGCGACGGTGAACGAGTCCGCGCTGCGGGTCAGCTGCCCGGCGGCCGCCAGCCGCGCCTGCGCCTCGGCGCTCACCTCGCCCAGCCGCAGCCGCAGCTCGCGCCGGCCGAGCAACTCGGCCAGGCTGCCGGCGGCGGCGACCTTGCCCCTGTCGAGGATGACGACGCGGTCGCAGACGCGCTCCACCTCGCCGATGAGGTGCGAGTTGAGCAGGACGGCGACCCCGCGCTCCTTGAGGGACAGGAGGATGTCGCGCACGTCCGCGCGGCCGACCGGGTCCAGAGCGCTCGTCGGCTCGTCGAGGACGACGAGCTCCGGGCGGGCCACCAGTGCGACGGCCAGCCCGAGGCGCTGCTGCATACCCTTCGAGAAGCCGGCCACCCGGTCGCGGGCGCGGTCGGCCAGGCCGACGAGGGCCAGGCAGTCGCGCTGTTCCCCGTCGGGCACCGCGACGCCCGCGAGCCGGACGTGCAGGGCCAGGACCTCGGCGGCGGTGAGCCACGGCTGGTACCGGAAGAGCTCGGGCAGGTAGCCGACGCGGGCCCGGGCGTACGGGTCGCCGGCCGGCTTGCCGAGCAGCAGCACGTCTCCCGCGTCGGGCCGGACCAGGCCGAGCAGGATCTTGATGACGGTGGTCTTGCCGGCTCCGTTCGGTCCGAGCAGGCCCACCACCTCGCCGCGGTCGACGGTGAGGGACACGTCGTCGACGGCCGTGCGCTTCCGGTACCGCTTGCGCAGGCCCGAGCACCACACCGCCGGGGTGGGCGGCAGCCCCTCGAGCAGCTGCTGGGCGGCGTCGACCGACCGGGCGGTCACCGCGCCCACCCCAGACCGCGCGCCACCGACAGCACCTCGTCGGCATGCAGCGAGCCGGCGACCGCGTTGACCGTGCCGTCCTTCACCCAGACCACGCAGGACATCGTGCTGGACCGCGAGGTGAACACGGTGGCCGGCACGCCGCCGACGTCCGCGGTCGAGCTCTGCAGCTCTTCGGTCGCCATGAACAGGGGCAGCGTCGGCCCGTCGGCGGAGAGGCCCCGCAGCTGCTGCACGACGTTCTCGGGCAGGCCGGGCAGCGACAGCAGGTAGTCGCGGGCGGTCTTTAACGGGATGCCGGACGAGTATGCGGTGGGCGCGACCGCGCGGGCCACGAGCAGCGCCGGCACGCCTCGCGCCTCCGGCCACACCGCGGCGAGCCCGGGGCCGGCGACGAACCGGAACCGGCTGCCGTCGAGGCCAGGGGGCGGCGGCGGCAGCGTCTCGCCTGCCGCCTCGAGGGTGCGCGCCGTCTTCTCGGCGGAGAAGGTGAAGACCGCGCTGGCCCGCTTGCCGACGTAGTAGGTGGGATCGCCGGTGACGCCGCGGGGCAGCTCGCGCACCAGGGGCGCGGCGAGACCGCTGGCCTGCTTCGCCACGTCCGCGTCGGCGACCGGGTGGATGTCGATCGGTTCGGTCAGCTCGACGTCGCCGATGTCGGCCAGCTCGGGCAGCCGGACCAGGTCCCTCTCGGGCGCGGTGACCGGCGCGATCTGCTCGGCCCGGAAGATCTGCAGCCAGTCCGCGGCGGCCGCCACCCCGGCGCCGGTGAGCAGGAGGACGGCACCGACGGCGGCGAGCACCGGGCTGCGCAGCCTGCCGCGCCACCGGCGGCCGGGGGCGGCCGCGGTCGCCCGCGAGCGTCCCTCGGCCGAGATCGCGCCGGACAGGCGGCGCCACCCGGCGTCGACGTCCACATCGGACGGTACGGCCAGTGCGGCGGCGGCCGCCGCCGCGTCCTCCTGGGCGGCTGCGAGCCCGGCCAGGCACACCGGGCAGCCCGCGACGTGCCGGCGATCGGCGTCGGCGACACCGGCCGGCTCGTCCACGAGCCGGCGCAACGTGCCGTCACTCGGATGACGCATGACGGTTCAACTCCTTGCGCAGGGCGGACTCGGCGCGTCGCACGGTCGTGCCCACGCTGCCGGGAGAGAGCTCGAGAGCGGCGGCGACCTCGGCGTAGCTGAGGCCGCTGTGCCGCAGGACCAGCGCCACGGCCTGCCGGCGAGGCAGCCGCGCCAGCGCCGCCCGCACGAGGCGGCGCTCGTCGCGGGTGACCACCGCGTCGGCGACGTCCGGGGAGGCGGGCGCGCCGTCGCGGGCGGCCTCCTCGCGCACGGCACGGCGCCGGCCCGAGCGGAGGTGGTTCAGGGCGGTGTGCGCCGCGGCGACCGTCAGCCAGCCAACGGCCTGCCCGGCGGGCACCGACGAGCGGCCGAACGTCAGGAACACCTCCTGCGCGACGTCCTCGGCCTCGTCCCGGGAGCCCAGCACCCGCGCGGCGACCGCGACGACCCGCGGGTAGGTGGCGCGGAAGACCTGTTCGAGGTCGGCTCGGACGGCCTCGCGCTCCCGAGGACCCGACAAGGCCACACCGCCGTCCTTCCGCTCCGCACGCCCGGCCGCGGCGCCGCGGCCGCCGGCGGACAGGGCTGTCACGAGGGCGTCGGCGCGCCCACCATCCACCAGGTCCACACCTGTTGAGCACCGCCGGCGCCACACATGTGACATCGGCGGGGCTCACTACATAGTCGTATCGGTTGTGCACATTCGCAGCCGGAACATGATCGCAGCCGCCATCTTCTTGGTGGACGTCTGGAGGGGTCGTGCAACGGACTGCAGTACGCGCACTGATCGTGACCGCGGCGCTCGTCGCCACCGGGATGACGGCGGGCCCGCCCGCCGCCGCCCAGGAGGAGCCGGTGGCGCACTTCGTGGTGCTGGCCAGGAAGGGCGCACCGCTCGCGCGCACCGAGGCATCGGTACGGGACGCCGGCGGGCACGTGGTGCGTAGCTGGCCGCAGATCGGCGTCGTGGTGGCGACCTCGCCCGATGCGGGCTTCGCCGCGGCGGTGCGGCCGCTGCCCGGCGTGGTCGCCGCGGGTGCGACCCGCGACCTGGTCGAGCTCGCCGGCGCGCCACCGGCGGCCAAGTCGTCCACTGTGGATGGACGGGTGACGCCGGCCGCCGCCGAACCGCTCGCCGAGAACCAGTGGAGCATGCGCCAGATCCGTGCCGACCAGGCCAACGAGATCTCGGGTGGCAGCCGCGACGTGGTGGTCGGCGTGCTGGACTACGGGGTGGAGGCCACGCATCCCGACCTCGCCCCGAACATCGACGCGAGCAGGTCGTTCGGCTGCGGTGACGAGGGCATACCGGACACCTCACCAGGCGCGTGGGACACGTTGCCCGGCTTCTTCCCGCACGGCGTCGCCGTGGCCGGGATCATCGCCGCCGCCCGCAACGGCGTCGGCATCGCCGGGGTGGCGCCGAACGTGCGCATCGCCTCGGTACGGATGGCCGACTCGGACGGGTTCATCTACCCCGAGCACGTGATCTGCGGGTACGTGTGGGCCGCCGACCACGGCATCGACGTGACCAACGCGTCGTGGACCGCCGACCCGTGGGTGCGCTGGTGCGATGAGGATCCCGACCAGGCGGCGGGACTCGAGGCGATGCGCCGCGCGATCGACTACGCCGCCGACCGCGGCGTGGTGAACGTGGCGGCGATCGGCAACGCCAACTGGGACCTGTCGCATCCGGTACTGGACGACATCAGCCCGGACAACGGCGAACCGATGGAACGGCTCACCGGCGACAACTGCCAGCAGGTGCCCGCGGAGGTGCCCGGCGTGGTGACCGTGTCCGGGATCGGTGCCGAGGAACGCAAGGCACGCAACTCCAACTACGGCATCCGGGACGTCGACGTGACCGCGGCGAGCGGCGACGTCGACCAGTTCCCGGGCACCGGCGAAGACAACCCGGGCGTGCTGACCACGCTGAGCGGCGGGCAGTGGGGTTACTTCGGCGGCACGTCGGCCGCCGCACCGCACGTCGCCGGCGTCGTCGCGCTGATCCGCAGCACACACCCCGGCTGGTCGCCGACCCACGTGGTCGCCGCGCTCGAACGGCAGGCCGACCGGCTGCCCTGCCCACCCGGCGGCGTCTACGACCCGGACGGCACCGGGGCGTGGCTCGCCCACTGCCAGGGCGGCCGGTCGGGACAGGGCTTCTACGGCCACGGCCTGGTGGACGCACTGGACGCGGTCACCCGCTGACCGGCGGCCGGTCCGCGCTCACCTCTTCTCGAGGCTGACCGAGACGGCGTGGTTCACCACCGCGAGCTCGCGGAGACGGTCGGTTCCGACTGTCGAATCGACACAGAGGTCCGGCATCTTCACCTGGGGCCGAGGCGGCGCGCGGCACGGGCGCGCAGGGCGGCCAGCTTCGAGGTACGCGAGCGCTGCGGCGGCGGCTCGACCGCCATGAGCTCGTCGACGACGTCCTCGACCTTGCGGCCGTCCCCCGGGTCGATCGCGCCGGCGATCAGCAGGTTGACCGCCTTGCCGAGCAGGGCCCGGCGCCGGTGGTGGTCGATCACCTTCTGCCCGGCGGCGCCGATGTGCCGCAGGCCGAGCCCCTCGGCCATGCTCGTCAGCATCATCGTGAACTCGTCGAGCGTGAGGCCGGGCCGCAGCGACACCGCGCGGGCGTCGAGGATCGTCTGGTACGCGGACCGCCAGTAGGCGAAGGAGTTCTCGTACACCCGCGCGAGCGCCTCGCGGATGCCCTCGTCGTAGTCGGCGAGCCCGGTCATGAGGTACTGGAACCTGATCGCGGCCGGATCTCCGTGCACCAGCTTCATGTCGTGGTAGGCCACCTCGTGGACCGCCGCGCTGAACCTCGCCGTCCCGCGCAGGCGGTCCCGGGAGCCGTCGTCCAGCACGCGGTTGGTCAGCGAGTTGCGGCCGCGCAGCACGAACCGGACGAGGTCGCTCATGTAGTCGCGGAAGATCGGCCACCGGTCGCGGAACATCGCACGCGTCGGTTTCCGCGCCAGCCGCCGCCCGTTCGCCAGCGCCTCCTCGACGATCTCGTGCCCGGTCAGCGTGGCGAGCGGGCGGAACGTGAGCTTGTCCGCCTCGACGTCCCCCAGGAGCTCCCGCTCGACCAGGCGCTGCCCCGCCTCGAGGTAGGCCCAGGTCGCGTCGCTGTTCGCGAGCCGCCTGCCCGCCCAGCGGCTGCTCCTGGCCTTCCGCACGTTGATCGCCACGTCGTCGAGGCTCTCGTCCATAAGGATCCAGTATCCAGCTCGACCGCGCGCACACGTCCTCCTCCTGGGGAGGACCGGCGAGTTGTGACACGCGACCGCTCGAGGCGATGCAATCAGGCTGGGCTCAAAGCGTCTTGTGCTCTGTTCGCTCGTACCCGCCTGCGCCACCGTCTTCGTGACGGCGCCGTTGCCCCAGGTCGAAGCTGTGGCTGCCGATGCCCCGTGGCGTCACCGTCGCGTGAGTCAGGGCGTGACCGGCAGGCCGACGAGCCGTTCGCTCTCGTGCCACAGGCGTTCGCCGGCGGCGAGGTCGTGGCTCAACTTGGCGGACCTGCGAACCCGCTTGCCGGAGAAGTACTCGCCGGTCACGCCCGCCACCTCGGGTGAGCTCGCGAGGTGGATCGACGTCCGGGCGCCGCGCTCCGGAGACTTCAGGAACGGCTTGAACCAGGTGATGACGAACCTGATCGCCGGGGTCGGGTCGTCCTTGCCGAAGTTCGACCGCACGACACCGGGATGCAGCACGGTGGACGTCACGCCGGTCCCCGCCAGCCGCCGCGCGAGCGCGTAACAGAACATGACGTTGGCGAGCTTGGACTGGTTGTAGGCGGTCTGGCCGCTGTAGCCCGTCTCGCCCTGCAGGTCGTCGAAGTTCAGCCGGCCCATCGCCTGCGCGCCCGAGCTGACCGTGACCACGCGGGCGGGCGCGCTGGCCTTCAGCTTGTCCAGCAACAGGTTCGTGAGCAGGAACGGGGCCAGGTGGTTGACGGCGAATGTGTGCTCCAGACCGTCCACAGTGGTCCTGCGGGTGGCCCAGAACCCGCCGGCGTTGTTGACCAGCACGTCCAGCCGCTGCAGGCGCGCCTCGACCTGGCCGGCCAGCGCGCGCACCGACGCCTGGGAGGACAGGTCGGCCACGAGCATCTCGACGTCGTCGTTGCCGGCCTGGCGGCGGATCTCGGTGACCGTCCGGTCGCCCTTGGCCGGGTCCCGGGCGACCAGCACGACGTGTGCGCCCAGCGCCGCCAGCCCGTGCGCGGTGGCCCGGCCGATGCCGCCTGCCCCGCCGGTGATGAGCACCGTCTTGCCGTTCATCTCGGTCGACCTCCTCAGCGGCTGGGGTTGGCGGTGAGCGCGGCGAACGCGGCCGCGTTCGCCGCCGCCCAGGTTCGGTAGTCGCGAGCGGGCCGGCGCAGGAGCCGGGCCACGTCGTCGGTGACGACGTCGACGGTGCCGGCCCGGACCGCGGCGCAGTACTCCGACCGCATCTCGACCAGCGGGGCGGGGAATCCGGCTTGCGCCATGCCGTCGCGGAAGACGTCGTCGCCGATGTCCACGTGCCGGACGACGTGCTGGAGACCATGCGGGTGGACAGCGGCATGCTGTTCCAGACCGAGCTCGCACCACCCTGGGGCATCCGCGCGCGGTCGGCCGAGCAGCTGGCGTTCCACGTCGTCACCCGGGGCCACGGCTGGCTGAGCGTGGCCGGTGAGCCCGAGCCGATCACCGTGGAGAGCGGCGACGTGGTCGTCCTGGCGCCGGGCCGCGAACACGTCCTGCGCGACACGCCCACCACCCCGGCCCGGGACATCGCGGAGATGGTCGCAAGTGGAGCGTTCTGCCGGGTCGGCGACCGGCCGGCGGCCGCCGAGCGCGGCGCGGCGCCGACCACCCAGCTCGCCTGCGGCTGGTTCGAGTTCGCCGACCCGCGCGGCGACGTCCTGCTCGACGCGCTGCCCGCGGTGCTGCACGCCCGCGAACAGGCGACCGACAGCGGAACATGGCTCGCCCAGACCGTGAAGATGCTCAGCTACGAGTCGCGAGCCGGCCGGCCCGGCATGACGACCGTACTGAACCGGCTCTGCGACGCGTTGTTCGTCTACGTTCTCCGCAGCCACCTCGCCGCGCTGCCCACGGAGCGGCCGAGCTGGCTGCGCGCGCTCGTCGACCCGACCATCGGAACCGCGCTACAGCTCATGCACGACGACCCGGCCGCGCCGTGGACGGTCGCCAAGCTCGCCGCCGAGGTCGGGATGTCCCGCTCGGCGTTCTCGGCCCGGTTCACCACTCTCGTCGGCGAGCCGGCGATGCAGTACCTCGCCCGCTGGCGCCTGCGCAAGGCCGCGACCCTGCTGCGCGACGGCGACCAGACCCTCCACGCCATCGCCACGAGCACGGGTTACAGCTCTGCGGCCGCGTTCAGCAAGGCTTTCGCCCGCGAACACGGAGCCGCCCCCGGCGCCTTCCGCCGGACCGGTCCCCCGCCCGCTCGACCGCGCGCGCCACGCGACGCCTGACCCCTACCTCACGGCTGCTGGGCCGCCGGCGCCGTCGTCGCCGTCGTCGGCGTTGTGCGGCGGCGGCGCCACCAGCGCAGCGCCAGCACGGCGGGCACGCCGAGCAGGAGCAGGAAAGGCAGCAGCGCGCCGACGATCCGCAGCGTGACCGCGCCGGCGTCGAGGAACGCGCCCCAGCCGGCGGACAGGCCGGCGAGGAAACCGCTCGCCTCCTCCTGCCGCGGCGGTGGCGCGGCGGTCTTGCCGACCTTGAGGCTCACCGTGGACATGGCCACCTGACCGGCCAGCGCCTGCCGGCGCTGCTCGAGCGACTCGAGGTCCGACTCGCGGGTGGTCAGCTCCTGCTCGATCCGCACGATCTCGTCCACCGTGCTCGCCTTGGCCAGCAGCGCGCGAACACGGTCGACGCTTGCCCGCTGGGTGGCGACCCGGCTGTCGAGGTCGACGGCCTTCTCGGTGACGTCCTCTGTGGACTGGCTCCGGTTGATCACCTCGCCGAGGTCGGACAGCTTGTCGAGCGCCTGGTCGAACCGGTCCGCGGGCACTCGCAGCGTGAGCGTCGCGGACTCGGCGCGAACGTCTTCCCGGCCGGTGTAGCCGCCCTCGGTGGCCGCCACGTCGTGCGCGCGGTCGACGATCTCGCCGACGTCGGCGCCCGCCAGCTCGATGGTCGCCGTGCGCACCAGCGACCTGTCCACGCCCGGCTGGCCGGCGTCCTGGTCCTCGGCGGCGCCTCCCTTGTCCCCCGCCGACTTCGGCTGGCCGCCACCGGAGCTCTCCGCCTCGTACGGCATGGCGGCGCTGTCGGCCGACGTGCCCGAGCTACCAGTGCACGCCGTGGCGAGGCCGAGCGCCACGCCCAGCACGAGTCCGAGGCCGACGAGCCTGCGGTTCATGGGTCCTCCCGAAGTCTTCCGGTGCCGGGAAGACGGAAGACCGCGCGGAACCCGTTGCCCGCCGGCGATCACGAGTAGACATCGACCCCGCACAGACGCGGAGAGCGGGCGAAGTGGCGCTAGTCCCAGCGGAGAAGTTCTTCGATGTCCGCGCCCAGTGCGGGGGCCACCGTCGCCATGTAGGTGCCGCTGATGTGGTTGTCGTCCATGTAGACGATCACGTTGCCGATTACCGGCGGACAGGTGGACGCGTCGCAGAAGTAGTCGCTCGTGTCCACGAAGTACACGCCCTCCGGGCGGTTGGGCAGCGTGTCGAACGGGTTCGGGTCGGCGTACAGGTGGGCGCGCGGGGTGGCGCACGCGGGGGCGTCGGCGCCCTTGTTCTGCACGCACGTCACCGGCGGCCTGGTGAACCGCGGGTTGTCCCGCAGCGCGATCACCGGGATGTCGTGCGCCGCGAGTTGCCGCCACGCTTCGACGTAACCCGACGGGATGTTCTCCGTCAGCCCGCGCCGGACCTCCCGGCTGCCGACGGTGACCACCGCGTCCGGGCGCATCTCGACGATCTCCGCGATCGCGTCCCGGTTCCGCCGCACGCACCCGGCGTCCAGATCGGTCGGTGGACCTGGCGGCAGCGCGAACGGGCAGCCGCCGCGCAGCATCGACAGCACCTGCCAGTGACGCGTCTGCGCGTACGGCCGCAACGCGCCGAGGAACTGCTCGGCGTGCGACTCGCCGATCAGCACGATCCGCTTGACCGGCGCCGGCTCCGCGGTCGGGCAGATCCTGAGCTCGGCGTTGCGGGCCGAGCTGGTGCACGTGGCCGAGTCGTTGACGATCCAGTCGTCGCCCAGTGCCACGTAGGCGGGCGCCGGCTTCGCCTTGCGGACCGGCAGCAGCCGGCCGTCCCGCAGCGCCTGCGCGCCCGGGTACAGCGGGTTGTCCGCGCTCACCGCGGAGCTCGCGGCCTGCTGCTTGCCGTACAGCTGCCAGCCGCCCGCCATGGCCAGCAGCACGGCCAGCGTCAGCACGCCGAACCGGTAGGCGCCCCACCGGGTTTGCGTGCCGATGGCCGACCGGCGCACCGGCTCCTCGACGAAGTGGTAGGTGAGCACGGCAAGCAGCAGCGACGCGCCGATCACGAACGCGCCCCCGAGCGGGCCGACCGCCGGGCGATCACGCGCGACCAGGTACAGCAGCAGGATCGGCCAGTGCCACAGGTACAGCGCGAAGCTCAGGTTGCCGAGGTAGACCAGTGGCCGGGAGCTGAGGAAGCGGTCCGCGCCGAACGCGCTGCCGGTCGCCCCGGCCGCGATCACCAGCGCGGCGGCGACCGTCGGCCACAGCGCGAGGTAGCCGGGGAACACGCTGCCGACCCGCAGCACCAACCCGCAGATCGCGACGCCGACGACGCCGGCCCAGCCCAGCACCAGCGCGACCGGCTTTGGGAGCACCACCCGGTCGATCACCAGCACCAGCAGCCCGCCCAGCGCGAACTCCCAGATCCGGGTCGCCGAGTGGAAGTACGCGAGCGGCTGGTCGGCCGTGGTCAGGTACACCGAGAACGCGAGCGAACCGGTGCACACGATCGCCATCGTCGCGAGCAACGACCACCACAGGTCCAGCCGGGAGCGGGCGGCGACCAGCCCGACCAGGGCCACGAGCAGCGGCCACACGACGTAGAACTGGCCCTGGATCGACAGCGACCAGTAGTGCTGGACCAGGCTCGCGGTGTTGTGCTGGGCGAAGTAGTCGACCGAGTCGGCGGCCAGCTGCCAGTTCTCGACGTACAGCGCCGCCGCGACGACCTCGCGGACGGTCTGGAACCAGCGGTACTCCGGCAGCAGCACGAGGCTCAGCGCGATCACCGCGGCCAGCACGGTCAGCGCGGCGGGGAACAACCGCTTGATCATCCGGCCCCACATCGGCCGGAACTCGATCGCACCCCGGGACCGCGCCCGGTAGAGCTGCCCGGTGATCAGGAAGCCGGAGATCAGGAAGAAGACGTCGACGCCACCGGAGATCCGGCCCAGCCAGACGTGGTAGACGACCACGAGGAACGCCGCGAGCGCGCGCAACCCCTGCAGCTCGGGCCGGAACTTGCGGGGCACGGTGGTGCCCGGGGCAGGTCTGTCCACGATCCGGTCCAGCACGGAGCGGTCCACGCGGGTTTCCTCTCCGTGGGGTGGACGCGAAATACCGCAGCATGATCCCAGCGCCCGATCTTGCCCGATCGGCGGGCCCCGGATATGCGGAACCGCCGAAGACGAACCGCGTCTCCGGCTCGCGAACCACCCGTGAACGGCGTGCCGGCCGGCCGGAACCGGCCGGCACGCACTCACCAACCGACAGCGACGAGCAGGTACTGCGGATCTCCGTGCGACACGAACGACGACTGGCCCGCGACGTCGTCGTACGGGAAGCCGTAGGCCAGCCGGCCGATCGCGTGGTCGTGCCAGAACCTCGCGTAGTAGTTCGCCGGCGCGGCCGAGTAGAACCTCGCCGGGTCCTGCCACTGCGACGGCGGCAGGTGTGCGGTGTGCCGGTTGAGCGCGGCGCACATGTTCGGGTTGCCCGCCATGCTTCCCGCGCAGCCGAAGATGTTCGAAGTGGACTCGTTGACGCCTACCGAGCTCGCGTACGCGGTGAAGTAGTTCGCGTTCGCGCCGCCCGGCCGGAACGACGGGTCGCTGCCCGGCGCGATGATCCGGTACGGCGCCTGCGTCCGCGCGAGCACGTCGAACTCGGGCGGCACCGCGTCGACGAACTTCTGGAACGTCACCGACCGGTCCTCGGCGAAGGTCGCCTGGTCCTCGCCGACCTGCACGTCGTACCCGTCGTGCGCGTGCAGCCGCATCGCGAGCTTCAGCCCGAACGCGTCGACCCGCGTGGTGTTGCCGTTGAAGACGTCCGGCCCCACGGTGAACTCGATGAAGTCGAAGTACGGGCCATCCGGCGAGCCGAGGTAGAAGTACATGCGGCCGGCGGAGTTCGCGGGCATGTCGAGGTAGGGCTGCTCGGCGATCGAGTGCACCTGGTTGTCGAACTTCCAGTACACCTGGCTGTCCGGGTACCGCCCGTTGGTGCGGTTGAGGACCTTGACCATCAGGACGTTCCGCGCCGACGGGATCGAGCTGGTGTCGCCCCAGAACTCGTCCGGCTGCGGGCCGCCGCCACCGCCCGTCCCCACGACCGAGAGCTCCCAGAGCGAGTAGCCGTACGGCGTCGCACGCGCCGTGCCGAGCACCCGCAGGTAGCGCCCGGCGCCCGTGACGTCGAGGGTCTGCGTGCCGCCGGTGCCCGTGGTGGTCGAGTAGATCGTGGTCCAGCTGGTGGCGTCGGCCGACAGCTGGATCTGGAACGCCCTCGCGTACGCGACCTCCCAGTTCAGCACGACCTGGCACACGGTCACCGTGCCGCCGAGGTCCACGCGCAGCCACTGCGGATCGCTGAACGCGCTCGACCAGCGGGTACCGGTGTTCCCGTCCACGGCGGCGCTTGCCGGCGTGGCGCCGTTCTCCGTGGAGGAGGCGGTCGCGGGGTGGTTTCGCGCGAGGTTGTCACCGGCGCAGGCCGCCGCGGCCCCGGGGTTCTCGGCGGCCGCCCCGGCCGGCGGGGCCGCGACCGCTCCGGCCACGACCAACGACGCCGCGAGCACGCCGAGACGCAACCCGCGCAGCACGGAAGGAGGACGAAAGCTCATCGGCCATCTCCTTTGACAGCAACCACTTCCCGAAGAAGCAGGGGATCGGGAGAGCGCTCTCACAGAGAGTGGCCCGAGGTCGTCGGCGGTGTCAAGGATTTTCCGGAACCGGTTCCGGGCGATCTACTTACCGGCCCGCTTGCCCGGTCGGCGCCGCTTGTCGCGGGCGCAGAGGATCCCCGGCTTGCCGTCCCCGGGACTGCGGCGCTCGAGCTCGAACAGCGTGGTCGCCGAGATCAGGTCGCTGAGCTTGGAGTACCCGTAGTTGCGGGAGTCGAAGTCGGGTTGCTGGTTGGTGATGAGGTTGCCGACCGAGCCGAGCGGCGCCCAGCCGTCGTCGTCGGAAGCCGCCTCGATCGCGTTGCGAAGCTGGTTGATCAGCGCGCTGTCCCGCTTGAGCTGCGTGGCCGAGAGGGCACGCTGGGGCTTCGGCACGGCGTCGGCCGCGGCGGCGGGGCTCTCCAGGTTCTCGACGTAGACGAACTTGTCGCAGGCCGCGACGAACGGCTTGGGCGTCTTGCGCTCGCCGAACCCGTACACGGTCAGCCCGGACTCGCGCAGCCGCGCCGCCAGCCGGGTGAAGTCGCTGTCGCTCGACACGATGCAGAAACCGTCGAACCGGTCGGAGTACAGCAGGTCCATCGCGTCGATGACCATCGCCGCGTCCGTGGCGTTCTTGCCGCTCGTGTACGCGAACTGCTGGATCGGCTGGATCGACTGGGCGAGCAGCTGGTCCTTCCAGCCCTTCAGGTTCGTGCCGGTCCAGTCCCCGTAGGCGCGCTTGACGTGCGCGGTGCCGTACTTGGCCACCTCGGCGAGCAACCCCTCGACGTTCGAGGGCTGGGCGTTGTCCGCGTCGATGAGAACCGCGAGCCGGGCGGCGTTCTCGCTGACCATGGGTGCTCTCTCGCTCGAAGGGAAGTCGCGCCGATGATCAGAGTAGGCCGTCACACCGTGGGTAGCCCCCCGGGCAACGCGACCAAGACGCGACCAGGAGGAGAGCATTCCGATGAACGCACGACCACTCGCCGTCGTGACCGGCGCGTCGAGCGGGATCGGCTACGAGCTGGCCCGTGAGCTCGCGCATCGCGGGCACGACCTGATCGTCACCGCCGAGGACGAGGCGATCACCGAGGCGGCCCAGCACTGCGAGCGGCTCGGGGCGCAGGTCACCGCCACCCGCGCGGACCTCCGCGACCCGCAGGAGGTGGAGCGGTTCGCCACGCAGGTGCGGGACCGGCCCGTGGACGTGCTGGCGCTCAACGCCGGCGTGGGCGTGAGCGGCGACTTCGTCGCCGGCACCGCGCTCGCCGACCAGCTCGCCGTCGTGGACCTGAACGTCCGCTCGGCGGTGCAACTGACGAAGCTGCTGCTGCCGGCCATGGTGGACCGCGGCAGCGGCCGGCTGCTGTTCACCTCGTCGATCGCGGCCACCGCGCCGGGACCGTTCCAGACGGTCTACCACGCCTCGAAGGCGTTCCTGCAGTCGTTCGCGCCGGGCCTGCGCGAGGAGCTGCGCGGGCGCGGCATCTCGGTCACCGCCGTGATGCCGGGACCGACCGAGACCCGGTTCTTCGAGCGGGCCGGCATGACCGACACGAAGATCGGCGCGGGCCCGAAGGACCCCGCCGAGGAGGTCGCGCGGCAGGCCGTCGACGCGCTCCTCGCCGGCAAGGACCACATCGTCACGGGCTCGGTGCGCAACAAGGTGCAGTCGGTGGCCGGCCGGGTGCTGCCGGACCGGCTCATGACCGCGATGCACCGCAAGATGTCCGCGCCCGGCACGGCCAAGCGGTAGGAACCCGGAGGAAGGCATGAAAGCCGTTACCTGGCAAGGCAAGCGCGACGTGCGCGTCGAGTCCGTGCCCGACCCACGCATCCAGGAGCCGACCGACGCGATCGTGCGCGTCACCACCACCGGCATCTGCGGTTCGGACCTGCACCTGTACGAGACCCTCGGCTCGTTCATCGACCCGGGCGACGTGCTGGGCCACGAGCCCATGGGCATCGTCGAGGAGGTCGGCGCCGAGGTCACCCACATCAAGCCGGGCGACCGCGTCGTCGTCCCGTTCAACATCTCCTGCGGCCACTGCTTCATGTGCGACCTGGGGCTGCAGTCCCAGTGCGAGACGACGCAGGTGCGCAGCCAGGGCAAGGGCGCGGCGCTGCTGGGCTACACGAAGCTGTACGGCCAGGTCGACGGCGGTCAGGCCGAGTTCCTGCGGGTCCCGCAGGCGCACTACGGTCCCATCCCCGTGCCGGCGGGCCCGCCGGACGAGCGGTTCGTGTACCTGTCCGACGTGGTGCCCACCTCGTGGCAGGCCGTGAAGTACGCGGACATCCCGGACGGCGGCAGCGTCGCGGTCTTCGGCCTCGGCCCGATCGGCCAGATGAGCTGCCGCGTGGCCCAGCACCTCGGTGCCGGCCAGGTGATCGGCGTCGACCTGGTCGCGGAGCGGCTGGCGATGGCCGAGCGCCGCGGTGTCACGACCGTGGACCTGCGCAACACCTCCGACGTCGCGCGGGCGATCCGCGACCTCACCGGCGGCCGCGGCCCGGACTCGGTCATCGACGCGGTCGGCATGGAGGCGCACGGCTCGCCCTTCGGCAAGCTCGCCCAGCAGCTCACCACGATGCTGCCGAAGGCCGTCGCCGCGAAGCTGACCGAGCGAGCCGGCATCGACCGGCTGAGTGCGTTGTTCGCGGCGATCTCGACCGTGCGCCGCGGCGGCACGATCTCGCTGAGCGGCGTGTACGGCGGCATGGTCGACCCGCTGCCGATGATGGAGCTGTTCGACAAGCAGATCCAGCTGCGCATGGGTCAGGCGAACGTCCGCCGCTGGGTCGACGACGTACTCCCGCTCGTCACGGGCGACGGCGATCCGCTGGGTACCGAGGACTTCGCGACCCACACCCTGCCGCTGACCGAGGCACCGCACGGCTACGACATCTTCCAGAAGAAGCAGGACGGCGCCATCAAGGTGCTGCTGCGGCCGTGACCATCGCGGAGGAGACATGGCGAACCTGACGGAACTGCGCGACACGCTGTCCCACGAGGGACCGTTCGCCTCGGTCTACCTGGACGCGAGCCACGACACGGAGGACGCCGCGAAGCTGACCGAGCTCCGGTGGCGGGCCGCGCAGGACGGGCTCGCCGCGCTGGAGGCGTCCGAGGCGGTGCTCGACGTGCTGGCGGAGGCAATCGACCGGCCGCCAGCCGTCGGACGCGCCGGCCGGCTCCTCGTGGCGACGGCCGACGGCGTTCTCGTCGACGAGTACCTCGCGGAACCGCCCGCCCAGCTGGCCGTCCGCGTGTCGTCCATGCCGTACCTGCTGCCGCTCGCCGACTGGCGGGGAAACGAGGTTCCCCATGTGGCCGTCGCGATCGACCAGACCGGCGCCGACCTGCTCGCGGTCGACGCGAACGGCTCGATGCTCACCGAAGAGGTCGCCGGCCGCGACCACCCCGTCCACAAAGTACGCGCCGGCGGCTGGGCGCATCTCAACATCCAGCGGCGCGCCGAGGAGACCGTGCGCCGCAACGTGACCGACGTCGCCGCCGAGGTCGCCAGCCTCGCCGGCCGGACGGGCGCGCGCCTGGTCGCCGTCGCGGGCGACCCGCGAGCGCGGTCGCAGCTGCGCGAGGCGCTGCCGGAGAACGTGCGGCACCTCGTCGCGGAGATCGGTCACGGCCGCGCCGAGGATCCCAGCCACCACACGGTCGACAGCGCGATCACCGAGCTGCTGGCAGACCGGCGGCGCGCCGAGCTCGACGAGATGCTCGACCGCCTCCACTCGGCCTCCGGCTCGCCCGGGCTCGCCGTGGAGGGACTGCCGGATACGACCGGCGCGCTGCGCGACGGCAATGTGTCGGTCCTCCTGATCGACGCGCAGACCCTCGACGACCGGACCGTGTGGACGGCGACCGAGCACACGATGGTGGCCACCTCGCGGCAGGCGCTGCACGACGTCGGCGTCTCCGACCGCGGCGAAATACGCGCCGACGAGGCTCTGCCGGTGGCGGCCGTCATGTCGGGCGCCGAGGTGATCGCGTCCTTCGGCGGCGAGCCGGAGTTCAAGTTCGCGGGCGGCGTGGGTGCGCTGCTTCGTCACCGATGACCTCGTTGTTTGAGGCGGACGTCGCGAGGTAGACCGTCCCATGTGGTTGCTGCGACCGCCCGGGGTGTATCGCCCCCAAGGCGATACCTACCTGCTGGCAAAGGCTTTGGCCGACGCGGGCGTGCCCCCGGGTGGCGCCGTACTCGACATCTGTTGTGGCACGGGCGCCTTGTCGATCCACGCGGCCAGGCTCTCACCGCGGTCGCTGACCGCGGTGGACGTGTCGCGGCGGGCGGTGTGGGCCGCGCGGATCAACACACTTGTTCGCGGGCTCGACGTCCGCGTGGTCCACGGAGACGGGCTCGAGCTGGACGACTCCTTCGACCTGGTGCTGGCGAACCCGCCGTACGTGCCGGGGATTCCCGGGATACCGGTCCGCGGCCGGCGCCGGGCCTGGGACGCGGACCGGGACGGCCGCGCGGTGCTGGACCGGCTCTGCGCGGTCGCACCGCAGCTGCTGGCGCGCGGGGGCGTGTTGCTGCTGGTCCACTCCGTACTGTCCGATGTGGACAAGACACTCGCGCAGTTGCGCGGTGGCGGGTTGAAGGCGGCGGTGGTCGCGCGCGCCGACGAGCCGTTCGGTCCGGTGATGCGGGCGCGGGCAGGACTGCTGCGCGCGCAGGGACTGCTCGCGGCCGACCAGCGAACCGAGGAACTGGTGGTGATCCGCGGTGACCGACCTACCCGCTGACTGCCGGCGCGTGCGCGTCGTTCCCGGCGGGCCCGTGCTCGTCGAGGGGCCGGTGGAGCTCACCGGCGCGGACGGCCGCACCGTTACCGCCGACCGGTTCCTGGTCGCGGTGTGCACGTGCCGGCGCAGCAAGCGCTACCCCTTGTGCGACACGAGCCACCGTCGTCGAATCCGGCAGGAGCCGGACGAAGATCAGGCCGGTCCGGGGTGATCCGGCAACGCCCGCAGCAGTGAGGTCCGGCCCGCCCCCCACGCGTCGAGCACATGGTCGCCGAACCGGCCCTCCAGGTATTCGGTGGCCTGCACGCCGAACACGACGTCGCCGGCGAGCTCCGGCTCGCGGTCCAGCAGGTCACCGATCACGTCGTGGCGCAGCACCTGCTCGTGCACGGCGTCGGCCTCGATGTGCTCGGTGAAGAAGTGCGTGGTGGCGTCCGTGCCGCCGAGCCGGCGCAACGCCGAGTCCAGGCGCGCGGCGCTCGGCGCGGTCGTGATCTCCGCGGCGGCGAAGTGGCCGACCATCGCGCCCCGCAACGCACGCCGCAGCCCGAACATCGACATCATGTTCACCACGGCGACGACCGGCCCGGGCACGTCGTCGAAGTAGTGCAGGTACCGATCGTCCAAACCGGACGCGCGCAGCAGGTCGGCATAGAGCTGGGCGTGCACGCGCTCGCCACGCCCGCCGCCGAACTCGTCGTACTCCACGGCCACCAGCGCCGCCTTCGCGGTGCCGCGTAGCCGCGGGATGACCCACGCGTGCGGGTCGGCCTCCTTGTGGTGGTAGATCGAGCGGTGCACGAAGTACTCGCGCAGCTGCCACCACTCCCCGTTGTCCCGAAGGAAGTGGGAGACGCCCGCGCCGGGCACGGGCTCGACCAGCAGCTCGTCCAGGACACCGGTCACGTCGTCCCCACCGGCCACCGCGTCGCGCAGCGCCGCGAGGAAGACCGCCTCGAGCGACCGCCGGAACGCGAGCAGTTCCGGGTCCCACTCCCGCTCGGCGGGCACGCCGGCGAAGCCGTGGTAGTGCAGCTCGTAGCACGTGTGGAGGGCGACCGCGAGATCCTCGCCGAACGGGTCGGCGCCGGTTACGGGTGGCAAGGCGGATCCGTCGCGCAATGCGGAGACCACGGCCGCGGAGAGGCGTCCGCGCGGGCGGGGCAGGGCGGTCATCCGGCGTCTCCGTCCTGCAGCGCGGCCTCGGCCAGCATCTTGACGATCTCGGTCGGCGCACCGGCCGCGCGCTGCCGCTCGGCGCCCGTGACCAGCGTTTTCAGCAGGCGCTCCACCGTGGTGAGGTCACCGGTCTCGATCAGCGCGGGCCGCACGGTCTCGACCAGGTCGCCGACGAGGGCGACCGCCGGCACCCGGCGAGCGAGCAGCGGGTGCACGGCGGGCCCGTCGAGCCCGTAGCGGGCGGCGGACCACACAGCGGCCGCTGCCACCTGCTCGTCGAGCTCGGGGACCGGCCGACCCGCCGCCGCGTCCGCGAGCGCGGTACGCACGAGCGCCCGGCTCAGCGCGGCCTGCAACAGCGCACCGTCGACGTCGATCGACACGTCGGCCACCCGAAACTCGACGGTGGGCAACCGCGGCGACGGCCGGACCAGCCAGAAGGACTGTGCGGGGTCGATGAGCGCCCCGGCGGCCACGAGCCGGCCGACCCGGGCGGCGTAGTCCCGCGCCGAGCTGAACCGCGGCGGCACCCCCGACCCGGGAAAGCGGGACTGCTCGACCATGCGCCAGCTCGCATAGCCGGTGTCGGCGCCGTGCAGGACGGGCGAGTTCACCGACAGGGCGAGCAGCGTGGGCAGCCAGGGCCGAACGTGGTTGACCACCGCGACGGCGGCCTCGGGATCCGGCACGCCGACGTGGACGTGGCAGCCACACGCCTGATACTCGCGGACCAGCCCGGCATACCGCCCGGCGATCCGCTCGAACCGCTCCCCCACGGTGAACCGGCGCTGCCCGGCGATCACCGGCACGCCGCTGGGCACGAGCAGCAACTCCCCCGCGGCAGCCGCCAGCCGCCGCCGGTTGTGCCGCAACTGGTGCGCCAACCCGGCGAGCGTCGAGCAGCGGCCGGTCGCGGCCTCGACCTGCGTCGCGAGGAGCTCCGGCTGCACGGTGGCGTCCACGGCGATCCCCGGCGCCCGCCCGGCGTCCCGCAACACCCGCTCCGCGTCCGCAACGGTGCCCCCGCTCCCCCGGTCGACGAGGAGAAACTCCTCCTCGACGCCGAGCGACCACCCAACGCCATCACACGCCGCCGCACCGGCGCCCACCCGGCCCATCACCGCGCCCGATTACCCGCGAACCAGCCGCGTAACCAACCAGCCGAGCACTGGTCACGGCGTAGCCGGACCGTGCCGAACCGTGCCGAACCGGCGTGATCAGCGAAGGTCGGCGAGGCGGCGTAGCTGGTCGAGGTCCGGGGAGCTCGGGAAGAGGATCAGCTCGTCGCAGCCGGCGTCGGCGAACCGGCCGATCGCGTCGCGCACCGCCGCGTCGCTCCTGAGCGCGCCCGCGGCGATCCGGTCGGCATAGTCGCCGAGGAACGCGTAGTAGTCGCCCAGGTATCCCGAGGCCAGCGAGTCCGCGTCCGGACCGAGCGCGTAGTAGCCGAGCGCGGCCAGCCGGGGCGTGCCGTCCCGGCCCGCGTCCCGCCACGCGCCGCGGACCCGCTCGGCCATGCCCGCGAACATGTCGGCCCCGCCACCGCCGGCCATCCAGCCGGCGCCGTGGGTCACGGTGCGCCGGATCGCCGCCGCGCTGGTGCCACCGATCATCAACGGCGGACCACCGGGCTGGACCGGACCCGGTCCCACCGCACCCGCGAAGCCCCGCGACGCGCCGCCCCACACCTCGCGGAACTCGTCGAGCTGCGCGTCGAACACGGCGCCGCGCCCCTCGAAGTCCGCCCCGGTCGCCGCGTAGTCGTCCGTGCGGGCGCCGACGGCGATGCCGACGGTGAGGCGGCCGCCGGAGAAGCTGTCCACGCTGGCGAGCTGCTTGGCCAGCAACGTCCCGTTGCCACGGAACGGCCCGATGAGGATCGCGCTGTGCAGGCGCACCCTGCTGGTCACCGCCGCCGCGGCGGCGAGCGTCGGGATCGTCTCGTGGTTGCCGTACACGATCCGGTCGATCGTCCCGAGACTGGAGAAACCGGCCGCGTCCGCTTCGCGCGCCCAGTCCAGAATCTCCCGGCCGGTGGCCGACTTGATGGTGGAAGGCAGTCCGACACCAACGTCCATTCCCACACGATAAGACGTTTCCCTCCTCTGGCGGCCCGCCACGGCCAAGGCGTCAACCTGAAGATCGGCTGATGATCCGGCCGGGACGGTCGGCGCCGGGACGGTCGTCGGGAACGATCGGCGTGCGGGTGTCGGCGAGTTGGGACGGGGCGAGGATGAGCGGGCCACAACCGGGAGCGTTGCTGGCCGGGCGGTACCGGCTCGTGGCCGTGATCGGCCGCGGTGGCATGGGCGAGGTGTGGCGCGCGAGGGACGAGCTGCTGCACCGGGACGTCGCGGTCAAGACGCTCGGCGGGTGGGCGGCACGCACGTCCACCAGCGGGGAACGGTTCCGCCGCGAGGCGCTCGCCGTCGCACAGCTGAACCAGCGCCGCGTGGCCGGCGTGTTCGACTTCGTCGAGTCCGGCAGCGTCGCGTTCATCGTCATGGAGCTCCTCGACGGCGAGAGTCTCGCGCAGCGGCTGGACCGCGAACCGACGCTGCCCGCGGACGAGGCCGCCGAGATCGTCGCGCAGGCCGCGGACGGGCTGCAGGCCGCACACGACGCGGGCATCACCCACCGGGACGTCAAGCCCGCCAACATCATGCTCACCCCGCACGGCGTGAAACTCCTCGACTTCGGCCTCGCCGCCACGGCCTGGGACGCCGGCCTGACCAGCACCGGCATGATGGTCGGCACGCTGGCCTACCTCGCCCCCGAACGCGCCGCCGGCGAGCCCGCCACCGCGGCCGGCGACATCTACGCCCTCGGCGTCGTGCTGTACGAGACCCTCGCCGGACACCAGCCGTTCCGCGCGGACAACCCGCTCGCCGTGGTCAGCGCCAAGGAGGCGGGCACCGCGCCGGCGCTGCCCGCGAGCACCCCGCCCCGGCTGGCCGCGGCGTGCCTGCGTGCGCTGGCGAAGGACCCGGCCGACCGCTTCCCGACCGCCGCCGCGTTCGCCGCCGCCGTCCGGCCCCGTCCGGACAGCGCCGCCGCCGGGCACACGGCACGACTCGCGCCGTGCGAGTCCACGACGAGAAACCTCGCGACACCCAGGCGCCGCCGCCTGGGCCGCCGGTCCGTACTCCTCGGCATCCTGGCGGCGGCCGCGCTCGCCGCCGTCCTCGCCTTCTGGCCCGGCGGCACGCCGTCCGGCGACCCGCCGTCCGGCACCGGTCAGCACACAGCGGGCAGCGAGACCGCCGGCACACCGCGGCGAGCCGCCTTCCGCGCGCTGCTCGAGGACATCGCCCGAGGCGCGAAGTCCGGCGACATCCACGCCGAGGCGGCACAGGACGTCGCGAGGGCGGCCAAGGAGCTGCGCAAGCAAGTCGCCGACCACCGCACGGACCTCGAAGCCGGCCTCGGCGACATCGATCGCCGCATCGACGGCCACGCCCGCGACGCGACGATCACCCCGCAGGCGGCCGCCACCCTCCACGGCGACGTGCGCGCCATCGCCACCGCGGCCGGGAAGACCCCGTGAACGCCCGCGTCCGGGTTACTCGTCACCCTTCCGGCGAACCATCTCGTCGATCCAGACGGGCGCGAAGGGCGACGTGCAGTTCGGTGGGGTCGGGTAGTCCTTGAGCACTTCGAGGCGCTCGCCGATGTCGACGGCCCGTGCGCGCAGCGCTGCGTGCTCGATCCCGATCTGGGCCAGGCAGTGGTTCATCGCCCACTGCAGGCGTGCCGGCGCGTCCCCCATCTCCGCCTCGATGACGTCGAGCAGGCCCGCGAGGTCGAGGCCTTCGGGTTTCCTGGCGACGCGGTCGGTGGTCAGCGCCCAGCCGGCACCGGCGACCACCGGGTCCGGATCGGCGAACCAGGCCACCCGCAGCTCCTCGGCGTGCGGGCTCTTCTTCACCACGTAGCTCACGAGCCAGTCGTGCACCTTGGGGGTGCGCGCCTCGCGCAACATGACGTCCAGCTCGGCACGCTCGAACGCCTTCGGGCGGCAGATCAGGAGCGCCAGCAGCCGCGCCGCGGTGTCGTCCGTCGCCCAGAGCCGGCGCGCGAGCTCCTGCTGGGTCTTCAGCCGCTTCGCGAGCGCGCGCAGCTTGCCGAGGTTCACACCGTGGTCGTCACCGTGCTTCTCGTTCACCGCGCGCGCCTTCGGGTCCTCGAGCGCGGCCAGCTCCGCCATCACCTCGGCCACCGGCGTCTCGGCCAGGTCCGTCTCGGCCACGTCAGCCTCCCGTCCATCGCGTGCGCGACCCAGCCTATTGGGACGGCCCGGCGACCGAGGTGATCAGCGGAGGTCACACGTTTACCGGAAGGCTCACTCGCCGGCCGCGTCGAGGAGCAGCTTCGCGGCCACCGTCGCTCCGTCGCCTCGGATCTCGCCGGACACGGCCCGCGCGCGCGTTCGGGTCTCGGCGGTCAGGGCCGTCCCGAGCGCGCCGGACAGGGACTCGGCGGTCGGGACCGGATCGTGGTGTGCCGCGCCGACGCCGAGCGCGGCGACCCGGTCCGCCCAGTACGGCTGGTCCGCGATCCGGGGCACCACCACCTGCGGCGCGCCGGCGCGGGCGGCCGTCGTGGTGGTGCCCGCGCCGCCGTGGTGCACGACGGCGGCCACCCTGGCGAACAGTGCCTGCTGGTTCACCTCGCCGACGACGAAGCAGTCCTCGGCGTCGTCGATCGAGGCCAGGCCGGCCCAGCCGCGAGCGAGCAGGACCCGGCGGCCCTGCGCGCGGCACGCCTCGATGGCCACCCGCGCGATGTCCTTCGGGGCGTACGCGGCCATGCTGCCGAAGCCCACGTACACCGGGGATTCTCCGGCGTCCAGGAACTCCGCCAGAGCCGGCGGGAGCGGCCGGTCGTCGGGCAGGATCCACGGCCCGGTCTGCACGACGTCGAGGTCCGTCATGCCCTCGGACGGGCACAGCAGCGGGTCCGCCGCCAGCCACGGCCGGCTGGTGAAGACGTAGTCGCGGACGTTGTCGAGGGGCGGCAACCCGATCGCCTCGCGGTGGCTGTCGACCGCCGGGCCGTACAAGGCGTTCACGCTCCGGGCGTCCTGCTCCCACTGCGCCTGCAGGTCGGTCTCGTCCTGCGCGGACGGCGTGCCGGGCCGCACCCCCGGCCGGAAGTGCCGCGACGGCAGCCCGAAGATGTGGAAGCACCCGTACACGTAGCGGATGCCGAGCTGGTCGGCCACGTCGCGCGCCCCGGCCGGCATCAGGCCCGACGCCAGCAGCACGTCACATCCCTCGGCCGCCGCGGCGAGCGTCTCGAACCGCGCGGCGACGAGCTGGGCCGCGAGCTGGAAGGCGTCGGGCAACTCGCCGGTCACCACCGAACGCACCGAGGGCCCGAGCGGCACCATCGGCACCCCGGCCCGCGCCAGCAAATCCACGAAATCCTCGTCCGGCGGCGCGCACACCCGCGCCTCCACGCCGAGCTCACGCAAACCAACCGCGAGCCCCGCCAGCGGCTCGACATCCCCACGCGATCCCCATGTCGTCATCAACACACGCACTTGGCGACTCCCATTTCCCCTGGTACCGGCGTTCGGCCGCGGATTCTGCGGCACGACCCGGGTCTTGCCGCAAGCCCCCCGGTCCGCTATAAGTTGAAGTGGGCAGGGAGATGTCGTCCCGCCATGTGTCTCCACTCTGGACAGACAGCCCCGCGACACCGGCACGGTCAAGGGTCGTGAACCACGTGCCGTCGTTCACGACGGGCCGGGATGGACGATGGCGAGCTGGGCCGCGTTCACCGGCGAGAGCGGCGGCGTTCCGGTCAGCACCCGCGCCACCTCGTGAGCGGCGAAGTCGCGGACCGTGCGGATCGCCTCGTCGGAGTAGTAGGCCGCGTGCGGCGTGATGATCACGTTGTCCAGACCGAACAGCGGGTTCACGGGCTCCCAGTCCCGCAGCTTGGCGGGTTCCTCCTCGATGTCGTCCAGCCCGGCACCGGCGATCCAGCCCCCCTTCAGCGCCGCGTACAGGGCGTCGTCGCTGACGATCGGCCCGCGAGCCGTGTTGACGAGGATCGACGTCGGCTTCATGCGGCGGAGCTCCGGCTCGCCGATGAGGTGATGGGTCTGCTTGGTCAGCGGTGCCTGGATCACCAGGTAGTCGGACCGCTCGAGCAGCTCGTCGAACGAGGCCGGCTGGGCGCCGTGCGCCGCCACGTCCTGCGGCGACATGTACGGATCATGGGCGATGACGAGCATGCCGAACGCGTGCGCCCGGACCGCGACGGCCTGCGCGATGGCACCGAACGCCAGGAGCCCGAGGGTGCGTCCCTGCAGCCGGTGGATCGGCTCGCCGGACTGCCATCGCCAGGTTCCGGTACGCGTCGCACGGTCGTAGCGGCAGATCTTCCTGGCGGCGGCGAGAAGCAGCGCCATGGCGTGGTCGGCGACCTCGTTCTGGCACCAGTCGTTCGGGACGTTGGTGACCAGGATGCCGCGCCGCGTGGCCGCGTCCACGTCGACGATGTCGACGCCGGTGCCGTACCGCGCGATGACCTTGCAGCGGGTGAAGGCGTCGACCGTCCTGGCCCCGACCGTGGCGTACTGGGCGATGATCGCGTCCGCGTCCCGCGCGGCTTCGATGACGTCGTCCTCGGTCTTGCAGTCGGCGGCGGCCAGCCGGAGGCCGGCGTCTTCGATGATCGCCCGCTCGATGTCGACGTCACCGAAGTCGTAGTCCGCGATGACGACGGTCTGCGGCGTCATGTAATCGAAGCTCCCTCGGAAGTGCCGCGGGCGACGCGCGAGTACAGGGAGAGGATCCCGCTGTCGTGGCGTGGCCCCGGCGGCTTCCAGATGGCACGGAGCTCCGCGAGTATCGCCTCGACCTCGCCCACCGGGCGCTGCTCGCCTTTGGTGCCGACGATGGCCAGGCGGCGTTCGGGGGCGTTGATCTCGATGAGGTCGTTCTCCTCGACGAACGCGATGGGGCCGCCGTCCAGTGCTTCCGGTGCGACGTGCCCGATGCAGGGTCCGGTCATGGCGCCGGAGTATCGGCCGTCGGTGACGATCGCGGTGGTGGTGTTCAGGTGCCGGTCGGCGGAGAGGATGGCGGCCGCGTAGTACATCTCCGGCATGCCGTTCGCGCGCGGTCCCTCATAGCGGATGACGAGGACGTCCCCCGGCGATATCCTCCGCTTCACGAGCGCGTGGATCGCCTCCTCCTCGAAGTCGAACACGCGTGCGGGTCCGATGTGGACGCGCATTTCCCTCGGTACCGAGAACGTCTTGATCATCGCGCCGCCCGGTGCGAGGTTGCCGTACAGCACGGCGACTCCACCGTCGGCGCCGAACGGGTCGGACAGCGGGCGGATGATCTCCTCCCGGGCCACCTTGACGTTGTTCAGGTAGCCGCGCCGCTCGGTGAAGAAGAACGGGTCGTGCTCGATGTCGTCCAGGTTCTCGCCCAGCGTCTTGCCGGTGACCGTGAGACAGCCGAGGTGCAGCATCTCCTGGAGCTCGAGCATGACCGCGGGCACGCCGCCCGCGTACCACAGGTACTCGGCCGGGTACCGCCCCGTCGACATCACGTTGGCCAGGACCGGAACCCGCCGGTGGATGCGGTCGAAGTCGTCGATGGTGACCTCGATGCCCGCCTCCCCGCGATCGGCGGCACGTGCAGGAGGGCGTTGGTCGACCCGCCGACGGCAGCGTGCACGATGATCGCGTTCTCGAACGCCTCCCGGGTGAGGATGCGCCGTGGCGTGAGGTCCTGGTGGATCAGCGAGACGAGCTGTTTGCCGCTCGCCCGGGCGTACCGCAGCAGCTTGGTCAGCGGCGCCGGCACGAGCGTGGACCGCCAGCCCGAGCGCCTCGGCCAGCACCTGCCCGGTGCTGGCGCTGCCCATGAACTGGCACGCCCCGCACGTCGGGCAGGCGCCGCGCTGCGCGCGCTGGAGGTCCTGCCGGGGCAGCTCGCCCCGTTCGACCGCGGCGCCCATCTCCCACATCTGGTTGGACGTTATGTAGTTGGGCGCGTTCAGCTGCGTGCCGCCGGGCAGGTGGATGGCCGGGAGGTCGCAGCGTGCGATCGCGAGCAGGTGCGCGGAAACCGACTTGTCGTTGCCCGGAGACCAGCACCATGCCGTCGTGGGGATGCCCGAGCGCGTGGATCGCGACCATCGCCGCCATGATGTCGCGGGAGATGAGCGAGTAGCTCATGCCGTCCGTGGCCTGGACGACACCGTCGCAGATGTCGCTGACCGCGAAGACGCCCGGCTTCCCGCCGGCCTCGTAGACGCCGTTGCTGACTTCCTCGACCAGCTCCCGGAAATGGAACGTGCCCGGGTGGCCCATGCCGTACCGCTGTCCACGAGGACCTGCGGCTTGCCGAGATCCTCCTCGGTCCAGTTCATCCCGAGGCGCAGCGCGTCGCCCTGGTGGTTGACCCTGCGCAGCCGCTGGCTCCGCAGCTGCGGTCCACTATGGACCATCGATCTTCCCTTCTAGCCGTTCCGGTCCCGGCGCCGGGGATCGGGCCCGGCCGAGCCGGCGGGGTACTCCCCGAGCGGGACGAGGTCTTTCGACCAGGCCGCCAGCACGGGGGTCAGCACGCGCCAGGCTTCTTCCGCCTCGTCACCGCGGATGGACAGGGCCGCGTTCCCCTCCAGCACGTCCAGCAGCAGCCGGCCGTAGGCGGGCAGCTCGGGCGGGTCGATCTGGGCGGTCAGCGTCAGCGGGGCGAACGTGCTCGCCCGGGCCCCGATGCCCGTCAGGTCCAGGGTCAGGTCCTCGGGGTCGAGCCCGAACCGCAGCACGTTGGGCAGCGCCTCACCGCCGTGCCCGAGGGGCAGGTGCGGCACGTGCCGGAACCGCACGGCCACCTCCTTGCGGTCGATCCCGAGCGCCTTCCCGGAGCGGAGCCGGAATACCGTCCCCGGCCACCGCCAGTTGTCCAGCTCGAGCTCCACCTCGGCGAAGGTCTCGGTGCGGCGTGCCGGGTCCACGCCGGCCTCGTCGACGTAGGCCGGGACGCCGTGACCTGCCGTGTAGCGGGCGCGGCGCGTGTGGTGGACGATGTCGGCGTCGGTGAGCGGCCGCACCGAACGCAGGACGTCGAGCTTGCGGTCGCGCAGGTCTCGCTCGCCCAGGCTGATCGGCGGTTCCATGGCGACGAGGCAGAGCAGCTGCAGCAGGTGGTTCTGCACCATGTCCTTGAGCGCGCCGACACCGTCGTAGTAGCCCGCCCTGCCCTCCAGTGCCAGCGACTCGTCCCAGATGATGTCGACCTCGGCGATGTGCGTGGAGTTCCAGACGGGCTCCAGCATCCGGTTGGCCAGCCGGGTGCCGAGCACGTTCTGGACCGTGGTCATCGCCAGGAAGTGGTCGATGCGGAACACCGCCTGCTCGGGCACGACCTCGGCGAGCAGCTGGTTCAGCGTCACCGCGCTGTCCAGGTCCTCGCCGAACGGCTTCTCCAGGACGATCTTGCTGCCGGCCGGCAGGTCCGCCTCGTGCAGAGCGGACACCGCCGCGGGGAACACCGCCGGAGGCAGCGCCAGGTACGCGGCGACCGGACCGTCACCGGCGACGACGTCCGCGACCGCCGCGGGGCTGGTGACATCCGCCCGCCGGTAGCTCGACGACGACACGACGGCCTCCCGGGCCGCCGCCGGGAACTCCGCGGCGTGCCGGTCGAGCTGGGCGGCGGCCCACCGCCGGAACTCGTCGCTGTCCCAGTCGTGCCGGCTGGCGCCGATCAGCTGGAAGCCGTCACCCAGATGCCCGCCGGCCCGCAGCGCGGCGAGCCCGGGCAGCAGGTACCGCGCGGTGAGGTCGCCGGTCGCCCCGAAGATCGCCAGCCGCTCCTTCATCCCGGTTCACCCGCCCCGGCCCGGGCGAGGGTCACGCCACTGGCGATCACGCCGATATGGCTGAACGCCTGCGGGAAGTTCCCGACGAACTCACCCGTCGACGGATCGATCTGCTCCGGCAGCAGGCCGAGCGGGCTGGCCCGGGCACACAGCGAGGCGTACAGCTCCTGCGCCTCGACGAGCCGGCCCTGCAAGGCCAGGTTGTCGACCAGCCAGAAGCTGCACAGCAGGAACGCGCCCTCGTCACCGGTGATGCCGTCCGGAGAGTCGTCGTGCAGGTAGCGGTAGAGCAGGCCGCCGCCGGCCGACAGGCGCTCGGCGACCGCCGCGGCGGTCGCCACCACGCGCGGGTGGCTCGCGGGGACGACCCGTCGCAGCGGAAGGGCCAGCAGGCTGGCGTCGAGGCTGCCGTCGCCGTCGAGATGTTCGCTCAGTGTCTGGGTTTCCTCGTTCCAGGACTCGTCCAGGATGATCTCGCGCAGCTTGCCCGCGGCCGCCCGCCAGGCCGCCACCGGCCCGCTCAGGTCCAGCCGCTCGCTGATCGCCGCGGCCCGGTCCAGCGCCACCTGGCACATGGCCGCCGAGTAGGTGAAGACCCGGCCCTCGCTCCGTATCTCCCAGATGCCCTGGTCAGGCTGGCGCCAGGCCTCGCGGGCCGCCTCGGCCAGGTTGACCAGCTCCGTCCACAGCGGCTGCTCCAGCTCGCCGCCGGCGCGCACCCACTGGTCGGCGCAGTCCAGGACCTCGCCGTAGACGTCGTGCTGGCGCTGGTCCGCCGCGCCGTTGCCCCACCGCACCGGAGCGGAGCGCCGGTAGCCCTCGAGCTCCGCGTCCTCCCATTCCGCGGGGACGGGCGCGCCGTCGAGGTCGTACATGATCCGGGGGTGGCGGCTTTGCTCGAAGGCGTCCAGCACCCAGCCCAGGAACGCGTCCGCCTCGTCCGCGAACCCGATCCGGCGCATGGCGAACACCGTGTAGGCCGCGTCCCGGATCCAGGTGTAGCGGTAGTCCCAGTTCCGCACCCCGCCGACCGGCGCCGGCAACGAGGACGTGGGCGCGGCGACGATCGATCCGTTCACCCAGTGGTCGCACAGCTTCAACGTGATCGCGGCCCGGCGCACCATCGGCTCGGCCGGGCCGTCGTAGGTGAACCGCGTCATCCACCGGCGCCACGCGCCGGTGGTGGCCGCCAGCATCGCGTCCGCGTCGAACCGGTGGTGGCGGTGCGTGCGGCCCCACGACAGCACCAGGTCGAACGAGTCGCCCTGCCGCAGGTCGTGGCTGCCGTGCAGGCCGCTCAGCGGGAGCGTGGACCGCAGATGCAGCCGCAGGTCCGGCCGTCGCGCGGGCGTGACCACCAGGCCGCTGGCGGCGAGCCGTGCCTGGGCGCCGCCCCGGGGCGCGAGGTCCACCCGCAGCCGGACGCTGCCGTGCAGGACCACCACCGAGCGGACCAGCTCGCCGCGGCCGGCGGGAGCGTCGTCGGTGAGGTCGGCGCCGGGGCGCAGGGCCAGCGCATCGGTGATCCGGACCGTGCCGGTGGCGGTACGCATCTCGGTGACCAGCACGCCGGTGTCGGGCTCGTAGCGCTGCCGCGCCTCGGTCAGGCCGTCCGGGGTGATGCTGAAATGACCACCACGGTCGCGGTCCAGCAAGCCGCACAGGAGCGGCTCGGAGTCGAAGCGCGGAAGGCACAGCCAGCAGATGCCGCCGTCCAGGCCGACCAGCGCCACGGTCGAGCCGTCACCGATCAGCCCGAGGTCCTCGAGCGGCGGGTAGCCGTCACGGGTTCGAACCGGCCGAAAGGAGGGGTCAGGCTCGAGCATGCGCGCGGACCTCGCGGGCCACTGCGGCGTCCTGCAGCTTCTCGACCGTGAGCATGGCCCCCCTAGCTTTGTCGGAAAGCGCACGGACATATCTGCATCCCCGGCTTAACAAGGTCACCGCGATGCCACATCACCCGTCCGGGGTGACGCGAACACCCCGATGGCGATCACGGCGCCCGCGATCAACCCACTCGGCTCGCCATCCACACAAAGCCCGCAAATCAGGCGAAACGTCTGCGCCACCTGCTGCCGGCGCGATTGCCGTGCCTGAGCGGATGCTCCTCAGGCGTCCGCGGCGGGGCGAGAGCCGCCTGCCCGCCGGATCGCCGCGATGATCGTTGCGTTGGGCACGCCCTTCACCAGGAAGTCGCTGAGCCCGAGGCGGTCGCAGTCCGGGCGGGACAGCGCGGTGGCGTCGCCGGTCAGCACGATCAGCCTCGCGTCCGGCGCGACCCGGCGGATCCGGTCGGCGGCGACCACACCGTTTCCGGGCATGTGAACGTCGAGGACGGCCACGTCGGGAAGGTGGGCGGCGGCGAGCTCGACAGCCTCGTCGGCAGACGCCGCCGCGAGCACCCGCATGTCGGGCTCGGCCTCGATGACATAGGTGAGCGCCTGTCGCATTTGGACCGAGTCATCCGCGATGAGTACCTTCATCGCAGCAGTTCCCGGCTGCGACAGCCGTCGCGACCGGCGTCGGCCAACCTCGTCATGGTCGCACTGTCCGTTCCCCGCGCGAGCGGCGCAAGATGTGAACGCAGCGTCGTGGCTCACCAATCCGCAGGTAGGACGTGGTGCAGGCACATCATCCGAGCCGGACCATCCGACGGGTCACCCGCCCGTGTCCCGCGGTGGCCTGCTGTCCGATTTGGACGCCTCACGGACGCGCGACCGGGTGGCGTTCCGGCTGTGCTCCGCAGCCGGCCGCGGGCGGGGCGGGATTCAGCGGTACGGGCGCTATGGTGGACCGTCAGGGGGACGGCATGCTGCGAATCCTGTTCACCGCGCACGACTTCGCGTCGACGCGCTTCCTGCCCGAGCCGGCTCCGTCGCTGGAGCTGAAGTTCGCGGCTCGGGGGCTGCGCCGCGGGATCCGTGCGCCGTGGGGCGAGCGGTGGCGCTGCAACGCGCTGGCGGCGGTCCCGAAGTCGGCGCGGCCGGCGGTGCGGCAGCTCGGCGGACACTTCTCCTGGGCGTTGACGCCCACTCTCGCCGCCAGCACGGATCTCGACGAGGGGATGGATACCGTGCTGGGTTTCGGCCGGGAGCGGGTGCGCGAGGAACTGGCGCTGTTCTTCGGCGCTCCCAACTCGGGTGTTCCGCTGTTGCTCAGGTACGCCGTCGAGGGTGACCGCGACGCCGGACGGGTGCTGGTGCACGGGACGAGAACCGCGTTCAGCGCGACGATGCAGCCGTACTGGGCCGATGTCCGGGCCAACCACCACCACGAGCTGGCCCAGCACGGGCGGCTGCTGGCAAGCCGCGGGGTCGCAGCCGCGCTCACCACGATGCTGCCCGGGGCGAGCTGGCGCGGGGACTGCCTGCGGATCGACAGCCCGCAGGACCGCACGGTCCGGTTGGCCGGGCGGGGACTGGTGATCACGCCGAGCGCGTTCTGGACGGGACCGCCGCTGGTGGGTGAGCTGCCCGAGCAGCCGGTCCTGCTGGCCTACCCGGCACCGGCCGCGCTGGGCATCCGGGTCGGTGGCGAGTCCGACACCCTCGCGGCGATCCTCGGGACGACCCGGGCGGCGGTGCTGCGCCTGCTGGCGGCCGAGCACACCACCGGTGACATCGCGCGGGAGCTCGGCATCAGCGCGGCGTCGGCGTCGGAGCACAGCGCGGCGCTGCGGGCGGCCCGGTTGGTCTCCAGTCGCCGCGACGGCAAGGCGGTGCTCCACCACGCGACGGTCCTGGGCCAGGACCTGGTCAGGCTCAACACCGGGTGACCGCAGGTGTTCAGCGTGTGCCGAACCAGGTGGCGAGCGCGGTACGCAGGGACTCACGCTCGGCTTCGTCCGGGCGTGGCGTGTCGGTGGCCCACGCGATGTGGCAGTCGGGGCGCAGCAGCAATGCCGTGGGCGTGGCGTGCTGGGTGCGGGCGACGATGGTCTCCACACGGTCGCGCCACCCGACCGCCGCTGTCGCGAGCGACGCGTCCTCGGTGAGGTCGAGCAGCAGCGGGCGGGCGGCCGTGGTCAGCTCGGCGAGCCGGACTTGGCCGTTGTCGGTCTTGAGCAGCAGGTCGGGAGCCCACCGGCCGACGAGCGGGTGAGCGCACTCGGTGCCCATGTCGTAGCGGATGTCCGCACCCGCCATCATGTTCGCGATGCGCGCCACGGTGTGCTGGTCACGCAGTAGCTCGGCGAACAGTTCGCGCAATGCCGTTACCTCGGTGCCGGGGGCCAGCAGCGCGAGCTGGGCCTGGCTGTGCATGGCTACTCGCTCACCGACCGGCCGCCGCTCGGTGTCGTAGGTGTGCAGCAGCCCGGCCGGTGCCCGGCCCTGGATCACGGCCGCCAGCTTCCAGCCCAGGTTGACCGCGTCCTGCAGGCCGAGGTTGAGTCCCGGTCCGCCGATCACGAAGTGCACGTGGGCGGCGTCGCCAACCAGCAGCACCCGGCCGTGGCGATACCGGTCGGCCAGGCGGGTGTGGACGCCGACCGAGCGATCCAGGCGATGCGGTCCCCCACCATCGGGTGGCCGCAGCGGCAGGTCCGCGCCGCCCATGACGCGGTAGACGCTGTCGTGTAGCTCCTCGAGCGTCAACGACGCGTCGGTGTCGATCCCGCCGGTCGTCCACTCGAGAGTGAACACCAGGTCCGGCCGGGACGGAAGCCGTGCGTAGGCGAAGACTCCCTGTTCGGTGCGGTGGTACATCGGTGAGATGAAGCCATGGCCAGGCAGGTTCAGGCCGCCGGTGGCCGGGTCGACGAACTCGTCGGGCACGGCCACGTCCGCGATGCGCACGACGATGTCATCGCTTGCCGCGCCGGGAAATCCGATGCCGGCGAGTTTGCGGGTCGTGCTGTGTGCGCCGTCCGCGCCGACCACGTAGCGGCTGCTGAGCGCATAACGCCCGTCCGGGCCGGCGACCTCGACGGTGACGGTGTCGGCGTGCTGGGACAGGCCGGTCAGCTCGTGGCCCCGGCGCACCTCGACGCCCAGCTCGGCGGCGCGTTCGGCCAGTACCGACTCGATACGAGTCTGCGGTACGGGCAGCAGATAGAACGGGTTGTCGTCGAGCACGTGCAGGTCCATGGGCACGGCGCCGAAGAAGAACGCCGGGATCGGTTGCGGTGGCTCGGCTTTCCCGGCCAGTGGTCGGTACAGACCGCGGCGATCGAGCATCCGGACCACCTGGCCGACCAGGCCGTTGGCCCGGTTCTCCCGCCTCGGCTCGGGCAGCCGCTCCAGCACGACCGGACGCACGCCGGCCAGGCGCAGCTCGCAGGCGAGCATCAGCCCGCCCGGACCGGCACCGGCGATCACGACATCGGCAACCATCGCAACGCTCCTCGGACGGCGGAATCGGCCACGATTGTGGCGCTCTCGCCGGCACACCCGGAAACGTTTCGGCCACACCCGAAATGACCGCCACCTGAACGTCAGCCGCTGATTCCGAACAGTTCCCGCAGTGGATGCACTGCGAAGTAGAGGAGGAACAGGGCGGACACGATCCACAGGAGAGGGTGGATCTCGCGGGCGCGGCCCTGGAACGCACGAAACACGACGTAGCTGATCAGACCGGCGCCGATGCCGACCGAGATCGAGTAGGTGAACGGCATCAGCACGGCGGTCAGCAGTGCGGGGATCACCACGGCGACGTCGGTGAAGTCGATGCGCCGGATCTGGGACACCATGGCCAGGCCGACCACGACGAGGGCCGGCGTGGCCGCCTCGAACGGGATGACCGTGACGAGCGGGGTGAAGAACATCGCGGCGAGGAACAGCACGCCGGTGAGCAGGCTGGCGACACCCGTCCGGGCGCCCTCGCCGATGCCCGCGGAGGACTCGATGTAGGTCGTGTTCGACGAGCTGGAGGCCGCCCCGCCGGCCGCGGCCGCGAGCGAGTCCACGAACAGCACCCGGCCCACGCCCGGGACGTGGCCCTGCTTGTCCAGCAGGCCGGCCTGGCTGCTCAGGCCGACCACGGTGCCCATCGTGTCGAAGAAGTCCGACAGCATCAGTGCGAACACGATCATGACGGCGGCCAGCGCGCCGATGCGGGTGAAGCCGCCCACGAGGTCGAAGTTCCCGAGCAGCTGCAGATCAGGCAACGCGAACCAGTCCGTCGGCACCTGCGGCACGTTGAGGCGCCAGCCGGTCGGCGACGGCTGCCCGTCCACGATCGCCGGTCCGGGGTGGAACAAGGTCTCGACCACGATGGCGACGACCGTGGCGGACAGGATCCCGATGATGATCGCGCCGCGCACCTGGCGTATCACCAGGATCGCGGTGACCGCGAGGCCGACCACGAACACCAACGTCGGCCACCCCTGCAGCTCGCCGCCGATCCCGAAGGTCACCGGGACGGTCGTACCGGCTTCGTCGGGGATGCGGCGGACCACGCCCGAGTCGACGAAACCGATGAACGCGATGAACAGACCGATGCCGACACTGATCGCGGTCTTCAGGTCGCCCGGGATCGCGTGCAGCACCGCGGTCCGGATCTTGGTGAGCACGAGCAGGATCACGAGCACGCCCTCGATGACCACCAGGCCCATCGCTTCGGGCCACGACATCTGGCTGGCGACGCCGACGGCGACGAACGAGTTCAACCCCAGCCCGACCGCGAGCGCGAACGGATACCGCCCCACGAGGCCCATCAGGATGGTCAGCACACCGGCGGTCAGCGCGGTGACCCCGGCCACCGCGATCGTGCTCTCGCCGACGTCGTCACCGCCGGCGATGAACGAGCCGTCGCGGTCCACGACGGTACCGATGATCAACGGGTTGAGCACCACGATGTACGACATCGCGAAGAAGGTGGTGAACCCGCCGCGGACCTCGCGGCCGATTGTGGACCCGCGCTCGGTGACGTCGAAGAAGCTGTCCACGGCCCCGCCCGGACGCCGATGCCGGTGCGCATCCGGTCTGAGGTCCCGCTCGGTGTTCGGTCGCAGGTGGTGGGTGCTCATCGACGCCGCCTCCTCGAAGACCTGTGGCAGCTGGGTCGACCACGGGCGTGCGAACACACCGGCGGCCGTCGGGCGGAGCACAGACTAGACCCACCGAATCCCGAATCAAGGCCGACGACAGAGCCGTTTGCACCCGCGTACCTGCGTGCGGCGCAGGCGATCTTGCGCGCCGGGGTCGCACGGCGTCCTCGTCCACGGCGTCCTCGTCCACAGCGTCCTCGTCCACAGTGGAGAGCGCCGCCCGGTGGGACGGCGGGCGCACCAGGCCCGCACCCGACTCGCTACGCGGGACGGAGCGTCGCCCCGCAGGACCGGCGCGGCGCGTCACCCAGCACCAGGTGCCGGGCCGCGGCGCGACTCGCGGCCGCGCGCAGCTCCGGCAGCGTCCCCGGCGTGTCCAGCGCGTCGGTTCGGACGAGGTCGGCGCTCGTGGCGGAGTAGCGATGCACCACGGTGTAGCCGCTCGTCGCACGCGGGTCGGTCAACAGCCCGGTGCGCGTGGACCAGCCACCGTGCGCGTGGATGATCGTGGGCCGCACCCGGGCGAACACGTGATCGCGAAGCCCCGCCATGTCGCCGGCGGCCCAGTACCCGGCGACTCTCCGGTCGGCGAGCCCGGCCAGGTCGACGACGCGAAGCCGGCTCGTGAGGGCCGTGCCGCCGATGTCGGGCAGCACGACCGACCCGTTCCGCGCACCGAGGATCCGCGCGTACTCGTCGTACACCCGGGCCTGGTCCACGACAGCGCACAACGGGACGGTGGGCCCGCGGCTGAACCGGTCCGCACGCTGCTGCCAGGTGATCGCGGTCAGCACGCAGGCGAGGACGGTGCACGTCGCGAGGACGGCATGCCCGCGGACCGACATCTCCCGCGTCACGGCCGCCACGGCGACGGCAGCGGTCAGTGCGGCCAGGGGCCAGATGGGGGATGCGAACCGGAGCTCGCCCATCCAGTCGCGCACGAGCACGACGAAGGAGAGCACCGCGAGAGCCAGCGGCACCGCGAGCACCACGACCGTGCGCCGTGCCGGTGAGGGCCGGGCCAGCACCGCGCCCACGCACGCGACCGCGATCAGCACCAGTGGCCATCCGACGTAGTCGATCAGGTTGATCGCCTGGTGGACGGCTGTGACATGCGGGACGTGCTGTGCTTTGGCCATCGCGGTGTTCGGCAGCAGCGCATGGAACGTCAGCACGCGCCACAGCAGGTATGCGCCCATGGGCACGGCGAACGCGGCGATCGAGACGGCCGCCGCCCGCGCCGTCCGAAGCAGGATTCCCTTACGCACGAACGAGGCGACGACGATCGGGTACGCGGCGGCATAGAGGAGTCCTTCGGGCCGGGTCAGCGCCGCCAGTGCCGCCAGCAGCCCGCACGTCACCGCGGTGCGCGCGGTCAGCAGGCAGTCCGCCATGGCTGCGCGCACCAGGACCGCAGCCAGCCAGGCGACCGCGAGCGCCATGAGCGAGTTCTCCAGCCCGGAGAAGCTCCAGATGACGAACGACGGAGTGAGCGCGACAGCCGTGCCCGCGACGAGCGCGACGAGCACGGGGCGGTGGCATGCGGCGGTGGCCGCCCGATACAGCGCGATGTACACGCCGACGCAGCACAGCAGCGCCACTCCCTTGGGGTACAACACGTAGTCCGGCACGCCGAACCACGCGCCGCGGTCGAACAAACCGACCAGCCGGCCCACCGCGAGAACGGCCAGCCACGCCGGGTCGGAATAGCCTTCCACCGCGGGCCCGCCCGCCTGCAGCACCGGACCGGCCCCGGTGGTGATCGACCGCGCATATGCGAAAGTGATTCCCGCGTCGTCCACGATCCACCGCCCGTAGGCAAGCGCGTGCGCGACGGTGACCAACGTCGGAACCAGGACGGCGGATATCCCGCCGAACCACGGCGGAAACGAGACCACGCCCCCACGTCCAGCCGGTGACCTGCCGGAAGTCACCGGAGTCTTCATCGTCGTCATCGCGCCCCCCAGCTGCTCGACGGCGAGCATCGCACACGCGAAAATCCGGGCGGCCGCGGGGATCCCGCATTCCGAAATGACATTGGAATTGCATAGCGACCGGTACTTCGAAATGCACATCTGAGCGCCGATGTGCACATTTGTCGACCGACGTCGACCCGATCGGCGCCCCTTGCCGATCACGGGTGCCGCCGATCAGACCGAGACGTTCCGGTGCGGTTACGAGCGCACAACATCGCCCGCTGGTGTTGGGTGGTATACGTGCGAGGTGGCACTATGCGCTGCCAAGTCCGATTTGAGCGACGAGGAGTTGCACTGTGAGACGTCGACCCACGCTGAAGGTATGGGCGCTCGTGCCCGCGTTGGCCCTGGTACTCGCCGGCTGCGGGGACGACTCCGGCAACGGCGGTGCGGCCGATAGCGGCCCCGAGCTGGTGAACGACGGGAAGTTGATCAACTGCACCGGGCTGCCGTACAAGCCGTTCGAGTACGAGGAGAACGGCGACGTCGTCGGCTTCGACATCGACCTCGTCGACCTGATCGCCAAGAAGCTGAAGGTCGAGCAGGAGGTCGTCGACACCCCGTTCGACGGCATCCAGTCCGGTGCGGACTTCAACTCCGGCAAGTGTGACATCTCGTCGGCCGGGATGACGATCACCGACGAGCGCAAGCAGAACATCGACTTCTCCGACCCGTACTTCGAGGCCACCCAGGCGCTGGTCGCGAAGAAGGGGTCGGGAATCGAGGACATCACCGATCTGGCCGGCAAGAAGCTCGGCGCGCAGAACTCGACGACCGGCTACGACTACGCCAACGAGAACGCCAAGGACGCGGAGATCGTCAACTTCGAGGATCTCGGCCTGCTGCTGACCGCGGTGGAGTCCGGTCAGGTCGACGCCGGCATCAACGACAACGGCGTGCTCTACGACTGGGTCAACGAGAAGACCGACTTCGAGGTCGTCAAGGAGTTCGACACCGGCGAGCAGTACGGCATGGGCGTCCGCAAGGGCAACACCGCCCTGCTGGACGTGGTCAACGAGGTGCTGGCCGACACCAAGTCCAGCGGCGAGTACGACAAGATCTACGAGAAGTGGTTCGGCACGAAGCCACCCGCCAAGTAGCCGACCGGCGCAGGGGCCCGCGCGTCTCGCACGGGCCCCTGCGCGTCCGGCCGATCCCACTCTCGAGGAGTTGCCGTCGCATGGCGATGTCCAAGCGCAAGCGGGCCCGGGTCATCCGTTGGGTGCAGTACGGCATCCTGGTCGCGGTCGTGCTCGTCGTGGCGTTCACCGCGAACTGGACCAAGATCCGCACCACGTTCTTCGACCTCGAGGTCGCCCGGGACATGTTCCCGGACGTCATCACGGTCGCCCTGGTCAACACGATCATCTACACCGCGCTGGGCTTCGGGTTCGGGTTGGCGCTCGCACTCGTCCTCGCGCTGATGCGGCTGTCGACCGTACGCGCGTACCGCTGGCTGTCGGGCATCTATATCGAGTTCTTCCGCGGCCTGCCGGCCCTGCTGGTCATCCTCGCCGTCGGCACCGGTATCCCCCTGGCGTTCGGCACCTTCCTCGACAAGTACGTGGCGCTGATGATCGCGCTCGGCATCGTCGCCTCCGCCTACATGGCCGAGACGCTGCGCGCCGGCATCCAGGCGGTGCCGCGCGGTCAGGTCGAGGCCGCCCGCTCGCTGGGGATGTCGTCGGGGCGCACGATGGTCAGCATCGTCATCCCGCAGGCTTTCAAGATCATCCTGCCGCCGCTGACCAACGAGCTGATCCTGCTCACGAAGGACTCCTCGCTGGCGCTGTTCCTCGGCGCATCGGTGTCCGAGTACGAGCTGACCCAGTTCGGCCGGGTCGCCCTGAACGAGTCCCGCAGCCTCACGCCGGTGCTGGTGACCGGTGTCTGCTACCTGATCATCACGATCCCGCTCTCCTACCTGTCGCGGTACCTGGAGCGCCGGACCGGCGGCCGGAAGATCAGCACGCCCGAGTCGACCGAGGTGACGGCATGAGTACTCCCGACCTCGTGGTCGACATCACCGGCCTGCACAAGTCGTTCGGCTCCGTCGAGGTACTGCGCGGGATCGATGTGCGGGTCGAGCGTGGCGAGGTGGTTTGCGTCATCGGGCCCTCCGGGTCCGGCAAGTCCACGTTGCTGCGCTGCGTGAACGTGCTGGAGGAGCCGACCGCGGGTTCGGTCGTCGTGGACGGGGTCGAGCTGACCGACCCCGATGCCGACGTGGACGCCGCCCGAACGAAGATCGGCATGGTGTTCCAGTCGTTCAACCTGTTCTCCCACCTGAACGTGCTGAACAACCTCACGATCGCGCAGGTCAAGGTGCTCAAGCGCAGCAATGCCGAGGCGAAGCAGACCGGGCTCGCGAACCTCGAGCGGGTCGGCCTTGCCGGCCGCGAGGCCGCGATGCCGAACCAGCTCTCCGGCGGCCAGCAGCAGCGAGTGGCGATCGCCAGGGCGTTGTCGATGAACCCGGACGTGATGCTGTTCGACGAACCGACGTCCGCACTGGACCCGGAGCTGGTCGGCGACGTGCTCACCGTGATGCGCCGGCTCGCCGACGAGGGCATGACGATGCTCGTGGTCACCCACGAGATGCAGTTCGCCCGCGAGGTCGCCGACCGGGTCCTGTTCATGGACGACGGCGTCATCGTCGAACAGGGTCCGCCGGAGCAGGTCATCGGGAACCCCCAGGAGCAACGCACCCGGACGTTCCTGTCCCGGGTGCTCAACCCGGTGCACATCGATCCGGCCGAATGACTGCGGGACACGCGCGAACCCGACCTCCCCGTCGCCTGAGTTCGGCCCCAAGCACGTGATCGCTGTGCACGCACTGCAACAGGTGTGCCAACCATCTACCGCGGCGCCCGCTGCCCGCTCAATGCAGCCGATCCGCCGACGACGGCCACCGAACACGAGAACGCTGTCGAGGCCGACCAGCTGCGTGCGGCACGATGGGTCGAAGGCGTGGCGGCCGGCTGCGACCACCACGCCCGCGTGCATCGAGCCGGTGTCAGTCGCAGTGACCCCAGGGTATTTCACCGTGCCCGACCGCCGATGCCGTGAGGAAGTTCCAGCCCTCGGCGCGAACACACTTGTCGTTGGCCGGCTTCGGACCGGTGGCGACCCAGTTGCGACCAGAACCGACCGCCTCGCAGTAGGTCCTGGTATCGGCCCTTCCGACGTAGAGGCACACCCTCAGCCTGAGGTGCGTCAACGACGTGACCACCTGCGCACAGTTTCGTCCGTTGTCGTAGAAGAGTCTGACCCGGCCCACGGTGCGTTCTTGGCCACCGGGCAGGGTATCGATCAGCAGCGCACTGTCGATCTGTGTTCCCGGGCAGGTGCGCGGTGGTGCCGCCGCCGCCGAGCCGCTAGCGGTCACCAGGCCCATAACCGCCATGGACACCACGGCGAGAGCGCTGAAGACCGCCTTACCAAAACGCATGTCCTCTCCTTCCACTTGTGGATGTTGACCACGGCCTGGAGCCTTGCGTGTAGAGGACATGAACCCGGTACCTTCGATCAGTTTCGATCAGCGACGCGCCACCCGGACGTCAGATGCCGGCCGCAGACTTCCGCAGCCGATCCGCCACCGCGGACGCCTCGGCAGTGCCGAGGTCGGTGTACAGGGAGACCGCATTTCGCCAGTGCTTGCGGGCGGCGGTCAGCTCGCCGTTGGCCGCGAGGCAGCGGCCGATCCCGTCGTGGGCGCGGGCCTGCTCGTAGCGCTGGTCCAGCTGCCGGCTCATGGTCAGGGCACGGCGGTGACAGCCGAGTGCCCGCTCAGGCCGGCCGAGGCCGAGCTGCGTGCCACCCATGGCATTGAGGACTTGGACCTGGAGCTCCCGAATCCCGTCGCCAGTGGCGATCTCCATGGCCTGGTCGTGCAGGTCCAGGGCGCGGTGATGGTCGCCGAGCGCCGCGTGCACCAAGCCCAGCTGGTTCAACGCGTCGGCCTCGCCGGCGCGATGCCCGACCCGCCGAACCAGGGCGAGTCCGGCCTGCAGCTGGGTCAGCGCTTCCCGACTGCGGTGCAGCCGCTGGTACGAGGCACCGAGGTGGATCAACGCCGCGCCTTCGACAATGCGGTCACCGGACCGCCGGCTGATCGTGAGCGTCTGCCTACAGGTCTCGATCGCGTCCTGGTAGTGGCCAAGCAGGTAGTCCGCCACGGCCACGTTGCCCATGGCCCTCCCCAACGCCACCTCGTCACCGGTGGCCTCGGCGCTGCTCGCGGCGTGCCTGAACTGACGCCTGGCCTCCGCGAGCCGGCCCAGGTACAGCTCGGTGCCACCGAGGTTGATCAGCACTCGGAACACGTCCTGGTGGTTTCCGTTATCGCGGTATAGATCGGCCGCGCGGGTGAGTTCGTCCCTCGCCGCGTGAAAGCGGCTGAGGTTGATGTGCGCGATCCCGAGGTGGGTCAGCGCCCGTGCCCGGGCGAGGGCGTCGGCCGAGGTGCGGCTCGCGGCCGCGTGCAGGATTTCTGCGTCCAGGTGATGTCCGGACAGGTCCAGGTAGCGGAACAGGATCATCGACAGGTGGCCGGTGTGCTCGGGCCATCCGTGCGCCGCAGCATGGATCGCCGCCGCGACAAGGTTCACCCGCTCGGCATCCAGCCAGGCCGTGGCCGACGCGCGGTCGGCGAACCCGGGTGCCGGGATGTCGCGGTCGGGCACCGCAGGCAGCCGGTGTGCCTCATGCGGGGCGTAGTGGTTCATCGCCAGCAGAGCGGAGTGCCGGTAATGATCGAGCAGCCGGGTCAGGGCGGCGCGCCGGGCGCTGGCCGGTTCCTCGTCCGTGGCCCGGCTCGCGGCGAACATCCGGATCACGTCGTGCAGCTCGAAACGCCCGGTGACGCGCTGCCGGAGCATGTTCGTCGTGGCCAACGCGGCCAAAGCCGCCTCCGCGTCGCCCGGCCCGCAACCGGCGAGAGCCGCCGCGGCGAAGCCGTCGACATCCCGGCCGGGGTGCAGCGCGAGCAGGCGCAGCAGCCGGCGGGCTCCGGCCGGGAGTTGGTCGTACGACAGGCCGATGGTGGCCTGCACGCCGTCCTCCAGGCGCAGGCGGTCCGTGCGCTCGGCCAGCCGGGCAAGGTGGTCGGCCGGGGCCCAGTCGGGTGTCGACCGGATCCTGTTGGCCACCAGCGACAGTGCCAGCGGCAGGTGGCCGGCCAGCTCGGCGATCCCGGCGGCCGCGGCCGGGTCGGCGTCCATCCTTTCGGTGCCGGCGATGCGGCGCAGCAGCGCGACCGACTCCTCCCGGCGGAGCACCTCCAGCCGCAGATGCGTCGCCGGCAGCCCCTCCAGCCGGCGTCTGCTGGTCACCAGCACGAGGCAGGACGAGCTGCTCGGCACGAGCGGACGGACCTGCTCCACCGACGCGGCGTTATCCAGTAGCAGCAGCGCGCGTCGGCCGGCGAGCAGCTTTCCGAACAAGGCGGCACGGTGAGCGAGGGTCAGTGTCGCCACATGGCCGGCGGGCACTCCGAGCCGGCGCAGGAAGCCGGACAGCAACGCCGCGGGGTCCGCAGGTGGGAGTTCGGCGTCGAACCCCCGCAGGTTCACCGAAAGGCACAGGTCGGTGAACCGGCCAGCGGCCCGCAGCGCATGTGCTACGTGCACCGCGAGGGTGGTCTTGCCGACACCCGCCATGCCTTCCAGCACGTAGACAACGGCCGTGCTCCCCGTGCCGTCGTCCGGTCCTTCGAGAATCGCGGCGCATTCCGAGACACGACCGGTGAACTCCGCCAGGTCGTCGGGAAGCCCATCGGCCACCGCGACGATCGCGGCGGTGGACCGACGTTGCTCGATCGCCACACAGGCCCGCTGCCACGCCTGCGCCGGAGCCGGATCACCGAGCAGTGCCGTGGCGATATCGGCGACCAGGGCATCATCCAGCAGCGCGCGACCGGGCTGCAGGCAGCGGTACACGGTGTTGTAGACCGGCAACTCCGCGACGCCACGCGCTTTCCGGAGGCGCACCACCTGTCGATGAAGTTCTCGGTAGGACATTCCGCCCCAGACGCGCAGCGCACGCAACCGATCGACGAGTTCATCGTAGGTCGTGATTTCGGCCGCGCTTGGCGGTGGCCCGAGCACGCGCTCGCGTTCAGAAGCAGCTTCCGACACCCCGCCACCTCGAATGACTCCCGGCCGCGATCCGACGGCCGGATCTTACCGACTGACGCCAACCGGTCACTAATCTTGATCTTGTGTAGCGGCGGCGGCCAATTCCGGCCAGGACCTCTCACCGGGCCGCCCCGGCGGTCAACGGACCGTCGGACGAGAGCCGAGCGAGCTCTTGCGCCGCCACCCGCCGCACGGCCGTGAATGTCCTGAGTGGAGCACGGATGACGGGTCGAAAGGTTGTGCCCGTCGAGGACGGCGCATGCGTCGCCGACACCGAGGTCACCTACGGGTCGTGACAATGGTCCGCCACGGGCCCGGCGGGACCTCGGCATCGTCCACGAACCGCCAGTCGACGCGGTCGGCGGTGCCGTTCAGTTCGGTGAAGCCGAGGCAGCCGTTCAGGGCGGGCGAGACGTCCATTCCGGCGCCGCCGTACCTGGTGTTCGCCGGCCGGGCGGAGCCGAAAACGTACGCGGAGTCGTGGTACTCGCCGGGGCCCGCGTCCTCGATCTGGCCGTAACACACGCGACCGCCGCGGGCGATCCGCACCCAGCGGTTCTTGAGGTAGCTGAACGACCGGTCACCCGAGTGCGCCCGGTACCGCGGCTCCCGGGCCCACGGCACCACCGCGTCCCGCCGGTCGAACGCGATGTCGTCGTTGACGTCGTCGAACGGGAGGTCCAGGTAAAAAGGGTTCTCGCGAGGGGCCATCCTCGTGGGGAAGTAGCCGTTGCGCGCCGTGCGCCGCTCGGTGTCGCACCTGCCCGCGACGCGGACGCCGTCGCAGCCGCCGTAGTGGGCGAGCCACCGCGGGTCGTACGCCGAAATCTCCTGGCTGCCGTCCGGTGCGGTCGGGTCGAACACCTCACCGACCCAGAACGTCGTCGCGACGATCCCGGTGTGCAGTGGGTACCGGCCGGTCCGTTCGGCCGTCCGGGGTGCCACGCAGGACGCGCTCACGAGCGCCAGTAGGACGGCGAGAACGACCGCCGGCCGGTGTCCACCAGCCGGCGGCCTCCGGGTACCGGACGTCAGTGGGCGTCGTCCGGTGTAGGCACCGCGATCAACGTTCCCGGTCGGACCGCGCCTGCCCCCGGCACTGTCGGCGCACCCCTGGCGATCACCGTGGCGCGCACCGGGGTCGTACCGCTCGGCCGGCTCCGCGTCGCCGGCGCCTTGGCCGCCGGGCTGCCGCCCGCGCTGCCGGCGAACGTGTAGTCGTCCGTGGTCAGCGAGCCGTTGGTGATCAGGGCGAGGCCGAAGCTCATGCCCGACGCGCCGGCGGGCACGGGCGGCGTCGTCCAGGTCGCCTGGGTCCAGGTCGACGCGGCGGCGAACCACGGGCTGGACGTCCAGTACGCCCACGCTCCGGTGGCGTTCCGGTAGTAGAGCGCGTACTGGGTGATGCCGGTGGCCTTGTACCAGGTGCCGAGGTTGTAGGTCCGCCCCGGCGTCACGCTCGGCGAGCACGAGCCCAGATCCATCTGGGGCATCAGCTTCGCGTCGCCGTTCACGTAGCCGCTGATGTCGAGCCGCTGGCCGAAGGACCCGCTGTGCGCGTCGGTCGTGCGCGACCAGACAGGGTTGTTGCTCCCCCACCCGCCGGCCATCCAGCAGTCCGGGAACCCGGTGCCGCTGGTCGACTGTTCGAGCGAGGTGTTCGTCAGTCCCGTGTTGGTAGGCGGCGGGATGCGCACGACGGGCTTCACCGTGCCGCCGATCGCCTGGTCGATGGTCTTCACCGTGGTGCCGAGCGCGCCGCGGGCCTTGAGCCAACTCAGGAAGCTGTCCAACACGGTGGGGCTGATCGCCAGCGAGTCGCAGCCGTCGCAGATGTTGTGGAACGTGAACGGGACGAGCCCGCCGCCCCGGCCCTCCGCCGCGGTCACCACGTTCTTCATCTGCTGCAGCGTCCAGGTGGTGTCGATCTGGTCGACGGCCTTGAGCCAGTAGGGGTCGGCCGGCGGGAGGGTCTCCGCCCGGTCGCAGCCGGAGCACCCGTGGGCCGAGGCGATGTCGCCGAGCCCCCGCGCGCTGTTGAACCCACAGTCGCGGGTCGCGTTCTCCACGGCGGTGCTGGCGCTCGCGTACGGGTAGGCGAACGACGTCACGCGGAAGCCCCAGTCCGTCAGGTCGGCACGCGAGTTGCAGATCTGCCGCTTGGCCTCGTCGATCGGCACCCCCGTCAGATCGGGATGGTTCACCGAATGGGCGCCGATCTCGTTTCCGGACGCCGCCAATGTGGACAGGTTCGCCCGGGTCAGGTAGTTGGGCGTACCGATGACACCCGTGATGATGTAGAAGGTGCCCTTCATCCCGTATTTGTTCAGGATGGGCAGCGCGGTCATCTGGTTGGCGTTGCCGTCGTCGAAAGTCAGGCTCACCACGGTGTTCGTCGCCGCCTGAGCCGGGGTGACCACACTCAACGTCGACGCGAAGCCGACCAGTGCGCAGGCCAGCGACACCGAACACGGTCTCCGCCCGAGGCTCTTCCGATGACGTGAGGTTCGCATTCACCGAAGCTAGGTGAGCGGGCACGCCCGAACCACGTGCAGCGGGGTGATTTTGCCTCACCCGGCGGCCGTCCCTGGCTCCTACCGCGCAGCCCTTTGCGATCGCGGGAAATCCGGTCCGCCGCACGGCGTGACGCGTGCGTTGCGGACCGCGTACGCGGCGGCCTCCAGTCGGGAGTGGACACCGAGTTTGTGCATCAGCGCCTGGACATGGCTACGCACCGTGGTGACCGAGACACCCAGCCGCCCGGCCATGAGTTCGGTTCGCTGGCCGTCGACCAGCAGGGCCAGGCACTGGCGTTCGCGGTCGGTGAGCTGGTCGGTGAGATTGTCGGTGAGCGTCCGTCGGTTCGCCCGCTGCACCGGGACGTTCGCCTGCCGCCGCCAGGCCTCGATGTCGACCACCTCGCCGGTCGCCACGCGACGGATCGTGTCGACCAGGTCCGCGCATCTCCTCGCCATGTGGACATAGCCGTCGGCCCGGCATTGCTCGCCCAGCGCCGTCCCGGCCGCATAGGTGGCCTCGGTCAGCAGCACCACTCCCGTCCGCGGGGCCGCCGCACGAACCGCGGCCATCCCGTCCCGGGGTGCGGGATCGAGCAGACCGCGGTTCAGGACGCAGACATCCGGATCGAGCCGGCCCGCCGCCGCCACGACCTCGGTCAGGTCGCGTCCGCTCGCGGCCACCACGAGGTCGAAGTGTCCTAATGCGACCGTCAACGACTCGACGAGCAAGGCTCGGTCATCGCCGATCACGACGCTGGTCATGCCGCCCTCCGCCGGCCCGGAACCGAGACGAAACGACGCCTGAAATTATCGTTATGTCCACACGATCCCGATTCGCTGGACCCTATCCCGGTCTCGCCGAATACCGGTGCATTCTTACAACATTCGATCGGCATCGCGCTCACTCCCCGGAAGCTGCCTCACGTGCTGCTCAAGGCATGTGTCGAGGCACGGCGCCGGCTGTTACGGATCCGCCGAAAAACATCGGTCAGTGCACGAGTGGTCACCCATGTATATCCGGCCATAACCGTCTCCACAATCTGTGTGATGCCGAATTAGTTATCGTTGACGTGGACATACGGAAATCCAGGGGATTGACTCGTCAGGTGGAAAGGATCCGGATCTTTCTGGTCGACGAGCAGCGGGTGTTCGTCGAGGCGCTGGAGCTCAGCCTCTCCTCCCTCGCCGACTTCGCGGTCGTCGGCAGCGCAGGACCCACGGACCCCGACCTGCCGCGGGCGATCGGCGACAGCCGGCCCGACGTGATCGCCGTCGACATCGACACGAGCGCCGACTCCGTCGAGGCGTTGGCGGCACGATTCGCCGGCCTGGCACCGGATGCCGCACTGCTGGTCCTGACGTCCGCGGACGACACCGAGCTCGCTGCTCGTGCGGCGGTGGCCGGGTTCGACGGCTGGGTGTCGAAGGACAGCTCCACCGATGAACTCCTCGACACCGTGCAGGCGGTGTGCCAGGGGCAGATCTCCTACTCGCCGGAACACGTCACCGCGATGGTTCGCATGCTGCGTGAGGACGCGCACCACGCCGCACCGGCCACCAGGCTGGTCGCGCTGCTCAGCGCACGGGAGCACGACGTGCTCGTCGCCATGGTGGACGGTGCGAACAGCGTGCAGATCGCCGAGTTGCTGCACCTGTCCCGCAACACGGTGCGCACCCACATGCGGCACATCTTCCGAAAGCTCAAGGCACACAGCGCGCTCGAAGTCGTCAAGATCGCGCGGGACGCGGGCATCGAGCCCAACCCCGCCAACAGGTATTTCACCCGATTCGGCCCGACCTCGAGGAACGGGACCCGGGAGCAGAGGGGGGCCAGCTTGCCATGACAGCCGTCAACGAGAACCTGGCGGGCGCCGTCGACCCGGCACGCTCCGGGGCGTCGCCGGAACAGTCCAGCGTCGCCGTCGTCGGGATGGGATACGTGGGTCTGCCCACGGCGCTCGGCCTGCACCAGGCGGGCGTGCGCACGATCGGCGTCGACCGCAGCGCCGAGCGGCTTCGCGTGATCGAGTCGGGAGACGCGGACCTCACCGCCGGCGACCGGGCCCGGCTGCGCCCGGCGCTGCTCGACGACCGGTTCGAGCTCACCACGGATCCGGCCCGGCTGGCCGAGGCCGACGCGGTGATCGTCTGCGTGCCGACGCCGCTGGACCGCCACCTGGTGCCCGACCTCGGGCCACTGCGCGCTGCTTGTGCGTCGCTCGTGGCCCACGCGACCCCGGGCCAGACGCTGATCCTCACCTCGACCAGCTTCGTCGGTACGACCAACCAGCTGCTCACCGAACCGCTGCGCCAGCGCGGCATGGTCGCCGGCGACAACGTCTTCGTCGCGTTCAGCCCGGAACGCATCGACCCCGGAAACGCCGACCATGCGCAGGCGACGACGCCGCGGGTCGTCGGCGGGGTCACCGCCGCGTGCGCCGCGCGGGCGCGGCGTGTGCTGGCGCGGCTCACTCCGTCGCTGCACGTCGTCGGGTCGGCGGAGGCGGCCGAGCTGACGAAGTTGTACGAGAACTCGTTCCGTGCGGTGAACATCGCCCTTGCCAACGAGTTCGCCGAGATCTGCCAGACGCTGCGCCTCGACCCGATGGAGGTCACCCGGGCCGCGGCGACCAAGCCGTACGGGTTCCTGGCGTTCTACCCGGGACCCGGCGTCGGCGGGCACTGCATTCCCTGCGATCCGCACTACCTGCTCTGGCAGCTGCGTGAGTTCCGCAACGGCGCGCCGCTGACCAGCCAGGCGATGGCGCTCATCGCGACCCGGCCGCAGCGCGTGGTCGAGCGGGCGGTGGCCGTGCTCTCCGACTCGGGCCGCGGGACGGCGGGCGCACGCGTGGTCGTCGTCGGCGTCGCCTACAAGCCCGGCGTACGCGACCTCCGCGAGTCCTCGGCGTTGGAGATCATCGAGCGGCTGCTCGACCGCGGCGCGAAGGTCGACTACTACGACCCGCTGGTCGACCGCGTCACCCTGCCCGACGGGCGGGTCCTCGACGGGGTCGGCGAGCCGCGTGGTGGCGACTGGGACCTCGCGCTCGTCCACACCGTCCATCCCGGCCATCCCTACGACTGGGTCGCGGAGTGCCCGCTCGTGCTCGACGCGACCTACCGGTTCGAAGCGGTGTCGCACCGAGTCCTCGTGTGAGCCGAAGGAGACACGCATGCGCAGCTTGGTCACCGGGGGCGCCGGCTTCATCGGCAGTCACCTCACCGAGCACCTGCTCGGGCTCGGCCACGAGGTCGTCGTGCTGGACGACCTGAGCACCGGGAGCGTGCACAACCTCGCGGCCGTGGCCGCCGAACCCAGGTTCCGGCTGGTTCGCGGTTCGGTGTGCGACGAGGACGCGGTGCGCGACGCGATGGCGGGCGTGCACGACGTCTACCACCTCGCCGCGGCGGTCGGCGTGTTCACCATCATGGCGCGAACCCTCGACAGCCTGCGTACCAATCTGCACGGCACCGAGGTGGTACTCGACGTGGCGCTCGAGCATCAGGTGCCGGTGCTCCTCACGTCCACCAGCGAGGTGTACGGCAAGAACACGACCGCCGGGCTGCGCGAGGACGACGACCGGATCGTCGGCTCCCCGTTGACGGACCGGTGGTCCTACGCCGAGGCCAAGGCGCTCGACGAGACACTCGCCCACCTCTACCACCGCGAGCTCGGGCTGCCGACCGTCATCGTCCGCCTCTTCAATACCGTCGGTCCCCGACAGACCGGCCGGTACGGGATGGTGATCCCCCGGTTCGTCGACCAGGCACTCGCGGGCCTGCCGCTCACGGTGTTCGGCACCGGGCGCCAGGCGCGATGTTTCTGTCACGTCCTCGACGTCGTGCCCGCTCTGGTGGCGCTGGTCGCCGACCCCGGCGCATACGGCCAGGCGTACAACCTCGGCAACGCCGAGCAGGTGACCATCGAACGGCTGGCGCACAAGGTGATCGCCGCGACGGGCTCGACGTCCGGGATCGTCACGGTGCCGTACGAGCAGGCCTACGGTCCCGGGTACGAGGACATGCAGCGGCGCGTGCCCGACTGCACCCGGGCGCACGACCGGGCCGGGTTCCACCCCACCCGGTCGCTCGACGAGATCATCGCCGCGGTGGTGGCCGAACGCCGCACCCCGCGGCCGGTCGGCATCGCGACGACCGTCGCCGGCTGATGCGGGTGGGAGGCGACGCTTGCCCACGAACCCCCGCGTCGGCGCGACGAGGCGCCGGCTGACGTTGCTGCTCTTCGCCGAGCTGCTGGTGGTGTGGCTGGTGCACCAGCTCGGCGCAGGCGCCGCGACCATGCCGAACACGATCGCCGCGCTGCCCTACTGGAGCGTCGGTGCGCCCGCCGACTCGGCCGTGGCCGGAGCCGACTCGCTCACCGCGATCTCGCCCTGGCTGTACGGCATCGAGACCGACGGGCGGGTCACCTGGCACCCGGCGGCCAAGGAGGCGCGGTGGCGCGCGCAGCTCGACCGGATGCGCGCCGCCGGTCTTGCGATCATGCCGACGATCGCCAACGTCTTCGACGGCAGCTGGCGCGAGGACGTCATCACGCGCATCCTGCACGACGCCGCGGCCCGCCGCCACCACGTCCGGGAGATCGTGCGGCTGGTCGAACGCGAGCACTACCAGGGAATCGACATCGACTACGAGGAGCTGCGCGCGGTCGACCGCGACGTGTTCACCGCATTCGTCACCGAGCTGGCCGCGGCTCTGCACGAGCGGGACAAACTCCTCTCGGTCGACGTGTTCGCCAAGACCTCCGACCGGGGCTACGACGAGCGCAACCGGGCCCAGGACTACGCCGCGATCGGCGCGGTCGCCGACCAGGTGCGGATCATGGCCTACGACTACCACTGGGCGACCTCGGATCCGGGCCCGGTCGCCCCGCTGCCCTGGGTGCGCGACGTCCTCGACTACGCGACCAAGGTCATCGGTGTGGGCAAGATCGTGCTCGGCATACCGCTCTACGGCTACGACTGGGCGCAGGGCAAGGGTGAGCCGGTGACCTGGCTGCAGGCCTACGGCAGGTCGGAGGAGTTCGGCGCCGACGTGGTCTGGGACCAGTTGAACGAGTCCCCCCACTTCAGCTACGTCGGCGACTACGGCATCCACCACGAGCTGTGGTTCGAGAACGCCTACAGCGCGTCGGCCAAGTTCGACCTGGCGCGGAGGTTCCACGTCGGTGGGGTCTTCCTGTGGATGTTCGGCCCGGAGGACCACCTCGTCTGGTCGGTGCTCGACCGGCACTGGCTCGGCCGGACGGGCGACGAGGTGAGCTCCGGATGATCCCCACCTGGCTGCTCGTCATCTTCGTCATCGGCGTGAACTTCACGATCTGGGGCATGGTCGGCCTGGCCCGGATGACCGACCAGCGCCTGCACCCGGTGCCCGACCGCCCCGCGCCCGCACCGGTAGCGCGGTCGGGGCCGACGAAGCCGACGGCACACGTGACGATCGAGCGCGTCGCCGTGCTCATGGCCGCGCACAACGAAGAACTCGTGCTGGCCCGCTCGCTCGCGGCGATCACCGAGCTCGTCCCGGCGCGGAACGTGCACGTCGTGTCCGACGGCTCGACCGACCGGACGGTCGAGCTGGCCATAGCCGCCGGCGTGCACGTCGTCGAGACGCCGTCGAACGTCGGCAAGGCAGGCGCGCTGGCCGAAGGCATCCGGCGCTTCGAGCTGCCCCAGCGGTACCGCGCGGTGCTGCTGCTGGACGCCGACACCCGGCTGCACCGCGACTACTTCCGCGCCGCGCTGCCGCTGTTCGACGACCCGGCGGTGGTCGCCATCGCCGGCTGCGCGGTCACCGACTGGGAGTCGCCGCGCAGGGGTTTCGTCGCCCAGCTGCTCACCGCGCACCGGTCGCGGGTCTACGCGCTCGTGCAGCGGCTGGTGAAGTTCGGGCAGGCGTGGCGGCGCACGAACGCCGTCTCGATCGTGCCGGGCTTCGCGAGCCTGTACCGGTCGGAGGTGCTGCCGGACATCGACATCAACCCGCCGGGGCTGGTCATCGAGGACTTCAACATGACCTTCGAGGTCTACCAACGGAACCTGGGCAAGGTCGGGTTCTGCCTCGAGGCCCGCGCGATGACCCAGGACCCCGACCAGATCAGGGACTACATCCGGCAGGTCAAGCGGTGGGCGCTGGGCTTCTGGCAGACGGTCCGCCGCTACCGGCCGGGCGCGAACCTGTTCACGGCGATGCTCGGGCTCTTCGCGCTCGAGCTGGTCACGGCGAGCCTGCTGATGATGCTGCTGCCGCCGCTGGTGATCCTGCTCGCCGTGCCCGAGCTCGTGCCGGCGAGCGCGGGGTGGCCGGGGTTCGGCGATACGTATCGCGCGGTAGCGGAGCACCTGTCCCTCGGCTCGGTCGGCCTCGGCGTCCTGCTCCCGGACGTGCTGCTGACCGCGGCGGTCGCGGCGGTCGAACACCGGCCGAGGTACCTGCTGTGGGCGCCGCTGTTCCTGCTGATGCGCGCGGTCGACGCCGCGCTGGCGCTCTACACCCTGCCGCTCGCATGGCTGCGCCGATCCGACGGACGGTGGCGCAGCCCGTCCCGCCGAAGCGCCCCGGCCACGATCGCGAGCAGCGGCTGAATCCGTGCCGAGTTCATCGTGGGATTGCCGGAATGCATCATGCCCGGCGTCCCGGCTGTTCAGGCCTGGATGACCGCGTCGTCCCAATCCTCCCCGGGGCCGAAGAACCGCCGGGGCTTCGCGGTGCGACGGGTTCCCTTCAGCACGTCCAGCGGGACGATCGTGCCGGGATCGACCGTTTCCACGTCGGTAGGCACGTCGAAGGCCCGGGTCAGCAGCGCGTGCAGGTCGGCCGCCGCCGCGGTCGCGTGGGCCGGTTCCACCTCGATCTGTACCCGCAAACGGTCGCCGGCCGCCTGGCCGCGCCAGAACAGCACGCCGTAGTCGGCCGGCAGCCGGAAGACCGTCTCCTCGACTTCCGCCGCCGACACCTGGCGGTCGGCGACCACGTAGTCGTGCAGGATCCGGCCGTGCACCCTGAGCGTCGGTAGCTTCCAGCCGCACGGGCAGTCCCGGTAGTACAGCTCGACGATGTCCTCCAGGTCGTAGCGCAGCAGCGGCATGCCCTCCTGGTACAGAGTCGTGACGACCAGGCGCCCGGTGCCCTCCCGGGTGTACTCGCCGGTCTCCGGGTCGTGGATCTCGGGCAGCAGGCGATCGGCCCAGAAGTGCAGGGTGCCGGCCGGGCAGGTGCCGGAGACCGAGCCGATCTCGGTCGAGCCGTAGACGTCGAGCACCGGAACTCCGCCCCACAACTCGGAGATCCGCGCACGGCGGGCCGGGCCGAGCGGCTCGCCGGCGGTGTAGAACGCGCGCAGTGCCGGGAAGTCTCGCTCCGGCCGGTGCCCGCCGAGCCGGGCCGTCGCGGCCCACACCAGGCACTCGAACGGAGTGGACCAGGTGAGGCTCACCTCGGCGTCCCGCATGATCCGGACCAGCGTCGGGTACGGCGAGGTCAGCGTGCGGGCGTCCGCGGCGACGACCGTGGCGCCGGCCGCGAGGCCCGACTGGTGGCCCAGGTGCGCGGCCATCACCAGCGCGTAGGAGATCCGCACCAGTAGCGTGTCGTCACTGGTCATCGGGATCGGGTTGCGCAGGAACCGGTCGACCATCTCGGCCCAGTCCCCGGCCGTGTAGTAGGTGGGGGTTGGGACCGGAGCACCGCCGGTACCGCTGGTTTCGTGGTAGGTCGCCAGTTCGGCCTTCGGCACGGCCAGCATGCCGAACGGGTAGGTCGAGCGAAGGTCGTCCTTCGTGGTGAGCGGGACGTCGTCCAGCGACCACAGCCCGCTCTCGCCGGCGCGCTCGGCATAGAACGGTGCCCGCGTCGCGTGTCGCAGCGCGGCGTCAAGCAGCTTCTCCTGCGCCGCGCGCAGTTCGTCGAAGCTGTGCCAGTGGCTGATGGGGTGTAATTCGTTGCGCACGGGTCTCTCCTTTTCTCGTCAGTGTCCCGGCAGGGCGACGAAGCCCTCGATCTCCACCAGCAGCTCTTTCCGGCAGACGTCCGCGATCGCGTACAGGATCTCGGCGCCGGAACCGAAAACGGATGCGCAGACTCGCTGGACGGTATCGACGTCGCGCGGATGCTTCAAATAGACCTTCACGCTGTCGAGATCACGTAGGGTGATTTCCGCGGCGATTCCGTGACGGCGAAGATTTTCCTGGGATACCAGCTCCGCGATGTTCTCGAGAGTCGTTCTGGCCTGCATTTCCACGTTTCCCGCGTGTACGGTCTCATGGCCGATGATGCTGGCGGTGCCGGATACGAACAGCGACCGGAAACCGTCGGCCGAGCGGACGTGAGCTGCCCGTGCGAACGACGGCGACTGGATTCCGTAGCGGTCCGGGTACTCGTATGCCCGAACCTGGCGGGGGTTCTCGATCCGGGT
>NZ_DATBKY010000231.1:0-33939 GCF_036555685.1 Actinophytocola sp. | reverse complement strand
GTCGACGACGCCAAGGAGGCCGCGGACACGCAGCTGGGCAACATGACCGAGGGCACCCACGTGGAGGCGGACTGGCGCGGCAACGGCCTCGACGGGCGCTATCGGGCCGGCGTCAGCGGCGGCACGGGGATGCTCGTGTTCACGGTCAAGGACCGCCCGCTCGTCGGCTGGCTCACGAAGACGGACTTGCGGGCGTCCGACAACTTCACCCCGGACACGCTGGCCGACTTCTTCGCCGACCACGTCCAGCCCGGCACCTGATGCGCCGACTCGGGCTCGTCACGCTCGTCGTGCGCGACTACGACGAGGCGATCGCCTTCTACACCGGCGCGCTGCGCTTCGAGCTGCGCGCGGACACCTCGCTCGGGGACGGCAAGCGGTGGGTGGTCGTGGCGCCGCCGGGCGCGCCGACCGGGTTGCTGCTGGCGAAGGCGGACGGACCGGAGCAGGAGCCGCGCGTCGGCGATCAGACCGGCGGGCGGGTCGGGTTCTTCCTCGACACCGACGACTTCGCTCGCGACCACGAGCGGATGCTGGCCGCCGGCGTCCGGTTCGAGGAACCGCCACGACACGAGCCGTACGGCACGGTCGCGGTGTTCCGTGACCTCTACGGCAACCGCTGGGATCTGGTGCAGCCGCGCTAGCGGCGGTTTCGCAGCGCGCGGATGCCGAGCACGATCGTGGCCACCAGCGCGCCGATGATGCCGATCTCGAGCAGCACGGACTCCAGGCCGGACGGTTCGAGGTCGATTGCGAGGGACATGCCTGCATTGTCGGCGGTCTCGTAGGCTGGTGTCGATGCGTATCACCGTCTTTCGCAAGATGATGGCCGAGGAGTTCGGCGAGATCCGTGCGGACATGCTGGCCCGCGACCACGTGTTCAGCGCGCTGGACAACCGCACGGTGGACCAGGCCCTGGAGGCCGGAGTGCCGACCAAGGAGATCTGGCGCGCCGTGTGCGAGGCGTTCGAGGTGCCCCCGGAGCGCCGGTAACCGGCCACCGGCGTGTCGCCGCGCCTTCGAACAAGCGTTCGGCTAGCCTCTCTGTCCACAACCGGGTCAACGATCCACAGGCCGCGGCTCGCGGCCCGAAATCGTCAGACCCTCCCGATAGCGTCGTCAGCGTGAGTTTGAAACGGTCTCGACAGAATCAAGGTGGATCTCAGATGGCAGCAGCAGCTCCTGACCGCGCGAAGGCGTTGGAACTGGCCCTCGCCCAGATCGACAAGAACTTCGGCAAGGGATCGGTCATGCGCCTCGGCGACGAGGGCCGCGCACCGATCGAGGTCATCCCGACCGGCTCCATCGCGCTGGACATCGCGCTCGGCATCGGCGGTCTGCCGCGCGGTCGCGTCGTGGAGATCTACGGCCCGGAGTCGTCCGGTAAGACGACCGTCGCCCTGCACGCGGTGGCCAACGCACAGGCCGCGGGCGGCATCGCGGCGTTCATCGACGCCGAGCACGCGCTCGACCCCGAGTACGCCAAGGCCCTCGGCGTCGACACCGACGCGCTCCTGGTGTCCCAGCCCGACACCGGTGAGCAGGCGCTGGAGATCGCGGACATGCTGATCCGCTCCGGCGCGCTCGACATCCTCGTCATCGACTCGGTGGCCGCGCTCGTGCCACGCGCCGAGATCGAGGGCGAGATGGGCGACAGCCACGTCGGCCTGCAGGCCCGGCTGATGAGCCAGGCGCTGCGCAAGCTCACCGGTGCGCTGAGCACGTCCGGCACCACGGCGATCTTCATCAACCAGCTGCGGGAGAAGGTCGGCGTGATGTTCGGCTCGCCGGAGACCACCACGGGTGGCAAGGCGCTGAAGTTCTACGCCTCGGTCCGGCTCGACGTGCGCCGCATCGAGACCCTGAAGGACGGCGGCGACGCGGTCGGCAACCGCACCCGGGTCAAGGTGGTCAAGAACAAGGTGGCCCCGCCGTTCAAGCAGGCCGAGTTCGACATCCTGTACGGCAAGGGCGTCAGCCGCGAGGGCTCGCTCATCGACATGGGCGTCGAGCAGGGCATCCTGCGCAAGTCCGGTGCCTGGTACACGTACGAGGGCGACCAGCTGGGGCAGGGCAAGGAGAACGCCCGCAAGTTCCTGCGCGACAACCCGGACGTGGCGAACGAGATCGAGAAGCGGATCAAGGACAAGCTGGGCATCGGCGCCAAGCTCGACGCCGACGACACCGAGCCGGCCCCCGCCCCGGTCGACTTCTGACCACGATGGCCACCCGGCGGCAATCACGCGCCGAGTCGTCGTCCGGCCCACCCGAGGACCCCGTCCAGCAGGCGCGGGACATCTGCCTGCGCCTGCTCACGGCCCGTCCGAGGACGCGGTCGGAGCTGCGCCAGTCGTTGCTGCGCAAGGGAATCGAGGAGGACGTCGCCGACCAGGTCCTCGGCCGCCTGGACGAGGTGGGCCTGGTCGACGACGCCGCCTTCGCGGAACTGTGGGTGCGCTCGCGGCACACGTACCAGGGCCTGGGCCGCCGCGCGCTCACCACGGAGCTCCGCCGCAAGGGCGTGGCGGACGACGTGGCCGCGGAGGCAGTGGCCACTGTGGACGCCGACGCCGAGGAGGAGCGGGCCAGGCAACTGGTGCGCAAGCGGCTTCGGTCGTTGAGCGGCGCCGACGAGGCGGCACGGGTGCGGAAGCTGGTGGGGATGCTGGCGAGGAGGGGGTACTCGGAGGGGTTGTCCTTTCGGGTGGTGCGGGACGAATTGAAGGCTGCGGGGGAGGAGTCGGAGTTGCTGGACGGGCCGATTTAGGTTCTCCGTGGCGGGTGCCGTGCCGTTGTGTACCGGCCACTTTGGACCTTTCGGGCGCCGGTTGGCCACGGTGGGCTCCGGGTGCAGGTGTGTCAGGTGTCCAGCGGCCGGCGAGAACCCCTCGATCTTGGTCGGCGGTGGGCGGTGGTTCAGGCTTGCTCCACAAGCTCCACCTGACCGTGATCCACGCCGGCCGCAGCCTCACCCATGAGCCCGAGCCCGGACGACTCGACACTCGACGAGCCGAACCGACGTGCGTTTCGTCACCAGAGTGACACCATGACGAGCCCGCGAAACAGCCGTTGAAATCGCAGAGTACGGTCTTTGAGTGACCTGCGCTTCGGGCATCGATTCAGCCCCGCCGACGTGCCTCGGAACACGTTCGACGTGGGTCGGCGGCCGGCTCGATCCCACTGTGTGGTACTTCTCCACATGCCACCGACGGCCCAGTTGGCGGCACGGCGCCGTCCTGCCGGGTGTGACACGCGGAACGCCGCCACCAGCGCAGATCCCCGTTAGTCTCTGACAATCGAAGCACTTTCGTTCTGGAGTCGAGGACCACAATGAAGGCAGGCGTCGGTGCCCCAACCCGGGCGCAAATACCGGAGCGCACGTTGCGAACCGACCGCTGGTGGGCCTATCCACTGAGCACGGGCGCCATCCTCGCGTTCTTCATCGTTTACGCGACGGCCCGCATCTTCATGAACAACTACTACTGGGCACCCGAGGAGCACTACCTCACGCCGGTGTACTCGCCGTGCCTGAGCGCCTCGTGCGTGCCCGGCTCCAGCCACTTCGGCACGCCGTTGCCCGAGGTGCCGCCGTTCCTGCCGATGGCGGTCGTCACGTTCGTGATCCTCGCCGGCTTCCGTGGCACCTGCTACTACTACCGCAAGGCTGGCTACCGCTCGTTCTTCCTCGCGCCGGCCGCCTGTGCGGTGCCCGAGCCGCACAGGAAGTACACGGGTGAGAGCCGCTTCCCGCTCATCCTTCTCAACGCCCACCGCTACTTCTTCTACGGCGCCTTCATCTTCGGTCTGATCAACGTCTACGACGCGGTACTCGCCTTCCACGGCAAGGACGGCGGCATCGGGATGGGACTGGGCACCGTCATCATCCTGATCAACCTCGTGATGCTCTGGGGCTACACGCTGTCCTGCCACGCATGCCGGCACGTCGTCGGCGGGCGGCTCAAGCACTTCTCCAAGCACCCGTTGCGGTACCGCTACTGGACATTCGTCTCCAGGCTGAACGCCCGGCACGGACAGTTCGCCATGATCTCGCTGTTCACGGTGATCTTCACCGACGCCTACATCATGGCCGTCTCCGCCGGCTGGATCACCGATCTGCGGATCTTCAACTAAAGAAGGACTCATGGTTCAGGTTCAGGTCGAACGGTTCTCCTACGACGTCGTCGTCATCGGCGCCGGCGGCGCCGGGCTGCGGGCCGCCATCGAGGCCCGTCAGCAGGGCAAGAAGACCGCGATCATCAGCAAGTCGTTGTTCGGCAAGGCGCACACGGTGATGGCCGAGGGTGGCTGCGCCGCGTCGATGGGCAACGTCAACCCGAAAGACAACTGGCAGGTCCACTTCCGCGACACGATGCGCGGGGGGAAGTTCCTCAACAACTGGCGCATGGCCGAGCTGCACGCCAAGGAGGCCCCCGAGCGCGTCTGGGAGCTCGAGACCTACGGTGCGTTGTTCGACCGCACCAAGGACGGCAAGATCAGCCAGCGCAACTTCGGCGGCCACACCTACCCCCGCCTCGCGCACGTCGGTGACCGCACCGGCCTCGAGATGATCCGCACCATGCAGCAGAAGATCGTCTCGCTGCAGCAGGAGGACAAGCGCGAGCACGGCGACTACGAGGCCATGCTGAAGGTCTTCGCCGAGTGCACGATCACCGAGCTGGTCAAGGACGGCGACCGCATCGCCGGCGCGTTCGGCTACTGGCGCGACACCGGCCGCTTCGTGCTCTTCGAGGCGCCCGCGATCATCCTCGCGACCGGCGGCATCGGCAAGTCGTTCAAGGTCACCTCGAACTCCTGGGAGTACACAGGGGACGGTCACGCGCTCGCGCTGCGGGCCGGCGCCACCCTGATCAACATGGAGTTCGTTCAGTTCCACCCGACCGGCATGGTCTGGCCACCCAGCGTGAAGGGCATCCTGGTCACCGAGGGCGTGCGCGGCGACGGCGGGGTGCTCAAGAACTCCACGGGCGACCGCTTCATGTTCGGCTACATCCCCGAGGTGTTCAAGGGCCAGTACGCCGAGACCGAGCAGGAAGCCGACGGCTGGTACAACGACCAGGACAACAACCGCCGGACCCCGGACCTGCTGCCTCGTGACGAGGTCGCCCGGGCCATCAACTCCGAGGTGAAGGCCGGCCGCGGCTCACCGCACGGTGGCGTGTTCCTCGACATCGCGAGCCGGCTCTCCGCCGAGGAGATCCGCCGCCGGCTGCCGTCGATGTACCACCAGTTCAAGGAACTGGCCGATGTGGACATCACCAGCCAGCCCATGGAGGTCGGCCCGACCTGTCACTACGTGATGGGTGGTGTCGAGGTCGACCCGGACACCGCGTCGTCGGTCGTGCCCGGCCTGTTCGCCGCCGGCGAGGTGGCCGGCGGCATGCACGGCTCGAACCGGCTGGGCGGCAACTCGCTGTCCGACCTGATCGTGTTCGGCCGCCGCGCCGGCGTGGGCGCCTCGGCCTACGTCGACACGCTCGACCGGCGCCCGGCCATCGCCCAGTCCGATGTGGACGCCGCGGCCAACCGCGCGGTCGCGCCGTTCGACTGGCCGGCCGGCGGGCAGGCGGAGAACCCGTACACGATCCACTCCGAGCTGCAGCAGTCGATGAACGACCTCGTCGGCATCATCCGCAAGGAAGACGAGATCCAGCTCGCGCTGAAGAAGCTCCAGGAGCTCAAGGAGCGGGCCCGCAACATCGCCGTCGAAGGCCGCCGCGAGTTCAACCCCGGCTGGCACCTCTCGCTCGACCTGCGGAACATGCTGCTGGTCAGCGAGTGCGTCGCGCGCGCCGCGCTGCTGCGGACCGAGAGCCGCGGCGGCCACACCCGCGACGACTACCCGGGCATGGACGCACAGTGGCGCAACAAGCTGCTGGTCTGCTCGTCCACTCCGGACGGCAAGGACGCGACGGTGACGCCGAAGCCCCAGGAGCCGATGCGGCCGGACCTGCTCGAGCTGTTCGAGCTCTCCGAGCTGGAGAAGTACTTCACCGACGACGAGCTCGCCGCGTACACGGAGAGGACGGGCAAGTGACCTACAAGGCCAACTTCAAGGTCTGGCGCGGTGACGACGACTCCGGCGGCCTGCAGGACTACGTCGTCGAGGTGAACGAGGGCGAGGTCGTCCTCGACATCATCCACCGCCTCCAGGCCACGCAGGCGCCCGACCTGGCCGTGCGCTGGAACTGCAAGGCCGGCAAGTGCGGCTCGTGCTCCGCGGAGATCAACGGCAAGCCGCGCCTGATGTGCATGACGCGGATGTCGGTGTTCAGCGAGGACGAGACGATCACCGTCACCCCGCTGCGCACGTTCCCGATCGTGCGCGACCTGGTGACCGACGTGTCCTACAACTACCAGAAGGCACGCGAGGTGCCGTCGTTCCGGCCGCCGGAGGGCGTCGGCCTCGGCGAGTACCGGATGATGCAGCAGGACGTCGAGCGCTCGCAGGAGTTCCGCAAGTGCATCGAGTGCTTCCTGTGCCAGAACACCTGCCACGTGATCCGTGACCACGAGGACAACAAGGAGAGCTTCTCCGGTCCGCGCTACCTGATGCGGGTCGCCGAGCTGGAGATGCATCCCCTCGACACCGAGGACCGGGTCCCGGCCGCGCAGGAGGAGCACGGCCTCGGCTTCTGCAACATCACCAAGTGCTGCACCGAGGTCTGCCCCGAGCACATCAAGATCACCGACAACGCGCTGATCCCGATGAAGGAACGCGTCGCCGACCGCAAGTACGACCCGATCGTGTGGCTCGGCAGCCAGCTGTTCCGCCGCGGCAGCAAGAAGCACTGAGGACACGAAGAAGGGGCGCCTCCCGGGCGGGGGCGCCCCTTCTTCGCGCGTACTAGACGGCCCCGCCGCCCGCTTCGGCGACACCCACGGCGGGAACCTGCTCGTCCATGGCCCCGCCACCGACCACCGCGCCGGTGCCCTTCTTGCGCTGGCGCAGCCAGCGCTCCAGCCAGCCGGCGAACCAGGTCAGCAGCGAGTTGAGAACGATGTAGATGACGGCGACGACGGTCAGCGTGGCGATGATGTTCCCGCCGTAGAACGCCGCGGCCGGCCGCACCTGGGCCATCAGCTCGGAGAAGTTCAGCAGCGCCCCACCGAGCGCGGTGTCCTTCACGATCACGACGAGCTGGCTGACGAGTGCGGGCAGCATGGCGGTGACCGCCTGCGGCAGCAGGATGCTGGTCATCACCTGGCCCTTGCGCATGCCCACCGCGAGCGCCGCTTCCGTCTGCCCCTTGGGCAGCGACAGGATGCCGGCGCGCACGACCTCCGCGATCACCGCCGAGTTGTAGATGACCAGGCCGGTGCACACCGCGTACAGCGGCCGGATGTCCCGGCCGAAGTCGGTGAACTGCGAGTAGAACGTGAACGCGAAGAACATGAGGATCAGCACCGGGATGGCGCGGAAGAACTCCACGAGCACGCTCGCGGGCACCCGGATCCAGGAGTGGTCCGACAGCCGGGCGATGCCGAAGATCGCGCCGATCGGCAGCGCCATCAGGATCGACAGGGCCGCCGCGAGGAGCGTGTTCTGCAGGCCCGGCAGCAGGTAGGTGGTCCAGGCGTCGGTGCCGGCGAGGTAGGGGCTCCACTTGTCCCAGTCGAGCTGGTTCTTCTCGTTCATGGCGGCCAGCCCGAGATACGCGAGCACGCCGAGCACGACGACGAAGAGGACCGCGTAGAGGACGTTGCGCTGCTTGGCGCGCGGTCCCGGCGCGTCGTAGAGAACCGAGGACGCGCTCATCGCTTCACCGTCGCCTTCTTCGCCACCCAGCCGAGCAGCAGCCCGATCGGCAGGGTCAGGATCACGAAGCCGAGCGCGAACATCGCGGTGACGAGGAAGAGGGCGTCGCTCTCGTTCTCGATCATTTCCTTCATCAGGAGCGCGGCCTCGCCGACCCCGATCGCGGCGGCCACGGTGGTGTTCTTGGTAAGCGCGATCAGCACGCTCGCGAGCGGCGCCACGACCGAGCGGAACGCCTGCGGCAGCACGATGATGCGCAGCACCTGCGTGAAGCTCAGGCCGAGCGCGCGGGCCGCCTCCGCCTGGCCGACCGGCACGGTGTTGATGCCGGCCCGCAGGGACTCACAGACGAACGTCGAGGTGTAGGCGATGAAGCCGAGCACCGCCAGCCGGAAGCCGATGTCCTTGAAGTTGTCCGCGCCGAGCGTCATCTGGAACGTCTGGCTCAGCACGAGCGAGGTGGCGACGATGATCACGGTCAGCGGTGTGTTGCGGACGAGGTTGATGTACGCCGTGCCGAACGCCCGCATCACCGGGACGGGGCTGACCCGCATCGCCGCCAGGATCGTGCCCCAGATCAGCGAGCCGATGGCCGAGTAGACCGTCAGCTGCACGTTCACCCAGAACGCACCCAGCACGTCGTAGTCGCTGAGGAAGTCGAACACGGCCGATCGCACCCTCGCCATGTTGTGGGCGGTGGCGCGCCGCCGCGCGACGCGCCACCGCGATAACGGGACTGGGAACTGCTACTTCTCGGTGATCTCCGGCGGCTCCGGGATGTTGTAGTCGGCCGGGCCGAGGTGCTTTTCGAGGGAGGACTTCCAGGCGCCGTCGTCCTCCATCTTCTTGATGGCGGCGTTGATCTTGTCGCGCATGTCGGTGTCGCCCTTCTTCAGGCCGACGCCGTAGTTCTCGTCGCTGAAGCCCTTGCCGACGAGCTTGAACTTGCCCTCGTTGGCGGCCGCGAGGCCGGCGAGGATCGTGTCGTCGGTGGTGATGGCGTCGACCGCGCCGCTCTCGAGGCCGGTGAGGCACTCCGAGTAGCCGCCGTACTCCTGCAGGTCCACCTTGTCGGCGAACTCGTCCTTCACTTTCTGCGCGGAGGTCGAGCCGGTGACCGAGCAGAGCTTCTTGCCGTTGAGCGTCTCCGGCCCGGTGATCGAGCTGTCGTCCGCGCGCACCAGCAGGTCCTGGTGGGCGATGAAGTACGGGCCGGCGAAGTCGACCTCGGCCTTGCGCTTGTCGGTGATCGAGTAGGTGGCGACGATGAAGTCGACGTCACCGTTCTTGATCAGCGTCTCACGGTCGGCGGACTTGGCCTCCACGAACTCGATGTTGTCCGCGTCGACGCCGAGCTCCTTGGCGATGTAGGTCGCCACGTCCACGTCGAAGCCCTCGTAGCCGTCCGGCGTCTTCTGGCCGAGACCCGGCTGGTCGAACTTGATGCCGATCGTCAGCGAGTCACCCCCGCCGCTGTCACCGCCACCGCCGCCGCTGTCCTGGTTGCCGCTGCCGCACGCCGCGAGCGCGAGGCCCATCGCCGTGGCAACGGCACCCGCGCGCAGTACTCGGCTGAACCGCATTTCGTTCCTTCCGATCTGTCCACCCACGACACGTCCGCGGCGCGGGGCCCCGACCTGGTGTGTACTCAGTGAGTCAGGATCTTGCTGAGGAAGTCCTTGGCCCGCGCGGACTTCGGCGCGGAGAAGAACTCGTTCGGCGTGGCGTCCTCGACGATCTCCCCGTCGGACATGAACATCACGCGGTGCGCGGCGTTGCGGGCGAAGCCCATCTCGTGGGTCACCACGACCATGGTCATGCCCTCCTCCGCGAGCGTCGTCATGACGTCGAGCACCTCGTTGATCATCTCGGGGTCGAGCGCCGAGGTGGGCTCGTCGAACAGCATGACCTTCGGCTTCATGGCCAGCGCGCGGGCGATCGCCGCGCGCTGCTGCTGGCCGCCGGAGAGCTGGGCCGGGTACTTCTCCGCCTGGTTAGCGATGCCGACGCGCTCGAGCAGCTCCATCGCGTTGCGCCGCGCGTCGGACTTCGCGGACTTGCGCACCTTCACCGGCGCCAGCATCACGTTGTCGACGATGGACTTGTGCGCGAACAGGTTGAACGACTGGAACACCATGCCCACGTCGGCGCGCAGGTTCGCGAGCTCGCGGCCCTCCGCGGGCAGGGGCTTGCCGTCGACCTCGATCGTTCCGGAGTTGATCGGCTCCAACCGGTTGATGGCCCGGCAGAGAGTGGACTTGCCCGAGCCGGACGGCCCGAGCACGACGACGACCTGCCCGCGCGGCACCTCGATGCTGATGTTCTTGAGCACGTGCAGGGGCCCGAAGAACTTGTCCACCTCCACCATCCGGATCATCGGCGGTGCGGTGTTCTCCTCGGTCATCCATCCTCCACGCACGCGTGCTCTACTGCGGGTTCGTGACTCTAGCGGCCGGTTATTGCGCGAAACTTACCGCTACTTCGCGTCCGTTTCATGCCGGTTGGACCACCCCAAGGTCTCAACTCGGTCACGCGTAGGCTCGTGGGTTGAGATGAGCACACGCACCTACCAGGTTCGCACGTTCGGTTGCCAGATGAACGTGCACGACTCCGAGCGGCTGGCCGGCCTGCTGGAGGACGCGGGCTACGTGCCGGCCGACGATGGCGGCGTGCCCGACGTCGTCGTGCTCAACACGTGCGCGGTCCGGGAGAACGCCGACAACAAGCTGTACGGCAACCTCGGCCACCTGCGGCCGACGAAGCTCGCCAACCCCGGCATGCAGATCGCGGTCGGCGGCTGCCTCGCGCAGAAGGACCGCGGCGACATCGTCAAGAAGGCGCCCTGGGTCGACGTCGTGTTCGGCACGCACAACATCGGCTCGCTGCCGGTGCTGCTCGACCGCGCGCGGCACAACGAGCGGGCACAGGTGGAGATCCTCGAGTCACTCGACGTGTTCCCCTCGACGCTGCCCGCACGGCGCGACTCGGCGCACTCCGGCTGGGTGTCGATCTCGGTGGGCTGCAACAACACCTGCACCTTCTGCATCGTCCCGTCGCTGCGCGGCAAGGAGAAGGACCGCCGGCCCGGCGAGGTGCTCGCGGAGGTTCAGGCGCTGGTCGCGGAGGGCGTGCTCGAGGTGACGCTGCTCGGCCAGAACGTGAACTCCTACGGCGTCGAGTTCGGCGACCGGCTGGCGTTCGGCAAGCTGCTGCGCGCGTGCGGCGACATCGACGGCCTGGAGCGGGTCCGCTTCACCTCGCCGCATCCCAAGGACTTCACCGACGACGTGATCGCGGCGATGGCCGAGACCCCGAACGTGTGCCACTCGCTGCACATGCCGCTGCAGTCCGGATCGGACCGGGTGCTCAAGGCGATGCGCCGCTCCTACCGGTCCGCGCGGTACCTGTCGATCATCGACAAGGTCCGCGCTGCGATGCCGGACGCGGCGATCACCACCGACATCATCGTCGGCTTTCCCGGCGAGACCGAGGAGGACTTCCGGCAGACCCTCGACGTCGTGCGCGCGTCCCGCTTCTCGAGCGCGTTCACGTTCCAGTACTCCAAGCGCCCCGGCACGCCGGCCGCGTCGCTGCCCGACCAGCTGCCCAAGCAGGTCGTGCAGGAGCGGTTCGACCGGCTGATCGCGGTGCAGGAGGCGGTCTCCTGGGCGCAGAACAAGGAGCTGGTCGGCGCGACCGTCGAGGTGCTGGTGTCGACCGGGGAGGGCCGCAAGGACGCCGACACCGCGCGGATGTCGGGCCGCGGCCGCGACGGCCGGCTCGTGCACTTCACCCCCGGGTCCGCGGACGTGCGGCCGGGTGACGTCGTGCACGCGACGGTCACCTACGCGGCGCCGCACCACCTCGTCGCGGACGGGCCGCTGGTGTCGCACCGGCGGACCCGCGCGGGAGACAACTTCGCGGCGGGCGTGCGGCCGAAGACCTCCGGCGTCGGGCTCGGCCTGCCGTCGTTCGGGCCGCCCGCGCCGAGCCCGGAACCGGTGGGCGGATGCGCGATCCGATGACTGCATCGAGTGGCGGGGAACCGGGATCCGCCGACGAGCGCGACATCGCCGGCCTGCGGGACCAGATCGACCGGGTCGAGCGGGACGCTCGCCGGCGCGCCGCCCGGTCGGTCGACCTCGGCGGCCGGGCCGTGGTCATCGCGGTCGCGGTGTTCGTGCTGATCATCGGGCAGATCCTGCCGTGGATGGCCGGCGCGAACGGCCTGGACGTGCTGCTGGGCACCGGCTCCGGCGACGCGGTGGGCAAGGCGAGCATGGTGCCGCGGTTGTTCGCGTTGACGTCGGCCCTGTTCGGCGTGGTCGCCTCGGCGCTCGCGTTGACGACCCGGCTGTGGGCGTTCACCTGGGTGTGCGCCCTCGGCGGCTGGTTCGCGTCGGTCGACGGCGTGCTGGCGATCTGGTCACGCCAGTCCTCGCACGGTGACCTGGGCATCGGCCTGGTGATCGCGTGGGTGGCGATGGTCGTGATCGCGATCCAGTGGTTCCGCACGGCCTGGTCCCGCCCCGACCGCGACGATCCGGTCGGACGGGAGTGACCGTTGCGGCCCACCGGGCTGCTGATCCACTTCTTCGCTCGCGCCGAGCTGGCGGAGCTGTTCGCGCCGGATTTTGTGCCCGTCCTGGGCTTGCGCCTGGACCGGACGCGACGCACTCCGCCCGAGCCGGGGCAGTGGAGCCAGTGGGAGGGGATCTGGCGCCGAGCGTCCTGAACACGAACGGCGCCGCCACCCGCGGGTGACGGCGCCGCCGGGGTACTGGCTCAGCGGCTGGCGACCGCGTTCTCCGCCGCGGCGAGCCACTCCCGCCACTGCGCGGCCTGGGCTTCGGCCTGCTCGGCGCGCCGCTTGTCGCCCGCCGCGCGGGCCTTCGCGGCCTGGGCCTCGAACTGCTCCACCCGCTCGCGGAACTGCGCCGCCCGCGCCTCGGCCTCCGGGTCGGTCCGGCGCCACTGCGCGTCGGCCGCGTTGCGGACCTTGTCCTCGACCGCCCGCAGCTTGCCCTCCAGCTCGCGGATCCGCTCGCGCGGCACCTTGCCGACCTCGTCCCACTTCTCCTGGATGCGGTGCAGGTGCGCGCGGGCCGCGTCGAGGTCGGCGGCCGGGTTGATCTTCTCCGCCTCCGCGATCAGGGCCTCCTTGCGCTTCGCGTTCTCGACGAGCTCCGCGTCCCGCTCGCTGAACACCGCCGAGCGCCTGCTGAAGAACCTGTCCTGTGCCGCGCGGAACTGCTGCCACAGCGAGTCGTCGGCCTCCTTCGGCGCGCGGCCCGCGGCCTTCCACTCGGTCATCAGCTCGCGGTAGCGCGCCGCGGTCGGTCCCCAGTCCTCGGACTCGGAGATCTCCTCGGCGAGCTTGACCAGCTCCTGCTTGCGCTCCTTGGCCGCCGCGCGCTGCCGGTCGAGGTCGGCGAAGTGCGAGCCACGCCTGCGGTTGAACGTGTCGCGCGCCTTCGAGAAGCGCTTCCACAGCTGGTCGTCGGTCTTGCGGTCGACTCCCTTGATCGTCTTCCACTCGTCGAGAATGCCCCGCAGCCGGTCGCCCGCGACCTTCCACTGGGTGGAGGACTCGGCGATCTTCTCGACCTCCGCGACGAGTTCCTGCTTGCGGGCCAGCGCCTGGCCGCGGGCCTCGTCCCGGGCGTGCTTGACCGACTCGACGGCGTGCTGCGCCTTCTCGAGCACGTGGTCGATCCGCGCGGCCAGCGCGGCGAGGTCGCCGACCAGCGCCGCGTCGGTCAGGCTGTCCTTGATGTGCTTGGCGCTGGTCAGCGTGTGCTTCGGGTCGCCGGACCCGGCCGTCAGCCGCGCGACCAGCAGCTCCACCTCGGTGCGCACGTCGTCGAACCGGCGGGCGAAGTGTGCGAGGCCCTCGGCGGGCTCGCCCGCCTGCCACGACCCGACCGCGCGCTCGCCGTCGGCCGTCTTCACGTAGACGGTGCCGTCGGTGTCGACGCGACCCCACTTGCCGGGGTTCGCCGACGCCTCGGGCACCGGCGCGGCCGCGACCGGTGCGGCGGGCACCGCGGTCGCGGGCTGGGTGTGTGGCATGGCCGCGGTCGGTGGCGGCACCGGCTCGTGGTGCTCTTCCGCAGGCGCCTCGGCCGCTGGAGCGTCGGCCGCTGGAGCGTCGGCCGCTGGAGCGTCGGCTGCTGGAGCGTCGGCTGCCGGAGCGTCGGCTGCCGGAGCGTCGGCTGCTGGAGCGTCGGCTGCTGGAGCGTCGGCTGCCGGGGTCTCGGCCGCCGGAGTCTCGGACTCGGCCGGCTGCGCGGCTCGCTCGGTCGCCTCGCTCTGCGGGGCGGCCTCGGCCGGCGCTTCGGCAGCCGGTGCGTCGGGAGCCGGTGCGTCGGGAGCCGGTGCATCGGAAATTGGTGCGTCGGGAGCGCTCGGGGCCGCCGAAGCCTCGGCCGCCGGGTCGGCCACCGGCACGTCGGAGTCGGCGGCGGGTGCCTCGGCCGGAGCGGCAGCGGTATCGGGCTCGGTGGGTTCGGCGGTCGCCGTGGCCGCAGCGGGCTCTGCGCTCGCCCCTGCCGCGGTGGCATCCGAGATCTCGACCTGGGTCGCGCTGATGTCCTGGCTCGTGTCCCTGTCCGTCATGGCCGGCTCCTCCCGCCTGCGTTGCCCGCTCTCGCGGGCGCCCCGCTCCCGCGAGGCCTGGCAACGTCGGTACCCCGGCCCGCCCAGGGCCGTGAAATTCGCGTGGTACCCGCGCGCATTCAAACAGGTCGTGGCGCGCCCCGGTACTCCACGGTTGTCGCTGGCTGCACAGGGTGACGTACCGAGCCCGGAGAGTTCACCTCGTGGCCCGAATAGGTAGCCTCGGACACCGTGATCGAGCGCGTCGCCGTCGTCCCGCACCCCCCGCTCCTCGTACCCGAGCTCGTCGTCGCCGACGATCCGAACGTGCGCGTCGTGCGGGACGCCTGCCTGGCCGTCGCCGCCGACCTGGCCGCCGCCACACCCCGCTGGCTCGGGATCGGCGCCGATCCGGCCGGGCCGGCTGACCTGGACGCGGACGCGGCCGGCACCTTCCTCGGCTACGGCGTCGACGTCGTGACGCGCCTGTCCGGCAACGGCGCCACGCCCGACCCGGCCATGCCACTGCCCGCGCTCGTCGCCGGCTGGCTGCGCGAGCAGGTGGGCGCGGCGGAGGTTCCCGTCCGGCTCATCCGGCCCGACCTGCCGCCCGAGCAGTGCCGCGAGCTCGGCGCGCGGCTCGTCGCCGAGCTGGCCGACGACCCCGTCGGCCTGCTGATCCTCGGGGACGGCTCGCACCGCCACGGCGAGCGCGCGGTCGGCAGGCCCGACCCGCGCGCGGGCGGCTTCGACGACGCCGTGCACGCCGCGCTCGCCGCGGCCGACCCCGCGGTGCTGCTCGCCCTCGACCCGGACGAGGCCGCCGCGCTCGGCGCCGTCGGCCGCGCGCCGTGGCAGGTGCTCGCCGGCGTCGTCGGCGCGGACGGCCGGCGCTGGAAGAGCACGGACGCCCGCCGGCTCGTCCCGTTCGGCGTCGCCTACCACGTCGCCGTGTGGGAGCCGGTGCGATGAGACCCGTCGCGATCGTCGGCCCCACCGCGACCGGCAAGTCCGCGCTTGGCGTCGCGCTGGCCGAGGCGCTCGGCGGCGAGGTCGTCAACGCCGACGCCATGCAGCTCTACCGGGGCATGGACATCGGCACCGCCAAGGTCACCGCCGCCGAGCGCCGCGGCGTGCCACATCACCTGCTGGACGTCCTCGACGTCACCGAGACCGCGTCGGTCGCCGCCTACCAGCGCGAGGCCCGCGCCTGCGTCGAGCGGCTGCTCGGCGAGGACAAGGTGCCCGTGCTCGTCGGCGGCTCCGGCCTCTACGTCCGCGCCGTGCTCGACGATCTGGACTTCCCCGGTACCGACCCGGAGATCCGCACCCGCCTGGAGGCCGAGCTCGAACGCGTCGGCGCGGCCGCCCTGCACGCCCGCCTCACGGTCGCGGACCCGATCGCGGCGACCGCCATCCTGCCGTCCAACGGCCGCCGCGTGGTCCGCGCGCTGGAGGTCATCGAGCTCACCGGCCGCCCGTTCTCGGCGACCATGCCCAAGGCGGGCCCCGCCCGCTACGACACCATGCAGATCGGCCTCGACCTCGACACGGACGAGCTCGACCGGCGGGTCGACGCGCGGGTGACCGCGATGTTCGCCGCCGGCCTGGTCGACGAGGTTCGCACGCTCGAGCGGCACGGCCTGCGGCTGGGGCGCACGGCCTCCCGCGCGCTGGGCTACCAGCAGGTTCTCGATGAACTCGACGCCGACGAGGACATGGCCCGCGCCGCCGCCGCGACCGCCCAGGCCACCCGCCGCTTCGTGCGCAGACAGCGCTCCTGGTTCCACCGCGACGACCGTGTCACCTGGCTCGACGCCGCCCGTCCCGACCTGGTCACCGCGGCCCGCGAGCTAGCCTGAGCCTGTGGGTGTTCCCTTCCTCAAAGGCCACGGCACGGAGAACGACTTCGTGCTGCTGCCCGACCTCGACGCCGCCCTCGACCTGACCCCCGCCCGGGTCCGCGCGCTCTGCGACCGGCGGGCCGGCATCGGCGCGGACGGCGTGCTGCGGGTCGTGCGGGCCAAGGCGATCGCGGACCGTCCGTCCGATGTGGACGACGAGCTGTGGTTCATGGATTACCGCAACGGGGACGGGTCCGTCGCGGAGATGTGCGGCAACGGCGTGCGCGTGTTCGCCCGCTACCTCGCCGACGCGGGGCTGGTGGCCGGGCACGAGTTCCCGGTCGGCAGCCGCGCCGGCGTGCGCGACGTGGTGATCCGGCCGGACGGCGACGTCGCCGTCGACATGGGGCGGGCGCGCGTGACCGGCGAGTCCACCGCGACCGTCGGCGACCGCATATTCGCCGGGGTGGCCGTGGACGTCGGCAACCCGCACCTGGTCTGCGCCGTGGAGCGGATCGACGACCTCGACCTCACGGCCCGGCCCGGCTACGACCCCGCGGTGTTCCCGCACGGCGTCAACGTCGAGTTCGTCGTGGTCGACGCACCCGACCTGATCCGCATGCGCGTGCACGAGCGCGGCGTGGGGGAGACCCGCTCGTGCGGCACCGGCACGGTGGCCGCGGTGACCGGCGTGCTGCACGCACGCGGCGCGACGACCGGGGCGGCCACGGTCGAGATCCCGGGTGGCCGGGTCCGCGTCGAGGTCGGCGAGAACACCTCCGTGCTCACCGGGCCCGCCGTTTTCGTCGCGCGTGGCGAGCTGGATCGTGCCTGGTGGATGGTCGTGGCGGAATAAACCGGCTCGATCCGTTCGCTGAACCATGGGACTATTCGTCCAACGCGCATCGGATCAGACGCATCGGATAAGACAACGGATCAGACGGAGGGTTTCACCACGTGACGGAGAATCTCAATCAGGGTTATACCGATGACGGGCTGACCGACCTGGCTGAGCTCTCCGCAGGCGAACTCGAGCTCTCCGAGCGGGCGGCGTTGCGCCGGGTCGCCGGTCTTTCGACCGAACTCGCGGACATCACCGAGGTCGAGTACCGCCAGCTGCGGCTGGAGCGGGTCGTCCTCGTCGGCGTGTGGACCGAGGGCAGCGCCGCGCAGTCGGCGGCGTCGCTCGCGGAGCTGGCCCGGCTGGCCGAGACGGCGGGCTCGCAGGTGCTCGACGGGCTCGTGCAGCGCCGTGACCGGCCCGACCCCGCCACCTACGTCGGCTCCGGCAAGGTCCAGGAGCTGTCCGGCGTGGTCGCGTCCGTCGGCGCCGACACCGTCATCTGCGACGGCGAGCTCTCGCCCAGCCAGCTGCGCCAGCTGGAGTCCCGGCTCAAGGTCAAGGTCATCGACCGGACGGCGCTGATCCTCGACATCTTCGCCCAGCACGCGCGGTCGAAGGAGGGCAAGGCCCAGGTCGAGCTGGCCCAGCTGCAGTACTTCCTCCCGCGCCTGCGCGGCTGGGGCGAGGCGCTGTCCCGGCAGGCCGGTGGCCGCGCCGGTGGCGGCACCGCCGGGGTGGGTCTGCGTGGTCCCGGTGAGACGAAGCTCGAGACCGACCGCAGGCGCATCCGGGCCCGGATCTCCAAGCTGCGCAAGGAGATCGGCGCGATGGGTACCGTGCGGGACATCAAGCGCGGCCGTCGCGTCGCGAACGAGATCCCGAGCGTCGCGATCGCCGGGTACACCAACGCCGGCAAGTCGAGTCTGCTCAACGCCATGACCGGGGCCGGGGTCCTGGTGGAGGACGCGCTGTTCGCCACCCTGGACGCCACCGTCCGCCGCACCACCACGCCCGACGGGCTGCCCTACACGCTCACCGACACGGTCGGCTTCGTGCGGCACCTGCCGCACCAGCTGGTCGAGGCGTTCCGGTCGACACTGGACGAGGTGGCCGACGCCGACCTCATCGTGCACGTCGTCGACGGCGCCGACCCGAACCCGGAGTGGCAGGTCGAGGCCGTGCGCGAGGTGCTCGGCGAGATCGCCGACCGGCGCGAGGAGGGGCTGCCGACCGAGCTCGTCGTGGTCAACAAGACCGACGCCATGGACGAGGTCACGCTCGCCCGGCTGCGCCACCTGCTGCCCGGCGCGGTGTTCGTCTCCGCGCACTCCGGTGCCGGCATCGCCGAGCTGCGCGAGCGGGTCGCCGAGCTCCTGCCCCGGCCGTCCGTCGAGGTGGAGGTGCTGGTGCCGTACACGCGTGGCGAGCTGGTCGCGCGGGTGCACCGGGAGGGCGACGTGCTCACCGAGCGCCACACCGAGCAGGGAACGGTGCTGCACGCCAAGGTGAAGGCGGATCTCGCCGGATTGTTGGAGAATTTCTCCGTGAACGGCACATCGGCCTGATCCGTATACGTAGTAGCGAATACCGTAGGACTCCAGATCGGTCACGATCGGGTCACGGAGGTGTGGTGTGCGGCTAGCTGTCCTAGCAGTTTCTCTGCTGCTCGGGCTGACGATCCCTGCCCAGGCGGCAGCCGCCCAGCCGGCTCAACCGGCCAAACCGGCGAACAAGTGCACGAACAAGGACCCGGCGCTGGCCGAGCTGTCCGGTCTGTGGGCGGACAAGGAGCGGTGGTACGCGGTCAACGACGGCGGTGAGAAGGCCACGGTCGTGGTCCTGAAGAAGGACTGCACAGTCGAGCGGCAGATCGTCGGCCAGGTCGACCCCTTCGACGTCGAGGATCTCGGCCGCGCCCCGGACGGCACGTTCCTGCTCGCGGACGGCGGCGACAACAACCTGGAGCGCACGACCGCTGCCATCATCGCGCTGACCCCGGCCGGCAAGTCGACGCTGTACCGGATGACCTACCCGGACGGCAAGCACGATGCCGAGGCCATGCTGGTCGGCACGAACGGCGCGCCGTACTTCATCACGAAGGACGTGGGCAACGCCGGCGTCTACTCGCCGGTCCGCCAGCTCAAGAGCCCCGGCCCGACGCCCATGAAGAAGGTCGCCACCATCAAGCTGGCGGCGACCAACACGCCCGGCGGCCCGGTACCGGGCGCCGTGGGTTCGCGGACCGTCACCGGCGGCGCGGTCAGCTCGGACGGCAAGGTCGTGGCGGTGCGCACCTACACCGACGCCTACCTCTACGCCGCGCCGGACAAGGACATCGTCAAGGCGCTGAACACGAAGCCGGTCCGCGTCCCGCTGCCGAACGAGGCGCAGGGTGAGGCGATCGCGTTCGAGCCGGACGGCTCGCTCGTGTCGGCGTCGGAGAAGGTCGGCCAGCCGATCCGCCTCGTGGCCAAGGCGACCGAGCTGGTCGCGAAGCAGACGGAGGCACCGCCCGCCCAGCAGTCCGGCTCGCAGAAGCCGCCCGAGTCGGCCGCGCCCGCGCCGCCCGGCGACATCGCCAACAGCGCCAGCAGCGTCTCGAAGCAGGGCATCCCGATCGTGCCCGCGGCCGGCGTGGCGATCCTGCTGGTCATGGGCGTGCTGGCGTCGCTGCGCTGGCGCGCCTCGCGGTCCCGCCGCCGGTTCTACCGCGGCGGCTGAACGAGGCGCTCGGCCACCACGAACAGCAGTTCCTCGCCGCCGGGGTTGGCGACGAGCTGCAAGCCCGCCGGCATCCCGTCAACCAGGCCGGCGGGCACGGACAGCGCAGGCAGCCCGAGGACACTCCACGGGCTGGTCTGCGACAACAGGGCGGCGCGGACGTCGACCTCGCGCCCGCCGGCGCTGGTCCGCCGCGCGCCGATGGGCGGCGCGGTGATCGGCAGCGTGGGCAGCGCGAGCACGTCTTGGCCGTCGAACAGCGTCTCGACGGTGGCGACGGCGCGGCGCCGGTGCTCGAGCGCACGCACGTACTCCCAGCCGCGCACCTGCTCGGCGACGCGCAGCCGGGCGACGAGCTCGTCGCCGAAGAGCTCGGGCGCGCGGGCGACCCGTTCGGCGTGGATCTCGTAGGCCTCGGCGCTCTGGATGAGGCGGTAGTCGGCCAGCAGCACGCGGGCGTCCGGCACCTCGACGGTCTCCGCGTCGGGCACGAGCTTGCGCGCCGCGGCGGTCACGGCCTCGTCGGCCGGGTGGAACGCCTCCGGCTCGACCCAGCCGATCCGCACCGGTCGCGTGGACGCTTCGGGGGCTTCGCGGCCGGCCAGGACGCGCCACATCAGCCGGCAGTCGTCGATCGTGCGGGCGAGCGGGCCCACGGAGTCCAGGGTCGGGGAGAGCGGGAACACGCCGTCGACCGGGACCGCCCCGTAGGTGGGTCGCAGCCCGGTGACTCCGCAGGCCGCGGCGGGAATGCGCACCGAGCCACCGGTGTCCGTGCCGACCGCGAGCGGAACGATGCCCGCGGCCACGGCCACCGCCGATCCCGCGCTGGACCCGCCGGACATGGCGTCGGGCCGGTACGGGTTGTGCGCGGGGCCGTGTGCAGACTTGTCGCCGGTGGGCCCGTAGGCGAACTCGTGCGTCACGGTCTTGCCGACGACGACCGCGCCCGCCTCGCGCAGCCGGCGCACGCACTCGGCGTCGCGGTCGGGTACGCGGTCGGCGAAGTGCCGGGAGCCCATGGTCGTCCGCAGCCCCGCGGTGTCGACGAGATCCTTGACCGCGACCGGGATCCCGTGCAGGGGACCGCGATCCACTCCCGCGGCAAGCTCGTCGGCGGCGCGGTGCGCGGCGGCCCGGGCACCCGGCTCGTCGACGGTCACGAAGGCGTTGAGCGTCGACCTCGCGGCCTCGGCCAGCGCGTGTTCCACCAGGTCGGCGGCGCTGCGCCGGCCGGTCCGCAGATCCGCGGCGAGCCCGGCGACGGTGTGCGTCGCGAAGAAGCCGGCGCCGGGCGGCGCCTCGATCACAGGCGGCGCAGGACCGCCACGACCTTGCCGAGGATCGTCGCGTCGTCGCCGGGGATGGGCTCGTAGGCCTCGTTGTGGGGCATCAGCCAGACGTGGCCGTCCTTGCGCTTGAACGTCTTGACCGTGGCCTCGCCGTCGATCATGGCGGCGACGATCTCGCCGTTCTCGCCGGTCGGCTGCTGGCGTACCACGACCCAGTCGCCGTCGGTGATCGCCGCGTCGACCATCGAGTCACCGGTGACGCGGAGCAGGAACAGCGCTCCCTCGCCGACGATCTCCTTGGGCAGCGGGAACACGTCCTCGACGGCCTCCTCGGCGAGAATCGGACCACCGGCGGCGATGCGACCGAGGACCGGGACGTACGCCGGCTGGGGCGCGTTGTCGGTGTCCTCCTCCATCGTGTCCTCACCGACCAGCGTCGCGGCGCCGACCTCTTCCACGGGCAGCGGCTCGGCGTCGGGCGGCAGAACCCCGATCGCCCGCGGCCGGTTGGGGTCGCGGCGCAGGTAGCCCTTCTGCTCCAGCGCGCGGAGCTGGTAGGCGACGCTGGAGGTGGAGGTCAGGCCGACGGCCTCGCCGATCTCCCGGACGCTCGGCGGGTAGCCGAAGCGCTCCACCCAGGTGCGGATCACCTCGAGCACCTCACGCTGCCGGACGGGCAGCTCGGCGTCGTCCCGGTCGAGGTCCGGGAAGCTGCGTAGGTTCCCCTTGAGGGGCTTCCGCTTGGGGACACCCTTGGGTATCCCTCCGGGTTTGCGTGGCACTGCCCTTGCCTCCCTGCGAGCCGGTCGTTTGTTCGAACGTCCGGCTGTGACTGTCTGTTTCAACTGCGACTTCGACGTTAACCGGCTGCGACGACGAGATCAAACACCTGTTCGACGACACGCCGGACGGTTCTCGTTTTTGTCAGTGCCCCGTGGTACAAATTCGCACGAGGGTTCGATCGAACGACTGTTCGAGCTTCGGGCAGGTGTTCGAACGCGTCAGGAGGCAGTCATGAGCGTGACGACGCACAGGACGACGCAGCACACTCGGCACGCCGAGCCGGCGATTCCCCTGCAGCGCGGGCGCCGCGATGCGGTCGCCCCGCCGAGTCGCCGGCGTGTCACGCGCGCACCGCGGGTCATGCCACGCACGGCCTGCGAACCACGTCGTCAGCACCTGCCCGTGTCCTTATTGCTCGCCGTCGCGGGCGTGGCGTGTGCCGCCGTCGTCGGCCTGGGGGTGTTGTCGGGCTCCGGTGCCGAGTCGGTTCCCCATCGGACGACGGTTGTGCGGGTGGAGCCCGGGGAGAGCTTGTGGGAGCTCGCGGGGCGGGTTGCGCCGGGGAGCGACGCTGACGCAGTCGTGGATCGGATTCGGGAGCTCAACGGCGGTCTGGAGGGTGGGGTCACGCCTGGGCAGCCTCTGACGGTTCCTGCTGAGTGAGTCTGGGTTTCTGGGGCCGGGTGGCCGGGAACGCGGGGGCGCGCTGGCGACGATCTTGCCTCCAGCTCACTGCTTCTTGATCAACGGCGGACCCGCTCGATCCCTCGATCCAGTGCGGCTGGGTAGTTGGCGTACACCGGGATGGGCAGGCCGCCAGACCTGCCCTGATTGGCGTGTCCAAGGCCACGAGGGAGGCGAGCTGAGCGGCCTTGAGCCGCACGACGACCGCACGACGACCGCACGACGACCGCACGACGACCACGCCGGCCACGGCTCCTCAACCCATGAGCCTCGGCCAAGCCGTCAACCCGGCCCCGACATGCTCCAGGCCCGTCCCTCAAGCGCCCCGGCCCGGCCCGGACCCAAAGTCCGCCACGGCCGCCCAGCGCGGCCGCCACGTGCGCCTCATCCGAGGCTCGCCACCCAGTTCGGGGCTCGCCGCGTGGCCCGTTCGGAGCACCGCACCAAGCCTCGTCGGCATGCCCACAAGACCGGCCACTCACGCCCTCTCCGCCACGGGTGAGCACCGCCCAGGACACCCGAGGAACACCCGTCCGTCCGCGTGTCGCACCTTGGGACGACTTGCATCATGTGGCGTCTAGGCTTAGTGTCGACCACAACATCTAGTAGTTACAGGCTTGTAGTTAGTCCACAGGTTGGGCCACGTTGTCCACCGGCCATCCACAAGATGATCACCAGGTGGGCTGACCTGCGGGCGTGAAACGCCACGAGGGGTGATCTGGGATGCGGTGTCCGTTCTGCCGCCATGCGGACTCCCGGGTCGTCGATTCCCGAGAGGTCGACGAGGGCCAGGTCATCCGGCGCCGGCGGTCGTGCGCCAAGTGCAGCCGGCGGTTCACCACGGTCGAGGAGGCGGTTCTCGCGGTGGTGAAGCGCTCCGGCGTCACCGAGCCGTTCAGCCGGGAAAAGGTCGTCACCGGGGTTCGCCGGGCGTGTCAGGGGCGTCCGGTCGACGAGGACGCCCTTCAGCAACTGGCCCAGCTGGTCGAGGAGACGATCCGCTCGACCGGCGCCGCCGAGGTGCCGAGCCACGAGGTCGGGCTCGCCATCCTCGGTCCGCTGCGCGAGCTCGACGAGGTCGCCTACCTCCGGTTCGCCAGCGTGTATCGCTCCTTCTCCTCCATCGAGGACTTCGAGAAGGAGATCGCGGGGTTGCGGGGAACAAAGGACGAATGAGGCGGCAACGAGTCAGGAACGGGCCACACCGGCCGGAGACGTCAGGGCGGACGTCCGTGCCAGGGGTAGCGATCAACGAGGGAGAGGGACTGGTCATGACGGAGACGGTCGGCGCGTCCGCGGGGCACGACGCCCAGGAGGCGAGCCGGGGGCTCACCGTGCGGCGTGTGCACACCACGCAGGGCGTGCACCCGTACGACGAGGTCACGTGGGAACAGCGTGACGTGGTGATGACCAACTGGCGCGACGGCTCGGTGAACTTCGAGCAGCGGGGCGTCGAGTTCCCCGAGTTCTGGTCGGTCAACGCGACGAACATCGTGACCAGCAAGTACTTCCGCGGCGCGGTGGGCACCCCGGTCCGCGAGCACTCGCTGCGCCAGCTGATCGACCGCGTTGTCAAGACCTATGTGGACAGCGGGGTCAAGCACGGCTACTTCGCCACTCCGGCCGATGCCGAGACGTTCGAGCACGAGCTCGTCTGGATGCTGCTGCACCAGGTGTTCAGCTTCAACTCGCCGGTCTGGTTCAACGTCGGAACGTCGTCGCCGCAGCAGGTTTCCGCCTGCTTCATCCTCTCCGTCGACGACACGATGGACTCGATCCTCAACTGGTACCGCGAGGAAGGCCTGATCTTCAAGGGCGGCTCCGGCGCCGGTCTGAACCTCTCCCGCATCCGCTCGTCCAAGGAGCTGCTCTCGTCCGGCGGCACCGCCTCCGGCCCCGTCTCGTTCATGCGCGGCGCCGACGCGTCCGCCGGCACCATCAAGTCCGGGGGCGCCACCCGCCGCGCCGCGAAGATGGTCGTCCTGGACGTCGACCACCCCGACGTCGAGGAGTTCATCGAGACCAAGGCCAAGGAAGAGCAGAAGATCCGCGTCCTGCGCGACGCGGGCTTCGACATGGACCTCGGTGGCGCCGACATCACGTCGGTGCAGTACCAGAACGCGAACAACTCGATCCGTGTCTCCGACGACTTCATGCACGCGGTCGAGAACGGCAACGACTTCGGCCTGCGCGCCCGGACCACCGGCGAGATCCTCGAGCGGGTCGACGCGAAGTCCCTGTTCCGCAAGATGGCGCGTGCCGCGTGGGAGTGCGCCGACCCCGGCATCCAGTACGACGACACGATCAACGACTGGCACACCTGCCCCGAGTCCGGGCGGATCACCGCGTCCAACCCGTGCAGCGAGTACCTGCACCTGGACAACTCGAGCTGCAACCTCGCGTCGTTGAACCTGATGAAGTTCCTGCGTGAGGACGGCACGTTCGACGCGGAGCTGTTCAGCCGCTCGGTCGAGCTCGTGATCACCGCGATGGACATCTCGATCTGCTTCGCGGACTTCCCCACCGAGCCGATCGCCGACACCACGCGCAAGTTCCGCCAGCTGGGCATCGGCTACGCCAACCTCGGCGCGCTGCTGATGGCGACCGGCCACGCGTACGACTCCGAGGGCGGTCGCGCGCTCGCGGCGAGCATCTCCTCGCTGATGACCGGCACCGCCTACCGCCGCTCCGCGGAGCTGGCCGGCATCGTCGGCCCGTACGACGGCTACATCCGCAACGCCGAGGCGCACCAGCGGGTCATGCGCAAGCACGCCGCGGCCAACGACCTCATCCGCACCTACCACCACAACGACACCGCGGTGCAGAAGCTCGCGACTCGGGAGTGGCAGGAGGGCCTGCGGGTCGGCGCGTCGAACGGCTGGCGCAACGCGCAGGCGGCGGTGATCGCCCCGACCGGCACGATCGGCCTGATGATGGACTGCGACACGACCGGGATCGAGCCCGACCTCGCGCTGGTGAAGTTCAAGAAGCTGGTCGGCGGCGGCTCGATGCAGATCGTCAACCAGACCGTGCCGCGTGCGCTCAAGGCGCTGGGCTACCAGGACGAGCAGATCGAGGCGATCGTCGAGTACATCGCCGAGCACGGGCACGTCGTGGACGCGCCGGGCCTGCGCCGCGAGCACTACGAGGTGTTCGACTGCGCGATGGGCGAGCGCTCGATCGCCCCGATGGGGCACGTGCGCATGATGGCCGCGGTGCAGCCGTTCATCTCGGGTGCGATCTCCAAGACGGTGAACATGCCGGAGGCGGCGACCGTCGAGGACATCGAGCAGATCTACTTCGAGGGCTGGAAGCTGGGCCTGAAGGCGCTCGCGATCTACCGCGACAACTGCAAGGTCGGCCAGCCGCTGTCGGCCGGCAAGGGCGCGAAGGGCACGGCTGAGCCCGAGAGGATCATCGAGTACCGCCCGGTTCGCAAGCGTCTGCCGAAGAAGCGCCCGTCGCAGACGGTGTCGTTCACCGTTGCCGGTGCCGAGGGCTACCTGCACGCGGGCTCGTACCCGGACGACGGGCTGGGCGAGATCTTCATCAAGCTGGGCAAGCAGGGCTCGACGCTGGCCGGCGTGATGGACGCCTTCGCCACGTCCATTTCGGTGGGCCTGCAGTACGGCATCCCGCTGGAGTTCTACGTCTCCAAGTTCCAGAACCTGCGGTTCGAGCCGGCCGGCATGACGGACGACCCCGACCTGCGGATCGCCACCAGCGTGCTGGACTACATCTTCCGCAGGCTCGCGCTGGACTACCTGCCGTACGACAAGCGGGCGCAGCTGGGCATCTTCACCGCGGACGAGCGCGCCGCCCAGGTCAGCACCGACTACGGCGCACCGTCCGACGTGGACATCGAGGGCATGCGTGTCTCGGTCGACTCGACGCCGGCCCGGCCGGCCGTCGAACCGGCCAAGGCGGAGACGCCGGAGATCACGGAGGCGCACAGCTCCACCGAGCTGCTGGAACTGCACCTCGGCAAGGCCGCCGACGCCCCCCTGTGCATGACCTGCGGCACGAAGATGCGCCCGGCAGGCTCGTGCTACGTCTGCGAGGGCTGCGGCTCGACGTCCGGCTGCAGCTGACCGACGTATCTCCCCTCGTCCGTCTCGTCAGGAGGCGGGCGAGGGGATAGTCGTATCCGGGTCAGCTCGACGCCGCGGGGTGCCCACACCACTGTTGAGACTGACCGGTCTGGCTCACCGGTGTTAATTTCGACAGGTGGGCAAGCGAGACCGCGAGCGGGCGCAGCGGCGCGAGCTGATCGTGCAGACCGCCCGTGACCTCGCGGAGGCCGAGGGCTGGGCCGCGGTCACCACCCGCAGGCTCGCCGAGCTCATCGAGTTCAGCCAGCCCGTGCTGTACACGCACTTCGCCGGCAAGGACGCCATCATCGCGGTCGTCGCGGACCGGGGGTTCGCACAGCTCGCGGAGGAGCTGGCCCGGGCGCGCGCGGAGTGGCCGGACGACCCGATCCGCGCGGTCGTCGGGGCGTACCTGGGCTTCGCCGACGCGAACCCGGCGGTCTACGACGGGATGTTCGGCCGCGGCCTGCACTTCGCCACATCCGACCCGCCGGCCTCGCTCCGGGAGGCGTTCGCCGAGCTGCGCGCCACGGTCACGCGCTACGCCCGCGGCACGGACCCCACCATCCTCACCGAGGTCGTGTGGAGCGCCCTGCACGGCCTGGTCACGCTCACCCGTGACGGCCGGCTGAGCGAGAACCGGCAGAAGGAGCGGCTCGCCGCGATCGTCGCGCTGGTCCGGCCGTGACCGTCACAGGGCCGCCGCTGACCCGTACCGGCTCGCCGGTCACCGCCGTGTTCGCCGGTGAGCGGAGGAACGCGATCGCGGGCGCCACCTCCTCGGGCGCCAGCAGCCGGCGGATCGGCGACGCCTGCTGACCGGGCAGGTGGACCTGCTGCTCGACGAGGCGTCCAACCACCTGTCGCTGACGCTGGTCGGGGAGCTGGTCGTCGTGTCGCATGACCGGGCGCTGTGCCGCCGGTTCCGCGGCACGCAGCTCGAGCTGGTGGGTGGCCGGCTAGTCGCCCAGCCGCTCCCACAGGAACTCGAACACCAGCGCCCACTTGAACGCGAGCTGCTCGTTGTCCGCGGCCGCGCCGTGGCCGCCCTCGATGTTCTCGTGGTAGCGCACGTCGTGGCCGAGCTCGCGCAGGCGCGCCACCATCTTGCGGGCGTGCCCCGGGTGCACCCGATCGTCCCGTGTGGACGTGATGACGAGCGTCGGCGGGTACGGCGGCTCGGCGCGGACGTTCTGGTACGGCGAGTACTCCGCGAGGAACGCCCAGTCGTCCGGGTCGTCGGGGTCGCCGTACTCGGCCATCCACGACGCCCCGGCGAGCAGCTTGTGGTAGCGGCGCATGTCCAGCAGCGGCACCTGGATCACGATCGCGCCGAACAGCTCGGCATAGCGGGTGAGCATGACGCCCATCAGCAGACCGCCGTTCGACCCGCCCTGGATGCCGAGCCGCTCCGGCGTCGTGATGCCGCGCGCGGCGAGGTCCTTGGCCACGGCGGCGAAGTCCTCGTAGACACGCAGCCGCCGCTCGCGCTGGACCGACTGGTGCCACGTCGGCCCGTACTCGCCGCCACCGCGGATGTTCGCGACGACGTAGGTGCCGCCGCGCTGGAGCCAGCCGCGGCCGGTCGTGCCGCTGTAGGCCGGGGTGAGCGAGACCTCGAAGCCGCCGTACCCGGTGAGCAGGGTCGGTCCCTCGCCGGTCCCGACGACGAAGTAGGGGATCTTCGTGCCGTCGTCGGAGGTGGCGAAGTGTTGTGCCACGGGGATGTCGTCGGCGTCGAAGAACGCGGGCGCCCGCTTGAGGACCTCCGGTTCGCGGCCGATCTCTCCCCGGTACAACGTGCCCGGCTGCGTGTAGCCGCTGGCGTTGAGGAAGTACTCGTCGCTCTCGTCCGGGTCGGTGTCGAGGATGTCGGCCGAGCCCACCTCGGGCACGCCGTCGAGGGCGGCGCGCGACCAGCCGTCCGGGCCGGGCGTGAGCACCGCGAAGCGGCTCTTGACGTCCTCCAGCGTCGCGACGATCAGGTGGTTGCGGGTCCACGCGTGATAGGCGAGCGAGGTGTGCTCGTCCGGCTCGAACAGCACCTCCAGGCGGCGCTCGCCGGCGAGGTAGTCGTCGAACCGCGCGGCGAGCAGCGCGCCCGGCGGGTAGGTCGTGTCGCCGACGGTCCACGCCGAACGCGTGCCGATCAGCAGCCACTCGCGGTGTGCGGACGTCTCGGCGTCGTCCGGCACGTCGATCCGCACGAGGCCGGACTGGGTTCGCAGGTACTTCTCGGTGCGGTAGAAGTCGAGGTTGCGGAACACGAAGTCGCGCTCGAACCCCTCGGTCGGGTCGTGGTACGCCCCGGCCGACACGTCCTCGGGCTTGCCCTCGTACACGAGGGTCGCCTCGGTGAGCGGCGTGCCGCGCCGCCATTCCTTGGCGATGCGCGGGTAACCGGAGTTGGTCAGCGAGCCCTCGCCGAAGTCGGTGCCCACGTAGACGCGGTCCTCGTCGATCCAGCCGACGCGGCTCTTCGCTTCGGGCAGCGTGAACCCGTCCTCGACGAATTCCAGCGTCTCCAGGTCGAACTCGCGCACCACGGCCGCGTCCGCGCCGCCCCGGGACAGCTCGACGAGTGCCCGCCGGTAGGCCGGCCGCAGCGCCGTCGCGCCCTGCCAGACCCAGTTCTCCTCCTCGGCGTTCGCGAGCGCGTCGACGTCGATCACGATCTCCCACTCGGGGTCGGCCGTCCGGTAGGACTCGAGCGTCGTGCGGCGCCACAGCCCGCGCGGGTTCGTGGCGTCCTGCCAGAAGTTGTAGAGGTACCGGCCGCGCCGGCGCACGTACGGGATCCGGTCGTCCGCGTCGAGGACCTCACGGATCTCGTCCCGCAGCTCGCCGAACCGTGGCACCCCGGTCAGCTCGTCGACGGCCTCGGCGTTGCGTTGCCGAACCCAGTCCAGCGCGGTCTCACCCGTCACGTCCTCGAGCCAGAGGTACGGGTCGTCATCACTCATGGCACCAGTCTGCCTGCGATGCGACGCTCGCGGCGTCAGCGGTCGCCGAGGTTGCGCATCGCCTCGGCGACCTCGTCCGGCGCCAGCGCGCGCCGGGGGAGCGGGCTTGCCGCCGGCGCGCGAAAGCCGTCGAGCATGAACGCCAGATGGCGGCGCCAGGCGTCCGGGGCATGCCGGCCGGTTGCCTCGATCGTGCGGGCGACGCTCCACAGCACGAACGCGAAGTCGCCGTCGCGGAAGTCCGCGCGAAGCGCACCCGCTCGCTGCGCGCGGTCGACGATCTCCAGGACCAGCGCGTGGCCCTTCGCCTTGAGCGCTTCGATCTCGGTGGCCTCGGGTAGGGAGCGCGCGCAGAGCTCGTTGTACCCGCGGTCGGCGGCCTGCAACTCGCACGTCCGTTCCAGGAACCACGCGAACCCTTCCCACGGGTCCGGCTTCGTCGCGGCCCGCCCGGCCAGCTCGACCGCCGTCGCGACCTTGCCCGCGAGCGCCGCGTCGACGAGCGCGCCGCGGGTGGGGAACCGGTTGTACAACGTGCCGATGCTGACGCCCGCCTCGCGCGCGATGTCTTCCAGCGGCACCTCGAGCCCGCGTTCGGCGAACACCTGCCGCGCCGCGACCACGAGGAGGTCGCGGTTGCGCTGCGCGTCTCGGCGCAGCGGTCGGGCGTCCGGCTTCACGGTGTCATCCTAGTAAGTTGAGGCTCCTTTCAAGTTGATGGTACGGTCGGCTGAACTTGAGGGCATTCTCAACTTAGGGGGGTGATCGTGAAGACCGCTGCCATCTTCGGTGCCGGGCCGGCTCTCGGCCTATCCGTCGCCCGCCGGTTCGCCGCCGAGGGCTTCCGGATCGCGCTGGTCGCACGGGGCCGGAAGAACCTCGACTCGCTGGCCGCCGAGCTCGGCGGCGAGACGGCCACGTTCGTCGCCGACGTGCTCGACCGGACCCAGCTCGCTGCCGCCGTCGAGGCGATCGAGAACCGCTTCGGCCATATCGACGTCGCCGTGTACAGCCCCAACGGCCTCGATCAGCCCCGGGTCGGCGTCCTCGACGTCGACCCCGACGGCCTGCCCACGCAGCTCGACCTGCTCTTGCTCGCGCCGATCGCGCTGACCCGGCTGCTGCTCCCCGGCATGCGCGACCGCGGCGACGGCGCGCTGCTGTTCGCGTCCGGCACCAGCGCCCTCGAGCCGGTGCCGCAGCTCGGCAACGTCGGCATCGCGCTCGCCGCGATGCGCAACTACGTGCACAATCTCAACGGCGCGGTGGCCGGCGACGGCGTGTACGTCGGCGTGGTACCGATCGGCGGCCTGATCAAGCGCAGCGCAGTGGAGGCCCTCCTCGCGACCTCGGCCGGCGCCGCACGGTTCGGCGACTTCGACGCGGAGGATCTGCGCCTCGCCGTCGTCGACCCGGACGAGATCGCCGCGGTGTTCTGGGACCTCTACGTCAGGCGCGATCGCCCCGAACAGGTTGTCACCGCACTCGCCGCCCGCGACCCGGCCTGACTCAACCCACCACGGTGTCGTCCGCGTGGGCCGCGTATTCGGCCGCACGAACCTCGGCCACCAGCCGGTAGCGGGCGACCCGGTCCGTCCACTCGGTACGGACACCGAACGCGGCGTCCGCGAACGCCGTGTCCCGGATGGCGTCGGCCAGCTCGTCGGCCCGGTCGGCGGACAGCACCCGCACCGGGTCGCCGACCGCGGTGCTGTGCGGGGGCACGAAGAACTCGGCCGGCAACATGGTCCGCGCGTGCACCAGCGCGCCCACCGCGACGGACGCTCCCTCGCCCGTGCGGGCCAGATGCAGCACCGTCGCCTGGGCGGCCAGGTACGTACACGGCCCGATCGTCGCGCCGAGAACCGTCGCATGTGGACCGACGAACGCGTGATGTCCGACCGACACAGCAGTGTCCGCGTCGGTGACCGCTGTCGCCCGCAACACCGCGTGCTCGGACACGATTGCTTTCTCGCCCACGTCGACCCGCGAGCCCTCCGCGTCGAGCACCGCCCCGTAGAGGATCTTCGCGCCCGGACCCACCCGAACGTCGCCGACCAGCGTTGCGTTGGGCGCCACCCACGCGGTCGGGTCGACCCGCGGTTCGGCTCCCCGGTGCCGGATCAACATGTCCCCGATGCTCGTCCGGTCGCGGACGGTCGGCTGGCGGAAATCGGACGTGGCGTTAGGTGCCGCAGACCGACGCAACGGTCGCACCGATCGCTGAGACATGCCGCCGGCCGCTCAACTACGTCCCGGGGCTGGCCTGGCCGTTCTCAGCCGCGTCGATCTCGGTCAATAGCACCGCCTTTCGCTCGTCCGGGCAGAACGCCGCGCGTACGCCTGCCCTCGCCAGATCCGCCAGCTCGGACCGGCCGAGGCCGAAGTGTTCGTGGCACAGCAGGTACTCCCTGTTGAGGTCGGTGTGGAACATGCCCGGATCGTCGGTCGCCAGCGTGACGGGGACGCCCGCGTCGAGCAGCTTGGGTAACGGATGCTCGGCGAGCGAGCGCACCGCCTTGGTCCGGATGTTGGAGCTGGGGCAGACCTCGACCGGAATGCCCTCACCGGCCAGATGGGCGAGGAGCTCGGGGTCGGCGACCGCGCTCGTGCCGTGGCCGATCCGTTCGGCATGCAGATCGCGCAAGGCGGACCAGATCGTCTCCGGGCCCGTCGTCTCGCCCGCGTGCGGCACGAGGTGCAGGCCGCCGGCACGCGCCATGTCGAACGGCTCCCGGTACATCCCCCGCGGCACGCCGACCTCGTGGCCACCCAGGCCGAACGCCACTGTCCCATTTGGACGATGGCGCAGCACCCACTCCACCGTGGCGATGCCGTGGTCGTAGCCGAGCGAGCCGGCGATGTCGAACACCCACGCCAGCTCGACGCCGTGCCGCTCGCGAGCCCGCGTCCGGCCGACGGTCAGCGCCTCGGCGAGCTCGTCCGGCTCGATGCCCGTCGTCAGGTGCGTGACGGGCGTGACTGTGACCTCGGCGTACCGCACCGCGTTGCGGGCCAGGTCCGCGGCGAGGCCCTCGACCAGCGCGGTGATGTCCGCTCCGGTGTTCACCAGCGTGTTGACCTTGATGTAGACCTCGATGAAATGAGCGAAGTCGGTGAACTCGTAGAACGCGACGAGCGCATCCCGCTCAGTGGGGACCTTCTTGTCCGGGTGGCGCCTGGCGAGCTCGAGAACCGTGTCGACGGACGCCGAGCCGACGAGGTGGACGTGCAGCTCGGCCTTGGGGAGGGCGGAGATGAAATCGAACACATGACCATATTGCCCGAGCGTGCCCTTTGGATTTCAAGCCACGATCGGGTGATCCAGTCACGTGGACTCATCACGGTATCCATATTTGGTTGGTGATCTGTTTACTGCCGAACTAGCCGGTAGGTCTTCCACGACATGTGCGCGGCGTGGTCCGATCATCACGTCCCGTTGCTTTCTCCGTGGAGGTAGCAGATGCGCAGATTCCGTGCGATCGCCGCGTTAGCCGGCGCGGCGCTCGCCTCGACCGCCGTGGCGGTGTTCGGCGCGGCTCCGGAGGCCGCCGCCGCGCCCGCGTACCAGATGCCCTTCCCCTGCGGGCAGGTCTGGGAGGGGCAGACCCGCAGCGACCACAGCCCGCCCAACGCCGTGGACCTCAACCGCACCAACGACGACGGCGACCCGGTCGCCGCGGCCGCCGCGGGCCGCGTGTCTCGCGTCGCCAACGAGGGCTCGACCAGCTACGGCCGCTGGATCGAGGTCGACCACGGCGGCGGCTTCACGACCCGCTACGCACATCTGTCGGTGCAGCGGGTGGCGGTCGGCGACCAGGTCGCCCGCGGCCAGCTCATCGGCAACGTGGGTTCCACGGGCGGATCGACCGGCCCGCACCTGCACTTCGAGGAGCGCTCCGGCAGCACCGCGGTCAAGATCTCCTTCAACGGCTCGCAAATCCTCTACTGGGGATCGCGCAGCTACACCAGCCACAACACCTGCGAGGCCAACAACCCGTACACCCCGCAGGCGGCCTGTGGCAGCGGGTTCCAGGTGATCGACCACGCCGCGCTCGGGTCTGCCGGCACCGCGTACCTGCTCTACAACGGCAGCTCTAACTGCGTCGCGACGATCAAGGCGACCTCGATCGGGAATGCGTCGGCGACATCGGCGTTCCTCGAGGTCCAGGGCGGCACGCGAACAACCGACTCCGGCTCGTTCGCCTACTACGCCGGTCCGGTCAAGAAGTCGGCGGCCGGCAAGTGTGTCAAGTGGGGCGGCTCGGTCGGCTCCAACAGCTACACCAGCCCGTTCGAGCACTGCGGATGAGCTGAACCGGAGTGCCGGCGCGACGCGCCGG
>NZ_DATBKY010000230.1:0-63294 GCF_036555685.1 Actinophytocola sp. | reverse complement strand
CGACGACCAGCTCGGCGTCGCTGTGCTCGACTAGGTCACTCACTGCGCGGGGAACTCCGGTCCGGGGTCGCTGAGGGGCTCGCACGGGCTAGAGCCCGCGAGGCTGATGCACCTTACGACTTTTCCGGACCGGCGTGGCCGGAAACTACGCGGCGGTTACGACTTGAGACTGTCGGCGATCGGCACCGAGGTGTCGGCGAGCCGCGCGGTGTCGACCGGCTGCTCGGAGTTGATCAGCTCCTGCACCGGCCCGATGCCGTCGTCCCACAGGTTGACGTGCATGCCCGCGACGACCCGGTCGCCGCCGACCCAGAACGCGTAGAACGCGAGCCCCTCGACGTCGCCGCGCAGCACCACCTGGTCGTAGCCGCCCGGCGCGAACCAGCCGGTGTACTCCATGCCGAGGTCGTACTGGTCGGTGAAGAAGTAGGGCAGGTCGGTGTAGGTGACGTCCTTGCCGAGCATCGCGCGCGCGGCCAGCGGGCCGCCGTTGAGCGCGTTCGCCCAGTGCTCGACGCGGATGTTGCGGCCGTAGCGAGCGCTCGGGAAGCTCGCCACATCGCCGGCCGCGTACACGTCGGGGTCCGCGGTGCGCAGCTGGGCGTCGACGACGACGCCGCCGTTCTGGCCGTCCACGGCCAGGCCGGACTCCTCGGCGAGCTCGTTGTTCGGCCGCGCGCCGACGCCGACGATCACGGTGTCGGCGGGCAGCTCGGTGCCGTCGTCGGTCCGCACGCCGCTGACCTTGCCGGACCCGGTGAACTCGGTGACGCCGGTACCGAAGCGGAACTCCACGCCGTGCTTGCGGTGCAGGTCGCCGAAGACGTTGCCCAGCTCGGGCCCGAGCACGGCGTGCAGGGGAGTGGGCTGCGGCTCGATGACCGTCACCTCGCAGCCGTACTTCGCCCGCGCCGCGGCGGCGGTCTCCAGGCCGATCCAGCCGGCGCCCACGACGACCACCCGGCCGCCGGCCGAGAGCGACTCGCGCAGCTTGTCGGTGTGCCCGAGGCGGCGCAGGTAGTTCACGCCGTCGAGCTGGTTGCCCTCGATCCGCAGCCGGCGCGGCGAGGCGCCGGTGGTCAGCAACAGCTTCGCGTAGCCGAGCCGCTCACCGTCTTCGAACTCGACCTCGTGCGCGCCGCGGTCCAGCTTCGTGACCCGGCGGCCGGTCCGCAGGTCCACCTGCTTCTCGCCGTACCAGCCCTCTTCGTGCACGTACGCGCCGGACCGCTCGTCGTCACCGAGCAGGTAGCCCTTGGACAGCGGCGGTCGCTCGTACGGTAGTTCCCGCTCGTCGCCGATGAGGACGATCCGACCCTCGAAGCCTTCTTCACGAAGGGTTTCCGCGGCCTTCGCGCCGGCGAGGCCGCCTCCGACGATGACGTACGGGTTGTCGCTGACCATGATGTGTCACTCCGTCTGTTGTGGCCGCTGTTGTGGCCGCTGTTGTGGCGCTGTTGTGGCGCTGTCCGTTTCAGGCGCTGATTCCGGTGAGCGCGAAGAACTCCTGCCGTGAGCCTCGATCCTCTCGCAACAGGCCGTGCACCGCCGAGGTGACGGTGACCGCGCCGGGTGCCCGCACCCCGCGCAGCGCCATGCACATGTGCTCCGCCTCGATGACCACGCCGACGCCCTTCGGCGCGAGGTGCTCCTGCAGCCAGTCCGCGACCTGCTTGGTCAGCCGCTCCTGCACCTGCAGGTCGCGGGCGAACAGCTCGACCACGCGGGCGAGCTTGGACAGGCCGAGGATCCGCTCGCCCGGCAGGTAGCCGACGTGCGCGACGCCGTGGAACGGGAGGAGATGGTGCTCGCACAGCGACTGCACGGGGATGCTCCTCGCCACCACCATCTCGTCGTAACCCTCGTCGTTCGGAAACGTCGTCAGCTGGAACTCGCGCGGGCTCAGCAGTTCGGCGAAGGATCTCGCGACCCGCGCCGGGGTGTCCGCCAGGTGCTCGGACGTCGGGTCCTTGCCGAGCGCCCGCAGGAGGTCCGCGACCGCACGCTCCGCCGCCGCGTGGTCGACGGTGTCGCGGTCGTGGACGACCGACAGGTGCCGGCCGGGACTCGGCTGGCTCAACTCATTTACGGTCACGGTGCGCCCCTCGTTCTAAAAACAACTTCGGTGACTTTAGAAGCGCGCAGAGGTTTTCGTCAACGTGTGTTTGTCTTAGAGTGGGTGTCGTGGATGACGTGGCCGCGATCGCGGCGCTGGGCGAGCCGACGCGCCGGCGTCTCTACACCTACGTCGTCCGCCAGCCCGAGCCGGTGACCCGCGAGGAGGTCGCCGCCGCGTTGCGGATCCCGCGCGCCACCGTGGCCTTCCACCTGGACAAGCTCGTGGCCGAGGACCTGCTAACGGTCACCTACGAGCGGCGGGGCGACCGGGCGGGCCCGGGTGCCGGCCGTCCCGCGAAGCTCTACCGGCGGTCCGACCGGCAGGTGTCGGTGACCCTGCCGGAGCGGCGCTACGAGTTCGCCGGCCACCTGCTCGCCGCCGCGATCGAGGCCGGCGCCGAGCCGCCGGCCCACGCCCGCGCGGCGGGGGAGCTGCTCGCGTCCGGTGGCGGTGAGCTGCGCGAGGTGCTGGAGCGGCACGGGTTCGAGCCGGCCGAGGACGGCGCCGACGTCGTGCTGCGCAACTGCCCGTTCCACGCGCTCGCGCAGGCGCACCCGCAGCTGATGTGCGGCATGATGCTCGGCCTGGTGGAGGGCATGCTGGCGGGCCTCGGCGAGACGGGCTACGAGGCCCGGCCCGACCCCGGCTCCGGCCGGTGCTGCGTGCGCCTGCGGGGCCCGGCTGTGACGCCGTGCACGATGTCTGATTCGGACTCGGTGCAACACCTAGCCTGACCGCCATGGCCGGCCGGACGCGGTGGTTGCTGGGGGCGGAGCTCCTTGCCACCGGGGCGATCGGGGGCGGCCTGTTCGCGCTCACCGGGCAGGGCATCATCTGGGTGCTCGGTGGTGTGCTGGGCGGAGCCGTCGCCTGCCGGATCGCGCGGGCCCGCGACGCACCGGCCGCGCCCAGCGCGCGGATCCGCAAGACCGGCCAGTGGCTGATCGGCGCCGCCATCGGGCCGGGCATCGCGAGCCAGCGCATCAGCGTCTCGCCCGGCGTGCTCGCGCTGCTCGCCGGCGGCGTGCTCGCCATCCTCGTCGCGTCGATCCTCGTCGCCCGGATGTACAGCACGCTCGGCACGGTCGACGGGCTCACCGCGGGCATGGCCACGCTGCCCGGCGGCATCGGCGTGATGCCGTCGGTCGCCGCGGAGTACGGGCGGCCGGTCGGGCTCGTCGCGATCGTCCAGTCCGCCCGGATGACGGTCGTGCTCGTGATGGCGCTCGTCGCGTTCGTGTTCTCCGGTCACGGTGCCGGCGGCGCGGGCCGCGTCGAGCACAAGGCGATGTGGCCGCACTCGTGGCCGTACGTCGCCGGGCTGCTCGCCGGGTCGCTCGTCGCCTGGTGGGTGGCGGGCAAGCTGCACGTGCCGGTGCCGAGCCTGCTCGGCCCGCTGGCCTTCGGCTGCCTGCTGAGCCTCGGCCTGCGCGCGGCCGGCGTGGCGCCGCAGATGCTCGCCGCGCCGTACCTGCAGGAGATCCTCGGGCAGGCGCTGCTCGGCATCACGGTCGGCGAGTACCTCGCCCAGCGCTACCGCGACGGCGCCGGCAAGCTCCTCGGCGGCATCGCCGGCGTGGTCGCCACGTGCGCGATCGCCCTGCTGACCGCCGTCGGCCTGGCGATCGTCAGCCCCTGGTCGTTCCTCACCAGCCTGCTGATGGTGGCGCCGGGCGGGGCCCCGGAGATGATCGTCATCGCGGCCGCGACCGGCGGCGAGCTGACGCTGGTGCTGGCCGCGCAGACCGGCCGGCAGGTGATCGTGAACGCGCTGATGCCGGTGTGGATCCGCCTGTTCAGCCGGTTCGACCGGCCCGGCTGAGCAGCCGCCGAGCCCGCAGCACCACCGGCCGGTCCACCAGCCGGCCGTCGACCGCGGTCGCGGAGCCGGCCGCGCTCGCCGCCAGCACCCGGCGCGCCCACTCGATGTCCTCTTCGGACGGACGCAGCGCCGCGTGCACCGGCTCGATCTGCCGCGGGTGCACGCACAGCTTGCCGGTGAAGCCGAGCTCCACCGCGTGCGCGGTGTCCCGCCGGATCGCGGCCGGGTCGTCCAGCGCGGTGGTCACGCCGTCGACCGGCGGCGGGCCGCCCGCGGCGGCGGCGGCGAGCACCAGCGCCGAGCGGGCGTGCAGCAGCGCGGTGTGCGAGGCCGGATCCACGCCGAGCTCGGCCGCGAGGTCGATGCTGCCGAACGCCACCCGCACCACGCCGGCCGCGCCGCACACCTCGCGCGCCGCGGCCACCCCGGCCGCGGACTCCACCAGCGCGACGACCACCGGCCCGGCCCGCTCGACGTCCGCCGCGTGCTCCGCCTTGGGCAGCATCAGCGGGGCGCCCGCGAGCGCCGCGACGTCCTCGGCGTGCCAGGGCGTGCCCGCCGCGTTGACCCGCACGACCGCCTCGTTGCCGGCCGCGAGCCAGGCCACCGCGTGCGCCCGCGCGGCCGCCTTGTCCGCCGGCGCGACCGCGTCCTCCAGGTCCACCACGACGACGTCCGCCCCGGCGGCGGCCGCCTTCGCGAACCGGTCCGGCCGGTCGCCCGGGACGAACAGGAACGTCCGTGCCTCGGCGAGGTTCACGCCAGCACCACCGTGAACCGCCAGTCCAGCACCGGGCCGGCCGCAGACTCCACAGTGGACCGCAACGCCACCAGGCCGCCGTCGGGCAGCGCCTCCGTGCCCGTCACCGCCACCCGGCTCGTCAGCGCGTCGCCCTCGTGCACCGGGCCGGTGTGGTCGCACGACGCCCAGCTCGCGACCGTGACGATGTTCGGGATCGCCCGGCACGCCTGCGCCAGCGCGAGCCCGATCGTGTGGCCGCCGTACACGAGCCGCTCGCCGCCGGCCGCCGTTGCGTCGTGGTGCGCCGCCGCGATGTTGACCGTCAGCCGCGCGAGCTCCGGCGCCGCCGACACCACGTCCGCGCCGACCACCTCCCACGACCGGCCGCCGGCCAGGTCGGCGAAGTGCTCGCCGGGCAGCCGCCGGAACGCGGCGAGGTCCCACCCGTCGATGGGCGGCTTGCCGGGCTCCGCGCCGGCGCCGAGCGTCGACAGGTCGTCGCGGTGGCCGGTCGGCTCCGCCGAGCGCAGCGGCAGCATCGCGCAGCGCCAGAAGTCCAGCACCGGCCGGTCCTGCTGGTCGACGGTCGTGATGCGCAGCGCGGCCAGGCCGGTCGGCGGCCGGTCCGGCTTGCGGCTGTTCTCCTTGAGCCCCACCACCTCCGTCACCGTGCGGAGCGTGTCGCCGAGGGCCGGGTAGCGGCGGAACGCGAGCCCGCGGTAGAAGAGGTTCGCCCGCACGTGGTGGGTGACCACAGTCGACTGTCCGATCGCGACGTCCCAGACCAGGGCCGGGTGCGCGAGCGGGCCACCGGCGACCTCGCCGGCGAGCGCGTGGTCCAGCGGCAGCCGCAGCCGGTCGCCGAGCACGGCCTGGTGCGCGGCCGCGTGCCCCGCCGTCAGCGTCAGCCCCGGGGCGCCGTCGAACCGGTCACCGACGGCCAGTTCGTCGAAGTACGGGCCTTCCGATTTATCCGGCCATATCACGCGGCTCACCTTACGACCGCCTTGACACCATGGACAACGCCGAGCGATATTGGCCGTACATTTCAGGTGACGGACGGGCGCGAGTCGTGCCGACCCGCCGGGCGCGGGCGAGCCCCGTGAGAAGCCGACCGCTTGTGGCGCGGGCGACGTGGACCGGACCGAGGCCGCTGAACCGCTGACGAAGGAGCTCGCATGAGTCCGCTCGACGGGGTCACGGTCGTCAGCCTCGAGCAGGCGGTCGCCGCGCCCTACGCGACCCGCCAGCTCGCCGACCTCGGCGCCCGGGTGATCAAGGTCGAGCGCCCGGGCGGCGGCGACTTCGCCCGCCACTACGACGCGTCCGTGCTGGGCCAGTCCAGCTACTTCGTCTGGCTCAACCGTGCCAAGGAGTCGCTCACGCTCGACGTGAAGAAGCCGGCCGGGCGGGAGATCCTGCACGAGCTGCTCGTGGACGCCGACGTGTTCGTGCACAACCTCGGCCCGGGCGCGGCCGTCCGGCTCGGCGTGGACGCCGGCCCGCTGTGCGAGCGGTACCCGCGGCTCGTGCACTGCACGGTGTCCGGCTACGGCACCACCGGTCCGTGGGCCGACCGCAAGGCCTACGACCTGCTCGTGCAGTGCGAGACCGGGCTCGTGTCGCTGACCGGCACGCCGGAGACGACGGCCAAGGTCGGCATCTCGGTCGCCGACATCGCGGCCGGCATGTACGCGTACTCGGGTGTCCTCACCGGACTGTTGCAGCGCGCGAACACGGGTACCGGCACGGCCTTCGAGGTGTCGCTGTTCGAGGCGCTGGCCGAGTGGATGGGCCAGCCCGCGTACTACACGCGCTACGGCGGCGAGCAGCCGGCGCGGGCCGGCGCGCAGCACGCGACGATCGCCCCGTACGGCCCGTACACCACCGGGGACGCCGGCACCGTGGTGCTCGCCGTGCAGAACCAGCGGGAATGGGTGGCGATGTGCCGGCTGGTCCTCGGCGACGAGTCCGTCGCCGCCGACTCGCGGTTCGCCACCAACCCCGCCCGCGTCGCCAACCGCGACGAGCTCAACAAGCTGTTCGCCGACCGGTTCGCCACGCTCACCACGCCAGAGGCACTCGACCTGCTGCGCGCCGCGGGTGTCGCGAACGGCCGGATGAACACCGTGCCCGACCTGCTCGACCACCCCGTCCTGGCCGCCCGCGGCCGCTGGGTGACGGTCGGCAGTCCCGGCGGCGACATCCAGGCGCTGCTGCCGCCCGCCACGTTCGCCGGCAGCGAGGTCCGGCTCGGCCCGGTGCCCGCGGTCGGCGAGCACACCGACGCCATCCTGCGCGCGCTCGGCCGGACCGACGCGGACATCACCGGCCTGCGCGCCACCCACACCGTCTGAAGAGGACTCATGCTGAGCCAGGAAGAGCAGAGCATCGTCGACACCGTGCGGGACTTCGTCGACCGTGACGTCCGGCCGGTCGTGCGCGAGCTCGAGCACGCGAACGCCTATCCCGGCGAGCTCATCGAGCAGATGAAGCAGCTGGGCATCTACGGCCTCGCGATCCCCGAGCCGTACGGCGAGGTCGCGGTGTCGACGCCGTGCTACGTCGCGGTGACCGAGCAGCTCGCGCGCGGCTGGATGAGCCTCGCGGGCGCGATGGGCGGGCACACGGTCGTCGCGAAGCTCATCGCGACGTTCGGCACCGAGGAGCAGAAGGAGCGCTACCTGCCGCGGATGGCGACCGGCGAGGTGCGCGCGACGATGGCCCTCACCGAGCCCGGCGGCGGGTCGGACCTGCAGGCGCTGACCACGACCGCGCGGCGGGACGGGGACGGCTACGTCGTCGACGGCACGAAGACGTGGATCACGAACTCGCGGCGCTCGCAGTTGATCGCGTTGCTGTGCAAGACCGATCCGGGCGCGACGCCCCGGCACCGCGGCATCAGCATCCTGCTCGTCGAGCACGGCGACGGCCTGACCGTCTCGCGGGACCTGCCCAAGCTCGGCTACAAGGGCGTGGAGAGCTGCGAGCTGTCCTTCTCGGACTACCGGGCACCGTCGTCCGCGCTGCTCGGTGGCGCGGAGGGGCGCGGGTTCGCGCAGATGATGAAGGGCCTGGAGATCGGCCGCATCCAGGTCGCCTCCCGCGCCCTCGGTGTCGCCCGGGCGGCGCTGGACGACGCGCTGCGCTACGCGCAGGAGCGCGAGACGTTCGGCAAGCCGATCTGGCAGCACCAGTCCGTCGGCAACTACCTCGCGGACATGGCGACGAAGTACACGGCGGCGCGCCAGCTCGTGCTGCTCGCCGCGGAGCGCCACGACGCGGGGGAGCGGTGCGACATGGAGGCGGGCATGGCGAAGCTGTTCGCGTCCGAGGCGGCGATGGAGATCGCGCTGAACGCGGTTCGCATCCACGGCGGCTACGGGTACTCGACCGAGTTCGACGTGGAGCGCTACTTCCGCGACGCGCCGCTGATGATCGTCGGCGAGGGCACGAACGAGATCCAGCGCAACGTGATCGCCGCGCAGCTGGTCGCCCGGGGCCTGTGATGGTGGCCCGCACCGAGGCGGCGTACGCGATGCTGGCCCGTACGCTGCGCGGCGCGATCCTGCAGGGCCGCTACGCCGACGGCGCGCGGCTGCCGACCGAGGCCGAGCTCGCGACGGAGTACCGGGTGTCCCGGCAGACGGTGCGCCGGGCCTTCCACGACCTGGTGGCGGAGGGCATGGTGCGGCGGGTACCCGGCCGGGGCACGTTCGCGGCGCCGCGGCAGGGGCCCTACCTGCGCCAGTTCGGCTCGGTCGAGGACCTGATGGGCCTGTCGCTCGACACGAAGCTCGAGGTCCTGAGCCCGCTACGCCGCCAGGTCGACATCGACGCGGCGAGCCGGCTGCGGCTCGACAGCGATGTCGTCTACCGCGTGCTCTTCCGCCGCCGGCACCACGACGTGGCCTTCTGCCTGACCACGGTGTACCTGCCGCCCTCGGTCGGCTCGCTGCTCGCGGGGCGGCCCGAGCTGTCCGCGGCGGGTGCGCTGAGCGAGGTCACGGTCATCGGCCTGATCGACGCGTACACGCCCAGCCCGGTCGCGGAGGCGGAGCAGAGCATCACCGCCGTGGCCGCGACGGACATGCTGACCGTCTACCTCGACTGCCAGCGCGGCGACCCGCTCCTGCGCGTGGACCGCAGCTACACCTCGACGACCGGCACCCTGGTGGAGCTGGCGACGAGCTACTTCCTGCCCGACCACTACTCCTACCGGGTGCGACTCCGCCGCAGCCCGGCCTGAGCGCCGGCTTGATCGAGTCGGCAAGATGGGCGGTCCCACTGGGTGGACGCCGAACCGCGTTCGTTGACCAGGGCTCCATCACGGTGCTGCGATGCGCACAGGCCGACCAGAGGAGCCGTGATGTCGTTCTGGAAACCGGATCCCACGTTCTACGCCTCGCCCCCGGGACGCCGCCGCCGCGCCGCCGGAGACACTCGCGTACATCGCCGCCTTCGCCCGGCCCGCCGACAAACCGGACGCCATCGCCGTTCTGGACGTGGACGACGCGTCCGCGAGCTACGGGCAGGTCGTCGGCTGGACCGAGCTGCCGAACGTCGGCGACGAGCTGCACCACTTCGGCTGGAACGCGTGCAGCTCGGCGCTCTGCCCGTACGCGCCACACCCGCACACCGAGCGCCGCTACCTCGTCGTCCCCGGCCTGCGGTCCTCGCGCATCCACATCGTCGATACCAAGGACGACCCGCGCTCGCCGCGGATCGTCAAGGTGCTCGAGGCCGAGGAGCTGGGCAAGCGGGCGGGCTACTCCCGGCCGCACACGATCCACTGCGGACCCGAGGGCATCTACGTGAGCGCGCTGGGCGGGTACGAGACCGAGGGCCCGGGCGGCGTCGCGCTGCTCGACCACACGTCCTTCGAGGTCCTCGGCCGCTGGGAGGTCGACCGCGGCGACCAGTACCTCGCCTACGACCTGTGGTGGCACATCGCCCACGACGTCGCGGTCACCAGCGAGTGGGGCACGCCGTCGATGATCGAGGACGGCATCAACCCCGAGCTGCTGCTCGGCCGCCAGTACGGGCACCGGCTGCACTTCTGGGACCTGCGCAAGCGCCGCAACATCCAGACGCTCGACCTGGGTGACCAGTACCAGATGCCGCTGGAGCTGCGGCCCGCGCACGACCCGACGAAGCAGTACGGCTTCGTCGGCGTCGTGGTGAGCGTCGAGGACCTGTCCGCCTCGGTCTGGCTGTGGCATCGGGAGGGCAACGGCGAGTTCGCGATCCAGAAGGTGATCGACATCCCGGCCGAGCCCGCCGACGCCGCGGACCTGCCACCCGCGCTGCAGCCGTTCGGCGCGGTGCCGCCGCTCGTCACCGACCTCGACCTGTCGGTGGACGACCGGTTCCTGTACGTGTCCGCGTGGGGGACCGGCGAGCTGCTGCAGTACGACGTCAGCGACCCGTTCCACCCGCGGCAGACCGGCTCGGTGCACCTCGGCGGGATCGTGCGGCGCGCCGCGCACCCGGCGGCGCCGGACGAGCCGCTCGCCGGCGGCCCGCAGATGGTGGAGATCAGCCGCGACGGCCGCCGGGTGTACGTGTCGAACTCGCTGTACGGCGCGTGGGACGACCAGTTCTACCCCGACGGCGTGGGCGCGTGGGTCGCGAAGCTGGACGCCGGTGCGGACGGCCTGGCGCCGGACGAGCGGTTCTTCCCGCACGGCGACGACTTCCGCGGCCTGCGGGTGCACCAGGTGCGGTTGCAGGGCGGGGACGCGTCGTCGGACTCGTACTGCTACCCGTGACCGGCGGGGAGATCGCCGCGCTCGTCGGGCTGGGCGCGTTCCACGGGCTGAACCCCGGGATGGGCTGGCTGTTCGCGGTGGCGATCGGGCTGCAGGAACGGAGCCGGGCGGCGGTGATCCGCGCGACGGGCCCGATCGCGGCCGGTCACCTGGTGTCGATGGCGGTGGTGGCGGTCGCGGTCACGCTCGGCGTGTCGGCGGCCACGAGCCAGCTCGTGTCCATTGTGGGCGGTCTGGCGCTGGTCGGCGTCGGCGTGTACCTGCTGGCGCGGCGGAGCCACTTCCGCTGGGTCGGCATGCGGCTGTCGTGGTTCCAGCTGGCGACGTGGTCGTTCCTGATGGCGTCGGTCCACGGCGCCGGCCTGATGCTGGTGCCCGTGCTGGCACCGGCCGCGGGGTCCACGATGGACCACGCGATGCCGGGGATGGCGGGGATGTCCGGCGGCGGCTCCGCGGTGGTCGAAGGCCTTGCGGCAGCGGGAATCCACACGCTGGCGATGATCGTGGTGGCGCTGGCGGTCGCGGTGTGCGTCTACCAGTTCCTGGGCCTGCGCATCCTGCGCAGCGCGTGGGTCAACCTGGACCGCATCTGGGCGGTAGCCCTGGTGGGCGCGGGGTCGGCGACGTTCGTGGCCGCGGTCGTCTAGTCCGTCAGATGGTCGGGTCGTCGCGGCGCAGGCCGTCCAGGATGCGCTGCATGACGTCGTTGTTGAGGTCGACCGCCTCGTCGATCTCGCTCTTGCGGGGTGGCGCGGCGCGCGTGGTGCCGCGCCGGGGGAGCGGCACGACCGTCGCGTCCATGCCGCCCGGGAGCGGGATCTCGCACCAGATCAGCTGCCTGCTCCCCGGCAGTGTCTCGACGCCCGCGCGCTTGTTCGCGAGGCTGCGCGGCACGACGAGCCTCGGTGCCGGCCGGTCGTCCTGAACCTCCACGACCGCCGTGGCGCCGCGTAGCCGCAGCCGTACGGTGATCATCGTCGGGTCGGCGTCCTCGTCGACCGTGGCGATCACCGCCAGGACCATCCGTTTCGCCGTCTCGCGGGCATCGTCGATGATCTGCGGCACGTGCCATTCGGTCAGCGTGAACCGCACGAAGAGCTCGGCGCAGTTCACGGCGCTGGGCAGCGCGACGAGTCGTAGATCGTCGACCTGCGCGGTCTGATCTTGCACAGGCACCTTCCCCGGGTGGCAAGACAACCCGGCAGATATTGCCTCCTGGAACGTTCACATGCAACAGCACTGGTCAGCGGCGCGGCCGGCGGACGCGGAGCGTCACGAAGACGAGCGCGGCCAGCAACACCGTCCCGGCCGCGAGCCACACCCACAGCAGCGTGCCGCCGTCGCCCGCGGCCGGTGCGGTCGGCGTGGCCGGCGACGGCTCGGTCGTGGTGGTCGGCGCGGCGTGCGCGAACGCGGGCGTCGCGGCGGCCATCAGGACGATCCCGCACAGCAGCAACGCCAGCCGGGTGGCCGGTCGTCGGCACATGTGCGCTCCTCAGCTCGTGAGCCGCCGGGCGGCCCGCACCAGGTCCGCGTTGCCCGCGGGCACCCGGCCGTCGGGCAGCACCAGCACGTCCTCCAGGCCGACGCGCGTGTCCAGGCCCAGCGTGGCGGCGAGCGTCAGCACCGGCCACGCGCCGCCGTCCTCCCCGTGCAGCAGGATCGGCCCCGGCCCGAGCGCGTCCAGCAGTGCGCGGGCCGTCCCGCTCGCGGTCGCGGGGTCGGTGTCCGTGATCTCCGCCAGTACGCGCAGCACGCGAGACGACAGCGCGGACGCCCGGAACTTCGCGGCGCCGTCCGCGCCGTCCGCGCCGGAGGCGCCGGAGAAGATGCCGGCCTCCACGCCGACGCCCCGCCCGAGCAACGCCGCGGCCACGTCCTGCGCGCCGTCCTCATGCCAGTTCACCGACGCGTGGTCGGGCAGCACGGTCCACGCGTGCACGAGCGCAACCCGCCGGGCCGGGTCCGGCTCCGCCCACGCACCGGTGGTGACGCCGACGGGTACGCCGGGCACGGCGTCGCGCACCGCCGAGACCGCGGCCGCCACGACGGCCGGCTCGAGCGAGTCCGCGCCGCCGGATTCCTTGGGGTGCAGGTGGATGTCGCTCGCGCCCGCCGCCACCGCGGCCACGGCCTCCGCCGCGAGCTCGGCCGGCGACACGGGCAGCCCCGCGAACTCCGCGCGCGTCCGTGCGCCGTTGAGGCACACCTGCAGCATGCCGTCAGCTTTCCAAGGATTCCGGCCGCGCGCGATGCGAGCCGGCGAGCTTGCCGCGCTCGGCGCAGCACGCGGTCACGTACGGATTGGCCCATAGCCTCGCGTGCGGAATTGGATCTGGGGTTCGGCCAATCCGCGGCCTAGTTTCGGCTCATGACGACCTGCGTGGACATGTGGTTCGACCCGAAGTGCCCGTGGGCGTGGATCGCGTCGCGGTGGCTGCTCGAGGTGGAGCGGGTGCGGGACGTGGCGGTGCGGTTCCATGTGCTGAGCCTGTCGGTGCTGAACGAGGGGCGCGAGGTGGCGGCCTGGTACCGCGAGTGGCTGGACGCCGGGTGGGGGCCGGCGCGGGTCGCGAAGGCGGTCGAGCAGAATTTCGGCCCGGCCGAGGTTCGGGCGATCTACACGGCGCTCGGCGACCGGATCCACCTGGCACACCGCCCGCTCGAGGACTCGCTGTACGCCGACGCGCTGATAGCAGCGGGCCTGCCGGTCGAGCTGGCCGGCGCCGCCGAGTCGACGGACCTGGACGCCGCCCTTCTGGCGGGCAACCAGGCGGGCCTCGGCCCGGTCGGCGAGGATCTCGGCACCCCCGCGATCCACGTGACCATGCCCGACGGCTCGGTGAACGCCTTCTTCGGCCCGGTCGTGACCCCGACCCCGCGCGGCGAGGCGGCGGGCCGCCTGTGGGACGGCGTGCTCCTGGTCGCGGGCACCGAAGGGTTCTACGAGCTCAAGCGTGCCCGGGTGAGCTCGCCGCGGGTGGCGTGACCTACTCGCCGAGGAAGCGGCCCAGCAGCGCGGCCGGGCGGAAGTCGCGGCCCGTGCGGTCCTCGCGGGCGTCGGCCAGGTCCATCACCCGCAGCGTGGTGTTGATGCCCAGCCACCGCAACGGTTCCGGCTCCCAGCCGCGCGACCGGTGGCCGACCCACGGCAGCGACGTGAGCTCCGAGCCGGCGCCCGTGATCAGGTCCGCCAGCGTGCGGCCGGCGAGGTTCGTCGTCGACACGCCGTCGCCCACGTAGCCGCCCGCCCACCCGAGGCCCGACGTCCGGTCGAAGCCCACCGACGCCGTCCAGTCGCGGGGAACGCCCAGCGGGCCGCCCCACCGGTACTCGATCGGCGGCTCCGGGCCCAGCGACGGGAAGAGCTCCACGAGCGTCTCCGCCAGCATGGCGTGCACGCGGGCGTCCTGGTCGAACGCCGGCGCCACGCGCGAGCCGAAGTGATACGGCGCACCGCGCCCGCCGAACGCCAGCCGGTCGTCCGCGGTGCGCTGGCCGTAGATGATCATCCGCCGGAAGTCGGCGAACGTCTCCCGCCGCGCGAGGCCCGCGGTGGACCAGAAGGACGACGGCAGCGGCTCGGTCGCCACCATCAGGGAGTACAGCGGCACCAGCGTCCGCCGCATGCCCTCGAGCCCCGCCGTGTAGCCCTCGGTCGCCCGGACCACCACCGGCGCGCGCACGGTCCCGCGGTCGGTCGCCACCGCGCCCGACCGCAGCGAGCGCGCCCGGGTCCCCTCGTACACCACGACCCCGAGCCGCTCGACCGCCTCCGCCAGCCCGCGCACGAGCCGGCCCGGATGGATCGCCGCGCAGTGGGGCGTGTACACCCCGCCCCGCACCGACGTCGCCCCGCACAAGGCGGTCGCCTCGGCGGCGGGCAGCCACGACACGTCCACGCCGAACGCCGACTCCGCCTCGACGTGTGCCCGCCCGCGCGCCTCCTGCGGGGCCGTCCGCGCGAGCGTCACCGTGCCGCCCTTGGCGAAGTGGCAGTCGACGCCCTCCGCGGCGGCCACCCGGCCCACCTCGTCCACAGTGGACTCCATGGCCCGGGCGAGCGCCACCGCGGCCGCGTGCCCGTGCCGCCGCGCCACCGAGGACCAGGACTCCGGGTACAGCGCCGAGCACCAGCCGCCGTTGCGCCCGCTCGCCCCGAACCCGGCGACCTCGGCCTCCAGCACGGCGATCCGCAGCGACGGGTCGGCCGAGGCCAGGTAGTACGCGGTCCACAGCCCGGTGAACCCCGCGCCGACGATCGCCACGTCGACGTCCCGGTCCCCGGGCAGCGCCGTCCGCGGCGCCAGGTCGAGTGTGGACAGCCAGAAACTCACGACGGTCCCTCGCCGGCTCGGTCCCGCCGCTCGCGGTCGCCCCGTGCCGATGCCTCGCTCGCGAGCTCGCTCAGAGCCGGCTCCACGCCTCGGTCAGCACCGACCGCAGGATCTGCTCCATCTCCGCGAACTGCGCCTCCTCGCAGATCAGCGGCGGCGCCAGCTGCACGACCGGGTCGCCGCGATCGTCCGCGCGGCAGTACAGGCCGTTGTCGAACAGCGCCTTGGACAGGAACCCGCGCAACAGCGCCTCGGACTCCGCCTCGTCGAACGTCTCCCGCGTCGCCTTGTCCTTCACCAGCTCGATGCCGAAGAAGTACCCGTCACCCCGCACGTCGCCGACGATCGGCAGGTCGTACAGGCGCTCCAGATAGGACCGGAACAACGCGGAGTTGCGCCGCACGTGCGTGTTGAGGTCCTCGCGGACGAACAGGTCGAGGTTCGCGAGCGCGACGGCCGAGGCCACCGGGTGCCCGCCGAACGTCACGCCGTGGGCGAACCAGTTCGCGCCCTCGCGGAACGGCTCGGCCAGCCGGTCGCTCACGAGCATCGCGCCGAGCGGGACGTAACCGCTGGTCAGGCCCTTCGCGCAGGTGATGATGTCCGGCTGGTACCCGTAGCGGGTGGCGCCGAAGTACTCGCCGAGCCGGCCGAACGCGCAGATCACCTCGTCGGACACGAGCAGCACGTCGTGCCGGTCGCAGATCTCGCGCACCCGCTGGAAGTAGCCGGGCGGCGGCGGGAAGCAGCCGCCGGAGTTCTGCACCGGTTCGAGGTACACCGCGGCGACCGTGTCCGGGCCCTCGAACTCGATGGCCTCCTCGATCCGGTCCGCGGCCCAGCGACCGAACGCCTCCGCGTCGGTGCCGTCCGGGCCCGCGGTGCCGGCCGGCGCGCGGTACATGTTCGTGTTCGGCACCCGGATCGTCGACGGCACGAGCGGCTCGAAGTCCTGCTTCAGCCCGGGCAGGCCGGTGATCGACAGCGCGCCCATCGACGTGCCGTGGTAGGCGATCGACCGGGAGACGACCTTGTGCTTGGCCGGCTTGCCGGCCAGCTTGAAGTACGCGCGGGCGAGCTTCCACGCGCTCTCCACGGCCTCGGAGCCGCCGGTGGTGAAGAAGACCTGGTTGATGTCGCCCGGGGCGAGCGAGGCCAGCCGCTCGGACAGCTCGATCGCCTTCGGATGCGCGTAGGACCAGATCGGGAAGAACGCGAGCTCACGCGCCTGCTTCGCGGCGGCGTCCGCCAGCTCCTCGCGGCCGTGCCCGACCTGGACCACGAACAGCCCGGAAAGCCCGTCCAGGTACCGCTTTCCGTTGGTGTCGTAGATGTATGGCCCATCGCCACGGGCGATCGTCGGGACCGGCTCGTGGGCGTAGGCCGACATCCTGGTGAAATGCATCCAGAGGTTGTCGGACATACAACGGTTATCGCACACGGATTGCGGCCTGGCAAGTGTTTCACGCAGCGCAACGGGCTCTTCGCCACGGATTTCGTAGCGTTCGTCGTGTCAGGGCGTGCCCCACGAGTAGGTCTGCTTGCGCAGCTGGAGGTAGACGAACGCCTCGGTGGTGCTCACGCCCGGCACGGCCCGGATCTCCTTGAGGATCTCCAGCAGGTGGTCGTCGTTCTGCGCGACCACCTCGACGAGCAGGTCGAACGAGCCGGCGGTGATCACCACGTAGTCCACGGCCGCGATCGCGGCGAGCAGGTCGGCGGTCTCCTCGAGGTCGGCCGACGTGCGCAGGCCGACCATGGCCTGGCGGGCGAAGCCGAGCTGGAGTGGGTCGGTGACCGCGACGATCTGCATTACCCCGGCGTCGAGCAGCCGCTGCACCCGCTGACGCACGGCCGCCTCGGACAGCCCCACGGCACGGCCGATCGTGGCGTAAGGCCGGCGACCGTCCTCCTGGAGCTGCTCGATGATGCCCATGGCCACGTCGTCGAGCAGGGCGTGCTGGGCTCCGTCGCGCACGGCGAGCCGGCGACCCTCGGCTACGGATTCCGCCATCCGATCCTCCCTTGTTGCGGGGGTAAGTCTGGCGTATTTCGTTGCGTATCGCGACCGTGACAACGGAATCCCTTGTGACAGGACTCACGGCGTGTCAGTATCAGTCGCCATGCGAACCAGGGCCACGACCCCGCCGTCTCCTGAGGCGGCTGCAGTACTACGTGCGATGACCGCGGGGCGGTCCGGCACCTCCCGACGGACGGTGCTGAGAGGACTGCTCGCCGCGGGTGCCTTCGCCGCTACCGGCGCGTCGCTGTCGGCCTGCGGTACCTCCGGTACCAAGCAGACCCAGGAGAGCTGCGTCAGCGACGACAAGTCCAGCACCGAGAAGAAGCTGGTGTTCTCCAACTGGCCGCTCTACATCGATGTCGACGAGAAGGACGAGAAGAAGCGGCCGACCCTGGACGCCTTCATGTCCAACACCGGCATCCAGGTGACCTACCAGGAGGACATCAACGACAACAACGAGTTCTTCGGCAAGGTGCGCAACCAGCTGTCCGCGTGCCAGTCGATCGACCGCGACATCATGGTCCTCACCGACTGGATGGCCTCGCGGATGGTCCGGCTCGGGTGGGTCCAGAAGCTCGAGAAGGACAAGATCCCCAACGTCGAGGCGAACCTGCTCCCGACGCTGCAGGGCCGCTCCTGGGACAAGAACAACGAGTACGCGGTCCCGTGGCAGTCGGGTCTGTCCGGCCTGGCCTACAACGCGAAGGTCGCCAAGGAGGTCCGCACCGTCGACGAGCTGCTGACCCGGCCGGACCTCAAGGGCAAGGTCACGGCGCTCTCGGAGATGCGCGACACGATGGGCCTGCTGCTGGAGTCCCTGGGCCACGACCCGTCCGACTTCACCGACGACCAGTTCGACGAGGCGCTCGGAAAGCTCCGCGCCGCGACCGAGTCCGGGCAGATCCGGCGGTTCACCGGCAACGACTACGCCCAGGACCTCGCCAAGGGCGACATCGCGGCGTGCATCGCGTGGTCGGGCGACGTCATCCAGCTCGCCTTCGAGGACGAGAAGATCAAGTTCGTGGCGCCGGACTCGGGCATCATGCTGTGGTCGGACAACATGCAGGTGCCGAACATGGCCACGCACCGGGCCAACGCCGAGAAGCTGATGAACTACTACTACGAGCCCGAGGTCGCCGCGGAGCTCGCCGCGTACGTCAACTACATCTGTCCGGTGGACGGCGCCAAGGACGCGATGGAGAAGATCGATCCCGAGCTCGCCGCCAACCCCCTGATCTTCCCGGACGACGCCACGCTCGGAAAGGCGAAGGTGTTCATGGCTCTGGACGAGAGCCAGGAGCGCACCTATGAGCAGAAGTTCCAGCAGGTGATCGGAGCGTAGTGCCATCGGAGCGGAGCGAACCGTGATTTCCGAGCGGAGCGAACCATGAGTACGGACCTCGTCCTCGAGCACGTCACCAAGCGGTTCGGGCAGTTCACCGCGGTGGACGACCTGAGCCTGACCGTCCCGGAGGGAGCGTTCTTCGCGCTGCTCGGCGCCTCCGGATGCGGCAAGACCACGACGTTGCGCACGGTCGCCGGGCTGGAGGAGCCGACGTCGGGCGAGATCCGGCTCGGGGACGAGGTCATCACCCAGCTGCGGCCCTACCGCCGGCCGGTCAACACGGTGTTCCAGAGCTACGCGCTCTTCCCGCACCTGGACGTCAAGGACAACATCGCGTTCGGCCTGCGCCAGCGCGGCCTGAAGGACGTGCGCGGCAAGGTGCACGAGATGCTCGAGCTGGTGCAGCTCGGCGGGTACGAGAACCGCAAGCCCGCACAGCTGTCCGGCGGCCAGCAGCAGCGCGTCGCGCTTGCCCGGGCACTCGTCAACGAGCCGCAGGTGCTGCTGCTCGACGAGCCGCTCGGCGCGCTGGACCTCAAGCTGCGCCGCCAGATGCAGATCGAGCTCAAGCGCATCCAGACCGAGGTCGGCATCACGTTCCTGCACGTCACCCACGACCAGGAGGAGGCCATGTGGATGGCCGACACGGTCGCGGTGATGAACGCGGGTCGCATCGAGCAACTCGGCGCGCCGACGGACATCTACGAGTTCCCGTCCTCGCCGTTCGTGTCCAACTTCCTCGGCCAGTCCAACCTGTTCGCCGCCGAGGTGGCCGGCACCTCGGGCGCGGACCTGGTGCTGACCGCGCACGGCGAGCGGTTCGCGGCGCCGACCGCGCGGGCGCACGCGACCGAGGGCCGCGTGTGGCTCGGCGTGCGGCCGGAGAAGGTACGCCTCGCCGAGCCGGGCCAGGACCCGCCGGCCAACCACAACTCGGTGCGCGGCGTGCTGACCGACACCTGCTACGCCGGCGTGAGCACCGAGTACCTGCTGAAGACCCCGTGGGGCCAGGAGATGTCGGTGTTCTCCGCGAACCAGTCGGCCGGCGAGCCGCTGTCGCCCGGCACCGAGGTCGTCGCGCACTGGTACCCGCCGCACTCGTTCGTGCTCGACCGCCCGACGGGCCAGGGCGACGAGGCCACCCAGTACTCCGCCGACCCGCTGGGCGTGGCGCCGTGACCGCTCTGGTCGGCGCGGCGGCCGGCGGCGCCGCACCCGGCACCCCGCCCGACGTCGAGCCGGTCGCCGAACCGGTCGCCGGCAGGCGCCGGCGGCGGTGGACGCCGTACCTGCTGTTGCTGCCGGGCGGGATCTGGCTCGTCGTCTTCTTCGTCCTGCCGTCCGTCCAGCTGCTCGCGACGAGCCTCTACGACCGCGGCGGGAGCCTGGAGACCGGCTACCAGCAGGCGTTCGCGTTCTACAACTACGTCGACGCGGTCACGGAGTACTGGCCGCACCTGGTGCGCTCAGCCGTGTACGCGGGCATCGCGACGATCATCTGCCTGATCCTCGGCTACCCGCTGGCGTACGCGATCGCGCAGAAGGCGGGCCGGTGGCGCAACCTGATGCTGGTCTGCGTGATCGCGCCGTTCTTCACCACGTTCCTGGTGCGCACGCTCGCCTGGAAGTCGATCCTGTCGGACAACGGTCCGCTGGTGGAGTTCCTCCGCAGCCTGCCGTTGATCGGCAACGACTTCCGGCTGCTCGCCACGCCCGCGGCCGTCGTGTGTGGACTCGTCTACAACTTCCTGCCGTTCATGGTGCTGCCGCTGTTCGCGAGCCTCGACCGGCTGGACGGCCGGTTGCTCGAGGCGTCCCGGGACCTGTACGCGAAGCCGACCGCGACGTTCCGGAAGGTGACCCTGCCGCTGTCGATGCCGGGCGTCATCGCCGGCACGCTGCTCACATTCATCCCGGCGGCCGGTGACTACATCAACGCCGAGCTGCTGGGCACCCCGAACCAGTACATGATCGGCAACGTCATCGACTCGGCCTTCCTGGTGCGGCTGGACTACCCGCAGGCGGCGGCGCTGTCGTTCCTGCTCATGGCCACGATCCTGGTCATGGTGTTCTCCTACGTGCGTGCGGCCGGGACCGAGGAGGTGGTCTGAGGTGTACCGGGTCTGGCGCTGGGTCGCCGACCACTGGGTGATGGTGATCGGCCTCCTCGTGCTCGCCTACCTCTTCCTGCCCATCGTCGTGGTGTTCCTGCTGTCGGTGAACCGGGCGACGAGCCGGCTGTCGTACGACCTGTCCGACCAGTGGACGCTGGACTACTGGCTGCACCCCTTCGGCGCGGCCGGCATCGCCGACGCGCTGCGGTTGAGTATCGGCATCGCGCTCGTCGCCACGTTGGTCGCGACGGTCCTGGGCACGCTGATGGCGTTCGCCCTGGCACGCCACCGCTTCCGCGGCCGCGGCTCGACCAACGTGCTGATCTTCCTGCCCATGGCCACGCCCGAGGTCGTGATGGGCTCGTCGCTGCTGGCGCTGTTCGTCACGCTCCAGGTCCCGCTGGGCTTCTGGACCGTGGTCGTGGCGCACATCCTGTTCTGCCTGTCCTTCGTGGTGGTCACCGTGAAGGCGCGGCTCGCCGGGCTGGACCCGCGGCTGCAGGAGGCGGCCATGGACCTCTACGCGGACGAGTGGTCGACGTTCCGGAAGGTGACGCTGCCGCTGGTGCTGCCCGGCATCGCCGCGGCGGCCATGCTCTCGCTCTCGCTCTCCTTCGACGACTTCATCATCACGAACTTCAACTCGGGCACCTCGGTGACCTTCCCCATGTACGTCTGGGGCGCGGCGCAGCGCGGGATCCCGCGGCAGGTCAACGTGATCGGCACCGCGGTGTTCCTGCTGGCGTTCGTGATCGTGCTGGCGGTGCAGATCCGCGGGCGGCGGCAGGCGAAGGCACTCGGAGTGGCGTGATGAAGATCCTCATGATCGGCGCGGGCAGCGTGGGCTCGGCGGCGGTCGCGATCGCGGCGCGGCGGTCGTTCTTCTCGTCGTTCGTCGTGGCCGACTACACGCTCGACCGGGCGAACAAGGCGGTGTCGTCGGTGCCGGACGACCGGTTCGTCGCCACCCGGGTGGACGCCTCGTCGGCCGCGGCGGTCACCGAGCTGTGCCGGCGCCACGAGATCACGCACGTGCTGAACGCGGTCGACCCGCGGTTCACGATGCCGGTCTTCTCCGGCGCGCTCGCGGCCGGGGCGGACTACCTGGACATGGCGATGTCACTGTCCACACCGCACGAGTCGGAGCCCTACCGGCGGACCGGCGTGAAGCTCGGCGACCTGCAGTTCGCGGCCGCGCCGTCGTGGGAGTCGGCGGGCCGGCTGGCGCTGGTGGGCATCGGCGTGGAGCCCGGCATGTCGGACGTGTTCGCCCGGTACGCCGCGGACCACCTGTTCTCCTCGATCGAGGAGATCGGCGTGCGGGACGGGGCGAACCTGGTGGTGGACGGCTACGACTTCGCCCCGACGTTCTCGATCTGGACGACGATCGAGGAGTGCCTCAACCCGCCGGTGATCTACGAGCGGGACCGCGGCTGGTACACGACCGAGCCGTTCTCCGAGCCGGAGGTGTTCGACTTCCCCGACGGCATCGGCCCGGTCGAGTGCGTGAACGTGGAGCACGAGGAGGTCCTGCTCATCCCGCGCTGGGTGGCCGCGGGCCGGGTGACGTTCAAGTACGGGCTGGGCAACGAGTTCATCCAGGTGCTGCGGACCCTCCACAAACTCGGCCTGGACCGCACGACCCCGGTCACGGCCGGCGGCGTGTCGGTGTCGCCGCGGGACGTGGTGGCCGCGTGCCTGCCGGACCCGGCCGGTCTCGGCCCGCGGATGACGGGCAAGACGTGCGCCGGCACCTGGGTGCGCGGGCTCGGCCCGGACGGCGAGCCGCGCGAGGTGTACCTGTACCACGTGGTCGACAACGAGTGGTCGATGCGCGAGTACGGCCACCAGGCGGTCTCGTGGCAGACGGCGCTGAACCCCGTGGTGGCGCTGGAGTTGCTCGCGTCGGGCGTGTGGCAGGGGAGCGGGGTCCTCGGCCCGGAGGCCTTCGACCCCGTCCCCTTCCTCGACCTGCTAAAGGACTACGGCTCCCCCTGGGGTGTCCGGGAGTCCGGCGCGGGACACTAGTTCCACTTCGTGCCGGCGACCGTGCGGACGGCCGCGTTGATCCGGTTGTAGAAGTTGACCGTCGCGATCCAGAAGACCAGCCCGGCGAGCTGCTTCTCGTCGTAGTACTTGGTCAGCTCGGTCCACAGCTCGTCGGACACGACGTCGCCCTTGTCGGCCTGGCGGGTCATCGCCTCGGCGAGCTCGAGCGCGATGCGCTGCGCGTCGGTGTAGTACGGCGCCTCGCGCCACGCGGACACCGACCACTTGCGCTGCATGGTCGTCTCGTCCGTGCTCGCGTCGGGGCGGTCCGCGTCGACGCACCAGCTGCAGCCGTTGATCTGGCTCGCGCGCAGGTGCACCAGCGACATCGTCTCCTGGTCGACCCCGCTCTGGAACGCCACCTGGGCGAGGCCCTGGCCGTGCTTCAGCGCGTCCGGCAGCAGCGTCGTCGGGCTCTGCATCCGTGCCTGCATGTCTCCTCCTTCGGGTCGGCGGTTCGTGTCGAGCCGCCGATGCCCTGACGAATCGCGCGGCGCGGATGTGACCACGCCGGTCACAAACGGCCCGGGCGAAGCGTCAGTGCTATGACCGACGAGGGACAGGGGAGGACCGGATGGACGAGCAGGACTGGCTGGCGTCGCGTTTCGAGGAGCATCGAGCGCGCCTGCGTGCGGTGGCCTACCGGATGCTCGGCTCGCTCGCCGAGGCGGACGACGCCGTGCAGGAGTCCTGGTTCCGGCTGAGCCGCGCGGACGCGTCCGACATCGCGAACCTCGGCGGCTGGCTGACCACGGTCGTGGGGCGGGTGTGCCTGGACATGCTGCGCTCGCGCAAGGCGCGCCCCGAGGAGCCGGCCGGGCCGCACCTGCCGGACCCGATCGTCGCGAGTGGCCCCGAGGACCACGCCGTGCTGGCCGACTCGGTCGGGCTCGCGCTGCTCGTCGTCCTCGACACGCTCGACCCGGCCGAGCGGCTCGCGTTCGTGCTGCACGACATGTTCGCGCTGCCGTTCGACGAGATCGCCCCGCTCGTCGGCCGCTCGTCGGTCGCCACCCGCCAGCTCGCGAGCCGCGCGCGCCGCCGCGTCCAGGGCTCCCCGACCACCCCGGACGCCGACCTGACCCGCCAGCGCGCGGTGGTCGACGCCTTCTTCGCCGCGGCCCGCGAGGGCGACTTCGACGCGCTGGTCGCCGTCCTCGACCCGGACGTGATCCTGCGCGCGGAGGGCGGCGAGCTGCCCGAGGGCGCGTCCCGCGTGGTGCACGGTGCCGCGACCGTGGCGGGCCAGGCGCTGCTGTTCCGCCGTACGGGCCGGGGCGCCGGGGTGCCGCGGCCGGTGGTGGTCAACGGCGCCGCGGGCATGCTCGTCCTGCGCGACGGCCGCCCGCGGGTGCTGTTCGCCTTCACGGTGACGGACGGCCGCATAGCGGCGATCGACATCCTGATGGACCCCGACCGCCTGGCCGAGCTGTCGATCTAGTGTCGGCCGGTGCGTGTTCCGGGGAGGCGTGCTAATCCAGGTTGTGCATCACGTGCTTGACGCGCGTGTAGTCCTCCAGGCCGTACATCGACAGGTCCTTGCCGTAGCCGGAGTGCTTGAAACCGCCGTGCGGCATCTCCGACACCAGCGGGATGTGCGTGTTGACCCACACGCAACCGAAGTCGAGGCGGCGGGTCATCCGCATGGCGCGGCCGTGGTCGCGGGTCCACACCGACGCGGACAGGCCGTACTCGACGTCGTTGGCCCAGCGGACCGCCTCGTCCTCGTCGGTGAACTGCTGCACGGTGATGACCGGGCCGAAGATCTCGTTCTGGATGGCCTCGTCGGTCTGGCGCATGCCGGAGATCACGGTGGGGGAGTAGAAGTAGCCGCGGTCGCCGACCTGCGAGCCGCCCGTCTGGAGGCTCGCGTGGTCGGGCAGCCGGTCCACGAACCCGGCGACCCGGGTGAGCTGGTTGGCGTTGTTCAACGGGCCGTACAGCACCTCGGTGTCCGTCGGCGGGCCGGTGCGGGTGTTCTTGGCCTGCTCGGTGAGCGCGGCGACGAAGTCGTCGTGCAGCCCCGGGGCGGCGAGCACTCGGGTGGCGGCCGTGCAGTCCTGGCCGGCGTTGAAGTACCCGGCGACCGCGATGGCCTCGGCGGCCGCGGCCACGTCGGCGTCGTCGAAGACGATCACCGGTGCCTTGCCGCCGAGCTCGAGGTGGACCCGCTTGAGGTCGACAGCGGCGGCCTGGGCGACCTCGCGCCCGCCGCGCACGGAACCGGTGATCGACACCATCTGGGGCGTCTTGTGGGAGACGAGCTCGCGGCCGGTGTCACGGTCGCCGCAGATCACGTTGAGCACGCCGGCCGGGAAGAACTCGGCCGCGATCTCGGCCATCAGCAGCGTCGAGGCGGGCGTGGTGTCCGACGGCTTCAGCACGATCGTGTTGCCCGCCGCGAGCGCCGGCGCGATCTTCCACACGGCCATCATCAGCGGGTAGTTCCACGGCGTGACCTGCGCGCAGACGCCGATCGGCTCGCGGCGCACGTAGCTCGTGTGGCCCGCCATGTACTCGCCCGCGGAGCGGCCCTCGAGCAGCCGGGAGGCGCCGGCGAAGAACCGGAAGTGGTCGACGGCCGGAGGCATCTCCTCCTCGGCCGTGAGCTGGCGTGGCTTGCCGGTGTTCTGGACCTCCGCGTCGAGCAGGTCGTCGATGCGGGCCTCGATCGCGTCGGCGAACTTGAGCATGGCGAGCTGCCGCTCGCGCGGGACGACGTCACGCCAGGACTCGAAGGCGCCCGCGGCGGCCTTCACCGCGCGGTCGACGTCCTCCGCGCCGGACACCGGTGCCGCCGCGAACACCTCGCCCGTGCTGGGGTCGATCAGGTCCGCGTACTCGCCGCTGAGCGGCTCCACGTACGCACCGGCGACGAAGTTCCGCAGCATTGTCTTCTCGGTCATCTCCGAACTCCCTGACGAGGATCACGCTGGCTCTGTGCCATCCTCGCTACTGAATCCGCAGCAGACAAGCCCTTGGGCAACTGGATTCGTGTCGCGATGTGGGCTATGGGGGTCAGACCGTGCGCCCCCGCCGGACCGCGCCGACCCGGATTCGATCACCTGAGCTCGGTACGCAGCTCGTGGCTCTCGTCGGGGAGGCGGGCCTCGTAGTAGAGGCGGGTGCCGCCGCCGGGCAGCGCGAGGACGTCGAGGTAGCGGACGTCGATCACCGGGGCGGCCGGGTCCGCGGCCAGCCGGTCGCCGGACGGGACCGCGACGCCGGTGCGCTCGAACCAGTTCTCCGCCGCGCTCGCGCGGCCGTCGTAGCTCGCGCGGCCGTCGGGCAGCACGCTGGTCAGCCGCGCCCCGCGGGCGTCCCACTCGCCGGCGCGGCCGGCGAGGACCGTGCCGTGCCATGTCCACTCCAGACCGTCGGCGCTCGTGGCGTACGCGGTGGTCATGCGGTCCTCGGCACCGGGCACGTCCAGCGGGTGGCAGCACAGCCACGCTCGCCAGCGCGACCCGTCGAAGCGCACCACCGGGTCCTTCACGCCGAACGTCCCGTCGCCGGTGAACAGCGGGCGGACCGGTGCCCCGGCGAGGCCCTCCGGCTCGGCCGCTTCCAGGACGCCGACCCACCAGTGCTTCGAGTTCGGCGTCGCGCAGCTGACATACATCCGCCACAGGCCGGCACGCGCGCGCACGATCGCCGCGCGCTCGACCATCCGCGCGCCCAGAGCCGCGGGCTCGATCGTGCCGACCGTCGTCAGCCCGACCCCGTCGGCCGACCGCGCGATCACGTTCACGTCGTGGTCGCCGCGCACGCGGTAGGTCAGCACGATCGTGCCGTCCGCGTCGAGGGCGGCGCCCGGCGCGCCGGCCCATTGCTGCGGGCCGCGGCCGGGCGCCGCGGCGACCACCTTCGCGTCTCCGGTGGGGAGCGGGAACTCGTTCATGCCCCAAGCCTGCGGCTCCCGCGGCCGTGCCGATAGTGGCAGCAATGCCAATACGTCGGAACTTTCTGCCATACTCGTCTTCGTGAGATCCGTTGTCGCGTTGGCCGGCGAGCGGGTCGCCGCGTTCGAGCTGGGCATCGTCTGCCAGGTTTTCGGTCTCGACCGCGCCGACGACGGCCTGCCGGTGTACGACTTCGCCGTGGCCGGCGCGCGGGTCGGCGAGGTGCCGACGACGTCGGGCTTCCCGGTACGCGTCACCCACGACCTGGACCACCTCGTGGCGGCCGACCTCGTGACCGTGCCGGCGTGGCCGGCCCTCGACGCCCCGATCGAGCCCGCGATCCTCGACGCGTTGCGCGCGGCCGTCGACCGTGGCGCGCGGGTGCTGTCGGTGTGCTCGGGTGCGTTCGCGCTCGCCGCGGCGGGCCTGCTGGACGGCCGCCGCGCGGCGACGCACTGGCAGTTCGCCGACCGCCTGGCGCGCCGGTACCCGTCCGTCCACGTGGACCGCGACGTGCTCTACGTGTCCGACGGTCCCATCCTCACGAGCGCGGGCGCCGCGGCCGGCCTGGACGCGTGCCTGCACCTCGTTCGCGAGATCCACGGCCCGCGCACCGCGAACGAGCTGGCGCGCCGCATGGTGATGCCGGCCCACCGCGACGGCGGCCAGGCGCAGTTCGTCGACCTGCCCGTGCCGGCCGCGGGGTCCGACTACGTGCTGGCGGACCTGCTGGACTGGATGCGAGAGCACCTGGCCGACCCGCTGCCGGTGCCGGCGCTCGCGGCCCGCGCGGTGATGTCCGAGCGCACGTTCGCCCGCCGGTTCCGCGCGGCCACCGGCACGACGCCGCACCGCTGGCTGCTGGACCAACGCCTGTGCCGCGCGGAGGAGCTGCTCGAGACGACGGACCTCCCGGTCGATCACGTGGCCGGCCAGGCGGGCTTCGGCGCGGGTGACACGCTGCGCCACCACTTCACCGCCCGCCGCGGCGTGAGCCCCGCCGCGTACCGCCGCACGTTCCGGAATTAGCCGGCACTTTGCCCTCCGTTTGCCAGCCGCGCCGTTTCGGCTGCGACGAAATGGCCCGGACAATTCTTGCCCACCTGCACGTGCAACCGCACTGGGAAGTGGGAACTATCAGCCCTACCCGAAGATCGGCGATTGCGAGATGATGTATTACTCGCACTGGCCGAGTTGCGGGTGGAGGGGAATCCATGAATTCGTCGAGCGCCGAACCGGACATCCGATCCGAGCTGATCGACCTGGAAGCCGTCCCGTTCACCATGCTGCGCGGTCTGGAGACCGAGCTCCTGCGCAAATCCCTACGCCATGTCGTGGAACGAACCAGGCATGTCCACGCCCGATACCCGAGCTCAGGTCAGGGGGACGGCGAGCGGATCGATTGATGCGCGGCCCAAGCGGGGACGGCATCGTATTTCACCACCTGCCGTGGCGGGACCTGGACGCATTTGCTCGGCTCGAGATCGATGCGAGGATGGTAGGCCGGCTGCGCCTGGCGGAACGGAGTAGGCGAAAGCTCCTCTTGCACGCCCTGATGCAGGGCTCGGCGAAGTCGCCGGAGTTGTTCGGCCCCTTGCCCGCACCGGACGCCGTCTGGGAGTTGCTCGCCAGGGTCGAGGCCGTCGCACCCGGCATTCTCGACAGGCTGCTCGATCATCCGTATGTCGGCAGTTGGGTTGGCTACACGACGCGACTGTTGCGCAACGGCATCGACGGCGTCTGTCCTCTGTGGATGCACTTGGGGCACATGCACGCATTCGCGGCCGCGGCCGGGGTCCGTGCCGGCATCGACTTCAGTATCCCCGTACCCGCGTGGGAAGGGCGGGTGGTGTTGCCTTCGCTCGGTCTGGCAAGGCTTCCGTCCCCGACGTCGTGCGCGGTGGCCGAGGTCCGCGGGGTCGCCGGTGCCTACGTCGTAGGCAATGAACAGGGTGAGGTCCGGCTGCCCGACGAACCCGGATCGGATGCGCCGGGCTGGTGGGCGGTGCGGCGAAGCCGGATGCGGATCGGCCGGCACATCTTCTCGATCCGCCTGGAAGACGTGGATCCCTACCGGGGACTGTACGAACCGGTGCCACCGCAGCGCCTGACCGCTGCGGAGCTCGCCCGGTGGCGAACGCTGCTCGAGGAGTCGTGGTGCCACATCGTCGAGCACGTCCCGGACTTCGCCGACATGATGCCCTCCGGGCTCGACACACTCGTGCCGAGGCCACCGGTGATGTTCCGGAACCCGAGCGCGTCGACGGGCGAGGCATTCGGCAGTGCCCTCGTGAGCCTGCCGTCGGACGGCGCGTCGCTGGCGAGCACGTTGATCCACGAATACCTGCACGTCGTCCTGGGTGGCATCCTGCACCTGACTCGCCTGCACGATGACGACCCGCGAGAACGGTTCTACGTCGCCTGGCGGGACGACCCACGCCCGTTGAGCGGTGCGTTGCAAGGTGCTTACGCGTTCTTCGGTGTCACGTCGTTCTGGCGGGCCATGGCCCGGTCCGCCAACGCGTGCACGGCTCGCCGTGCCGCGTTCGAGTTCGCGTACTGGCGAAGCCAGACGTGGCGGACCGTGCGTTCCCTGCGGGACGATCCAAGTCTCACGACGGCGGGTCGTCGGTTCGTCGCGGGCATCGCGGCGCGACTCGGTGATTGGCGGGACGAGCCGTTACCCGTCCCCGCGACCCAGCGGGCAGAGGCGGCCGCACTCGATCATTACGCGGGGTGGCGGGTCCGGCACCTGCGGCCCGACCCGGCTGTCGTCGCGAAGTTGCGGAACTCGTGGCTGGCCTCGGACACCCGGCCACCCGTCATGTCGGAGGTGGCGGAGCTTCCGCCGACCCCGGTCCCGGACGGCACCTGGTCGCCCGCGCGAATCGATCTGGTCCGGCTCCGGCTCACGGATCCCGAGGCGAATCTGTCCGAGACGTGGCCGGCCGTCCCCGGCGCGTCGGAGGCCGACCACGAGTACGCGCTCGGCCGCTACGACGACGCGGCACGCGGCTACCGAAACCAGCTCGCCCGCAGTCCCGACCAGCCGGGGCCGCTTGTCGGGCTCGGCCTGTCGCTCCGCGCGCGCGGCGCGAGCCCGGCGGCCCGTGCCCTGGTACACCGCCCTGAGCTGGTGCGTGCCGTGCACCGGGAACTGCGGGTCACACCGTCCGGCGCGCCAGAGGTTGAGCGCCTGGCGGCGTGGATCGGTCAGCTGGTGTCCGGCTAGTCACATCATCATCGGGTCGATGTCGCAGTCCGCTCGCACGGCGTTGACGGCGGCCTTCGTGCCGGGATGGGCCTCGCCGAGCACTTTCCGGTACCTGTCGACCGTCGGACCCACATAGGGTTCCGCTTCCTCCGGCCGGCCCATGGCGCGTAGGTCGAGGCCGACGTTGAGCGCCGCTGCCAGCACCGTCGGGTGGTTCTCGCCCAGCACCTGGGTGCCGCGCTCGAGCGCGTCCTTGCCGAGCTCGAAGGCCCGGTCGGCGTGTCCCAGGGTGGCCAGGTCGCTGGCGAGATTGATGCTGGTGACAATGGCATAGGGATGATCCGGGCCGATGCCGGCACGGAGTTGCTCGAGCGCGCGTTCGTCGAGCGTTCGAGCCTCGTCGAGCTCGCCCAGCAGCCGCAACGTGACGGCCAGGTCCACACTCGCGCCAAGCGTGTGCGGATGGTTTTCGCCCAGGATTCGGCGGTAACGCTCGAAGGTCTCTTCGCCGAGTTTCCTCGCGCCCGGCAGATCGCCCGCGTGCCGCAGGTCGATCGAATGGCCCAGAGCGCACGCCATCGTCGCCGGGTGGTCGTCACCTCGCATGAATCGAAGCTGATCGAATGCGGCGGTCGAGAGCGCAAGCGCGCTGTTGTGGTCGCCGTGCTTGCGTTGCGCGACAGCGAGATGGAACGTCACGAACGCGGAGTCCGGCCGGTCATCGCCGAACCGTGCCTTGAACGCCGCGGCGACCCGCTCCTGCTCGACGCGAGCGCGCACGTACTCGCCGGCCTCACGCAGGTCCAGAATCAGCGACGCGTTCGTGCTGAACGTCTTCAGGTGATCGGGCCCGAGAACCTCGGTCCTGCGGCGCAGGGTTTCCGCGTCCAGCGCGGCCGCTTCCCGGTAACGCCCGAGCAGCCGCAGGCTGAGGCCGTGCTGGAACGCGGCCTGCAGGGTCTCCGGGTCGTCCTCGCCGAACAGGCGCTTCGACTTGAGGTAGATCTCTTCGCTTCGCTCGGTGGCGACGGCGAAGTCACCCTGGGCCCGAAGATCGATCACGATGTTCGTCTGCAGGGCGAGGGTCTCCTCGGTCTCCTCGGAGGAAACCTCCCGGTGAAGTGCCAAGGTGCGCTGATTGAGCTCCGCCGCTTCCTTGTACCTGCCGAGCGCCCAGAGGTAGAGGCCGAGGCGGGACGACACCTCGAGGGTCTGTGGGTTCGTGGGGCCGAGCTTGTCCGTGAAGCCCTGCCGGGCGCGCTGCGCCAGCTGGCAGGCCTCGTCGTGGTCGCCGGACTGGAACAGGTAGCGCATGATGTTGATGACCAGCTGGCGTACCCAGCTGTCGTCGCAGTCGACGATGTCCGACGCATAGGCGTGCGGAAGCAACTCGCGATACCGCGGCCAGTGCCGGCTCGACTCGGGATCGTTCGGGTCGAGGCTGGCCAGTAGCTGGTGCGCGCCGTGCCGCATCTGCGCCTGCACCTGAGGCGCCATCACCCGGTTGCGGAGAACGAGTTGAACCAGCCGGTGGAGCTGAATCGTGTTCTGGCCGTGGTCGATCTTGGCGAGCCCGTACCGGTTGATGTCACGTATCGCCCGGGCCACCTTGATCGAGTCGCGCAACGCGTCGTCGAGTTCGGGCGATATCGATACCCGCCCCGCGCCGTTGAACAGGTCCCGTGAAATCGGCTCCGGTGAGAAGAACGCGCAGATATGCAAAATCTGGTGCGCGGCCGGGTTTCGTTTCCGCAACTCGTCGAACGAGACGTTCCACGCGGCTGCCACCGAGAGTTCGTAGTCCGACGGTGTGGAGGTGTCGAGGATCTCGGCAACCGACTCGTCGAACAAGCGGAGATACTCCGGCACCGGCATTCCGGTGACGGCCCGCCAGGCCGCCGCCTGCTCGATCGCCAACGGGAGGTCGCCGAGCCTCTCGGCCAGCTGGTTCGCCTCGGTACGATCGATTTCGGGTCCGCGCTTGCCGAGCAGTTCGATGCTTTCGTCGCGCTTGAACACCGCGAGCTCCAACGGTCGAGCCACACCCGCCCAGTCCGGGTTTCGCGAGGTGATCAATATTTCGCCGGGACCGTTCGTGGGGAAGAACGGGCGCACGGCCTCCGGGCTGTCGGCCGCGTCGAACACGAGTAGCCAGCGGCGGATCGGGCGTCCGGTGCGTAGGGCTTCGCGGACGGCGGACACCGCGGTGAGCGCCTCGGATCCGACGGGAAGGCCGAGTTGGCGGGCGAGCTCGCTGAAGCCGGCGCGGATCTGGGTGGTGCGGGCGGCGTCGATCCACCAGATGAGGTCGTAGTCCTGCAGGTGGCGGTAGATGTACTCGACCGCCATCTGGGTCTTGCCGATGCCGCCCATGCCGTGCAGTGCGGAGGGGAGGACGGCGGTGGTGCCGCCGGCGGTCAGGCGTTTGCTCAGCTGCTCGAGCAGTTCGTCGCGGCCGGTGAAGTTCGGGTTGCGTGGTGGAACGTTGCCCCAGACCGGGGGTGGCTCGTCACGCTGGCGATCGCGGAAGCGGGTGTGCGTCGAGGACGGATGGGCCATGGGCGTGGTGGCGGTATCCAGAGCCGACTCGCCGTGCCGAGCGGGATGGTCCTCCGGCGCGGAGTGGACCGTCGTCGCGGTGCCTGAGGACTCGTTCTGGCGCTCGGCCGCGTTGGTCATGTTCTCGCTCCCACTGGTCGGGGCGTCGGCCACGGCACTTCGTTTCTTGATGGATTCAGAAGCAGGCGCGGCCTCATGCAGAACGGCGTTTCGGAGCCGGTCCGCTCTGGACAGGTAAGGACCGGAGAGTGCCCGCAGCACGGCACTCTCCAGGGCGACGTCCGCCGAGTTCTCGTGAGTGAGCACGGGGTCCGGCGTGTTGTCGGGGTCGGCAATGGCGTCCCGGATTTGGCCGAGCACCGGTATCCGAGAGCCAAAACGCTCGGCAGCGACTCGCACGACCCCGGCGGTCTCCGACCGCCGGGCGCCATTGAGCAGCAATTCACGGACTGCCTCGGGGAAGAGGAACGCCTTGGTGTCCCAAGAGGACCCCTCTTCCGCCAGCCCGGGAGCGTACAGCAAGTCGATCAGAAGCTCGGACAGGTGCTCCGGCCCCGCTTCGGGAACGAAATGCTGGCGGATCACCTCGGCCACGTCAAGGCGTACCGGCAGCGCGGCCAAAAGCGATGCCAGGCGTTGTGCCGGTGGTGAGGCCAGGCTGCGGAAATGCCGGACCCGCTCATTCGCCGACATGGCGTCGGGGGATTGCGGTTCGGGATGTTCGGCGGCGAGTAACACCGTGCCGTCCGCCGCGCCGTGCTCGCCCGTGAGGAGGCCCGCCCACCACCGAAGCCAGCGCGGCTGAAGCTCGAGTACCGGGACGGCGACGGTGCCGGGCGGCGTTAGCGACGACGGGTCGGGTTCGAGCCAGGCGTCCGGAAGGTCGACGCGCCAACGGGAGTTCGGGCGCAGGCCCGCCGGGGTGGTGATGTGCGCCTTGTGCAAGGGCAACCGGCCGCGGCGCCACAGCCATTGGGGGAGCAGGTGCACGATGGACAACGCACTGGTGCGGCCCCACCGCGCGAGTACGGGGAAAAGCACGTCCGGCCGCCATGAGTCGCCGACGCCGTCCGTGAGATAGAGAACGGCCCGCCGGCCCGACGGGTCGAGAATCTCCGCGGGGTCGCGCACCGGGGCGTCCTCGGTGCCGCCGCGCAGGACGAGGGTCTGCGCGCCGCCGTCCAGTTTCGCGGTCTCCAGGAGCCGGAGCTGAATTGTTCGGAACGCGCCGACACGTTCGAGAAAACCGATGAATGTCGTGATCCGGGACTGCCACAACTGCATCGACGGGCTGTTGTCGATGACGATGGTCAGATCCAGCCAGCGTTCCTTCACCGGATTGACGATCGGCCACCAGCGCCCGGTTTCCGCCGCCTGCTCGGCGGTGGCCACTTCGTCGAGAGCAATCGCGTCGTCGCGCTGCGCACGTACTTTTCGCTTCAAGGGCCGAAGCGCCCGGAAATACGCCAGCGAATCCCGCGGACGCACCGCCGACGCGCGCTTTCCGGCACCCGGCAGCAGGCGAAGGCCGGCGATCGGGACGGGCTCCGCGGGCTCGTCGGGCGCCGCGGGCGGGCTGGACGCCGGGATGTCGTCGGGGGGCGGTGAGTTCCGTGCGGGCTCGTCGCGCGCGGGAATGTCGGTGGGGTCGAACTCGGGCACCGGCGGCAGGTCCGGCGGCGGGCCGGGTTCAGGTGGCGGCCGCCCGGTGTCGGGGGGCCGGATGGCCGATGCCAGCCAGAGGATGTCCGCGATGTCCGTCGCGGTCAGGTCGGTCAGGTCCAGGCGGCCGGCCGTCGACGCGGTGTTCGCCGGTCCCGCCGGTGCGGTGGGACGCGGGTCTGGGGCACCGGCGGGCCTGGCCACGTCACTGAACCGCCGAGAGCCGGCGCCACAGGGCGTCCATGAGCCGGCCCCACGCCACGTCGTCCGGCTGGTATGCGCCGGACGTGGCCAGGTACACGGCGTCGAGCAGGCGATCGGCGGGCAGGCCACCTTCTTCCCGCGCCTTGGCGGCGAACTCCGCCACCAGCCGGTCGCGGTGCTCGCCGCCGGGATCCAGCAGGTGGTTGGCCACCATCGCGGCCAGCTGCTCGACGTTCGGATCCTGCATCTCGAGCTGCAGGCAGCGGCGCAGGAACGCCGGCGGGAACTCGCGCTCGCCGTTGCTGGTCATGACGACGACCGGGAACGCATGGCAGCCGACGCGGCCGTCGACGACCTCGGCGGTCCGGTTCGGGTCGGCGGTGTGCACCGTGACGTTCGGCGTCCGGTTGCGGACGCGCGCGAGCTCCTGGATGACGAACTCGCCGTCCTCGAAGATGCTGAGCAGGTCGTTCGGCAGGTCGGCCTCGCTCTTGTCGAGCTCGTCCACCAGCAGGACCCGCGGCAGCCGGCCGGGCAGGAACGCCGTCCCAAGTGGACCGAGGCGGACGAAGTCGCCGATCGGCGGTTCCTCCCGGCCGCCGCCGGTCGCCGCCGCCTGAGCGCGGCCGATCGCGTCGTAGCCGTACAGGCCCGACGCCAGCGAGGTGTGGCTCGTGATCGGCCAGCGCAGCACGCGGCCGAGACCCAGCTCCCGCGCGATGCGGTAGGCCAGGCTCGACTTCCCGGTGCCGGGGTTGCCGGTCACCAGCAGCGGCCGGCGCAGGTACAGCGCCGCGTTGACCATGTTCAGCTCGTGCGGATCCACGTCGCGGTCCGCGAGGTGGAACTCCGAGCCGAGCCGGCGGCTCGACTCGCCGTCGTCGTCGGGTGGCACGTCGTGCTCGGGCAGTGGGCCGCCGTGGAAGTCGCGCCACGGCGGTGGCGCCGGCAGGATCCGGGTGAGGTCGATGTCGTGCAACGGGCGGCCGGTGCCCCGGTAGATCCACCAGTCGGGCGCGACGAACCGCTGTTCCGGCGTCGCCTGTGCGCCATGTTCGTTCACGCTCATCCGCGTCCCCCTACCGTTGAGTCGGGATTGACGGTTGGTCGAGAACGATTAGACGTTTGGGATCGTCCCACATTACCACCAAATCGCGAGCCAGACTGTCATTGAACGGTAAAGCGGACGCCACGCAAGCTGATTTGTGACGTGCGGGTAGGTCCAGAAATCCGTTTTCGCCCTCGAGAAGCCAGCGAACGAGTTCGCGCAAATCCTCGGCGCCCGCCGCGGGATGCCAGAAGATCAGCGGCAGCCCGGCCCGGAACGCAGCCGTCAGCTCGTCCGGTCCGTCGTCCGGTTCTTGTTGTGCCGGCGGTGGTTCGGCCATCACCAGGCCGACCCAATGGGGGTCGCTGAGCACGGCATCGATAGGGCGCTCCTCGAGCTGCATAGGCCCGAACGGGTGAATTCGGTTCACCGACGGGTCTTTCAGCATAGAGTCCGCACGCAAGTGCCAGGCGCGGTGCCAGTGGGTCGCACGCATTCTTTCCAGCGAACGAAAAGTCAGCTCATAGTCGAACGCGAGGGGCCGCGGTTCGCCGGAATCGTGTTCCTTGCGCCACCGGCGGATGGGCAGGTGCAGGAGGCTGCGGGGGAGGAGGAATTCGACCGCGGCGGAGACCCCCTGGCCGGACCACACCCGCTCGGCGTCGAGGATCACGTCGTCCACGCGATATTCCAGCTCGTCGACGCTCACCTCGAGGACACCGCCGCGGGTGGGCGGCCACTCCCGCGGATCGTCCTGCCGCCAGAACGAGAGCACGCAACGGCGTGCCGGGTCGATCGAGTCGGGTTCCAGCGCGATCAGCAGGCGCAGCTGCGGCTCCGCGGGAATCGGTACCCGGCTGGACCGGCGGTCCGCCAGAGCGGGCCCGAGCCGGAGGCGGTGCGCCTGCTGGTCCACCCACGCCATCACGTTGCCGCCGACCGCGTCATCCACTTCCGCCGCGAGCAGTTGCAGGAAGGACAACGCAGGTGGGACGCCGTCCGGCCCCGCATTGAAGTCGGCGAGATAGACGAACACGTCCCACGCCGAGCTGCGGCGCGGAACCGGAATCGCTGAGCCGGCGGCACGGCTGACGAGAGTAGCGAGGTGCGGAACCTCGATGCGAGCCAGCCAGGTACGCAGGTTCTGGAGTTCCGCCGTCGGGACCACGCCCAGAACGTTCTCGTCGGTGAGTTCCGCGTCTATCGCGGGAATGACGTCGTCCGGTTGCGTGCCGCCCGGCGCCGGCGCGGAATTGCTGCCCGGCAGCCGGAGCCACGCCTGGGCGGTGAACTTCTTGACCTGGACCGGGATCCGGCGGTACTGGTCGGGTGCCGTGCCCGGGTCCTGCTGGATCACCTCGCTGAAGAAATGGTCCGACACGATGAGCGCGACCAGCCCGTCGGACTCGGCGAGCGCGGATTTCGCCTCGCCGGCCTCCAAAATACGGAATGCCAGGTTCACGGCGTTGCCGATCCATCCGTTGTCGTCCCGGCGAATATCACCCGCGTGTACTCCGACCCGCAGCTTGAACTGCGCTGTCTCGTTCCGGGTGTGGTTGTAGCGGCGAAGTGCGGCCACCAGCCGGTCCGGAAGCCGGTCGGCCAGCTGGCTTTTCGACACGTGCGCGGGGACGAGGACCAGCGCGCCGTCACCGCGGTCCTCGTGCGTGCAGGAGTCGAAATCGACACCGGAATCGGCGAACGCGGTCTTGAGGATGTCGTACAGGCCCTCGTGCATCGCGAACATGTCGTGGACATTCCGGTCCGGATTCGTGAAGTCGGCTACGTCGACGACGACAATGGTCCGGTGCTCTGTCGGCGACGGTTGCGACACGAGCCCGTCCCTCCCCAGTCGTACCGGAGCCGGCTCGCCGAACCTGCCGACCCCATGATTGTCGGACTTCCGAGCGTATCGACTTTGTGTCACCTGACACAGGCATCTTCGTCTTATCCGAGTACGCGACGTCACCGCCGGGCGGGCCGCGGTCGTCGAGCCGGACGCCGAGCGGGCGCGCAACCGCTTCCTCATCCGGGCCGGCGGCGGCTCGGATGGGTCGTTCAACCCCGCCCGGACCCGAACGCTCCATTGTGGACCCCGCCGTCGAGCTCGGCGACGCCGCGAAGCGTCCTGCCGCACGGCCGCGGTGGCTACCGCCGGCGCCGAGCCGAGACACTCGCCGACCTCACGCGCACGCGGGCACTCCTCGCCGCGGTCGAGCCGTTCGGGAACTGCTAGCCGGAGGTGGAGGCGTTGGCCGCCGTCTGGCCGGCCTCGGGGGACGCGCCGGCGAGGTCCAGCTCGGCCCACACGATCTTGCCGTCGGGGTGGACCTCCTGGCCCCAGCCGCGCGTGTAGGCGTTGACGAGCAGCAGCCCGCGGCCACCGTCCTGGCCGGGGGTGCGCGGGGCGGCGTGCTCGGTGGAGCCGTCGGCGACCTCGACGCGCAGCGTGCCGGGCGCGCGGCGCAGGCTGATCCGGAACGGTGCCTCGGCGTGCCGCAGGGCGTTCGACGTGAGCTCGTCGACGACCGCGAGGGCGTCGATCAAGGTGTCCTCGTCCAGGTCGGCCAGCATCTGTCTGGCCCACCGGCGAACCCGCGCGAGCTCGGTGAACTCGCCGGTGATGACGAGAACCTCCGCCGGTTCATCCGTCATGATCTCCGTCCCTCGCCCCGTGCCGATCTTCACATGCCGATCTTCAACCATCGCTCCGCGTGGAACGAGGATTACCCGATCCCCCGAGAAGCATGCACGCCGGTCAGGACCGGCGAATCACGCGGCGCCACCGGCGACCTGCCGCTGAACTGGACGTCGTCGGCCGAACGGACCGCGGAGCCGCGGGGCTGCGACTCGGTCGACGCGGCGGTCGCGGCCGTGGCGCAGGGTCGCTGATCTCGGGTACACGGGGCCATCATGGTCGAGTGACGTCCGAGCCGCACACGAGCCACGCCGATGGCCTCACGGGCCTTGGCGTGAGCCCGGGCCGGACCGCGGGGCCGGTGTACCGGATGTCCCCGCCGCCGACGCTGCCCGCCGACGTGCCACCGGTCGCCGACCCGGCCGGGGAGGTGTCGGCCGCGGCGGCGGCGTTGCGGTTCGTGGCCGACGAGCTGACCCGGTTGTCGCGGCAGGTGGCGGGGACGGCGTCGGAGGTGCTGGACACCGAGGCGATGATGGCGGTGGACCCGACGCTCGCCGATGCGGTGGCGCGCCGCGTCGACGCGGGCCGGCCGGCGGCGTGGGCGGTCACCGACGCGGTGGCCGAGCAGCAGGAGGCGTTCGCGGCGATCGGCGGCTACATCGCCGAGCGCGCCGCGGATCTGGCGGACGTGCGCGACCGGGCGGTGGCGCGGCTGCTGGGGCTGCCGATGCCTGGCCTGCCGGCGCCGGGGGAGCCGTACGTGCTGATCGCCGAGGACCTGTCGCCGGCGGACACGGCGCTGCTCGGCCCGCGGGTGCTGGCGATCGTGACCCGCCGGGGCGGGCCGACCAGTCACACGGCGATCCTGGCCAAGGCACGCGGGCTGCCCGCGGTCGTGGGGTGTGCGGGCATCCTCGACCTGCCCGACGCCACGCCGGTCTCGGTCGACGGCACGACCGGCGTCGTGTCGGTGGTGGCCGCGGCGGCCGTGCCGGAGGTCCGCGAGGCGGCGGCGCGCGACCGGGCCCGGCTCTCCTCGCTCACCGGCCCCGGCCGCACCGCGGACGGGCGTCCGGTGCCGCTGCTGCTCAACGTCGGCGGCGTCGCGGATGTCGTGGCGGACGCGGAGGGCGTGGGGCTCTTCCGCACGGAGTTCCTGTTCCTGGACCGTACGACGGCCCCCACCGTCGACGAGCAGGCCCGGGCGTACGCCGAGGTGTTCGCGGCCGTACCCGGCAAGATCGTGCTGCGCACCCTGGACGCCGGCGCCGACAAGCCGCTGCCGTTCCTGGGGCTGGCCACCGAGGACAACCCGGCGCTGGGCGTGCGCGGCCTGCGCGTCGCCCGCGACCACCCGGCGGTGCTCGCCGACCAGCTGGCGGCCGTCGCCCGCGCGGCGGCCGAGACCGGCGCGGACGTGCAGGTGATGGCGCCGATGGTGGCGACCGCGGCCGAGGCGGCCGAGTTCGCCGCCGCCGTCCGGTCGGCCGGCCTGCCGGTCGCGGGCGTGATGATCGAGGTGCCGGGGGCGGCGCTGCGGGCGCGGGCGCTGCTCGAGGCCGTCGACTTCGTGAGCATCGGGACCAACGACCTGAGCCAGTACACGATGGCCGCGGACCGGACGAACGGCGAGCTGGCGGGCCTGCTGGACCCGTGGCAGCCGGCGGTGCTGGAGCTGGTGGCGCGGACCGCACGGGCGGGCGCAGCGGCGGGCAAGCCGGTCGGCGTGTGCGGCGAGTCGGCCGGGGACCCGCTGCTGGCGCTGGTCTACACGGGGCTCGGCGTGACGTCGCTGTCGATGTCCGGTTCGGTGCTGCCGGCCGTGCGTGCCTCGCTGGCGGCCCGCTCGTTCGCGGACTGCGAGTACCTGGCACGCCTGGCCCTCGACGCGCCGGACGCGGCCACCGCCCGCCGCGCCGTCGCCGGGTCCGTCGCCGGGGCCGCCACGTAGTCAGCTCGCCGGCGGCAGGGACGGGGTGTACAGCCAGGCACGGAACAGCGGTGCCAGGTCGATCTCGGTGTGCCGGCCGGCCATCGCGACGAAGTCGTCCGTCGTGGCCGTGGCGTGGCGGTAGGTCGACGTCCACTCGCGGAGGGTTGCGAAGAACGCGCGGTCGCCGACCGCTTGGCGCACGGCGTGCAGGGTCAGCGCGCCCCGCTGGTACACGCGGTCGTCGAACATGTCGCGCGCCGGTGGGTCGCCGATCGCCAGGTCCTGCGCCTGCCCGGCCAGGTTCGACCGGGACACGGTCGCGATCGCCGCGGCCGGCTGGCCGCCCGAGCGCTCCGACCACAGCCACTCCGAGTACGCCGCGAAGCCCTCGTTCAGCCAGATGTCGCGCCAGTCCGCCAGGCCCACGCTGTTGCCGAACCACTGGTGCGCGAGCTCGTGGGCCACCAGCCGCTCGAAGGAGCGCCGGCCGTCGACGTGGTTCGCGCCGAAGATCGACAGGCCCTGCGCCTCGACCGGGACCTCGAGGTCGTCGTCGGTGACCACCACGCCGTAGTCCTCGAACGGGTACGGGCCGAACAGGTCGGTGAACAGCGCCATCATCTCCGGCTGCCGCGCGAAGTCGTGCCGGAACGCCCGCAACCGCGCGCGTGGCACGGCCGCGTGCTGGCCCTCCGCGAGCTGCACCCACTCGTACCGCCCGATTTGGACGGTGACGAGGTACGTCGCGGTCGGCGCGTGCTGGACGAACTCCCAGCGCTTGTTCCGCCCGGCGGACGTCCGCGAGCTGAGCACCCCGGCGGCGACGACCGTGTACTCGCTCGGCGCGGTCACCCCGATGCGGAACGTCGCCTTGTCCGCGACACGGTCGTTGCACGGGAACCACGACGGCGCGCCGACCGGCTGGCTCGCCACGATCGCGCCGTCGGTCAGCTCGTCCCAGCCCAGCTCGCCCCAGTGCCGCGTGCGCACCGGCACCGGCCGCCCGGCGTAGCGCAGCTCCACGTCGAACAGCGACCCGCGCGGGAGCACCCGGCCGAGCCGCACCCGCACCTTGCCGCCCCGGTGGGTCCACCGCGCCGGCTTGCCGTCGACCGTCAGCCGGTCCACGGTGAACGCGCCGAGGTCGAGCGCGAACGCCCGCACGGTGTCGGCGGCCACCGCGGACAGGTGCGCGGTCCCGGACAGCCGCCCGGTGGACGGCTTGTACGCCAGCTCGAGGTCGTAGTGCCGCACGCGGTAGCCGGGGTCGCCGTGCCCCAGCAGGTCGGCTTCCCGGATCGGCATCGTGATACCGCCGGGTTACTGCCAGGCCGCGACCGGGTTGCCGAGCCAGCGGGTCCCCGCCGGCACGTGCTCGCCGCGCATGACGAGCGACGCCGGCCCGACCGTGGTGTGCGCGCCGATCGTCGTGCCGGGCAGCACGATCCCGTGTGGACCGAGCGTCGCGCCGGCCGCCAAGGTCACCTGGTCCATACGCAAGATCCGATCATGGAACAGGTGCGTCTGCACGACGCACCCCCGGTTGACGGTTGCCCCGTCACCCAACCGGACCAGATCCGCCTCCGGCAACCAGTACGACTCGCACCACACGCCCCGGCCGACCTTCGCGCCGACCGCGCGCAGCCACACCGACATCGCGGGCGTGCCGCCGATCCCGCCGACCAGCCACGGCACCGCGAGGACCTCGACGAACGTGTCCGCGAGCTCGTTGCGCCACACGAACGAGCTCCACAGCGGGTGCTCGTGGCTGCCGAACCGCCCGACCAGCGCCCACTTGACCGCCGCCGCCAGCGCGCACGCGGCCACGCCGGCGTCGAGCAGGAGCACGCCGCCCGCGAGCGCGGCGAGCCAGAAGCCGTGCCCGGCGAGGGCCTCCAGCCCGGCGAGCACGAGCACGGCCAGCGCCACGGAGATCATCACCGGCACCACCCGGCACAGCTCCACCAGCGCGCGGGCCACGACGAGCCGCCGCGGCGGGGCGAACGTCCGGCTCTGGTCGCCGTCCTCGACCGCGCGCGGCAGCTTCATCGGCGGCATGCCCAGGTACGAGCTGCCGCGCTTGGCCCGCTTCGGTGCCGCGGACAGCACGCCGACGAGCCCGCGCTTGGGCACCGCGCGGCCGGCGGCCGTCATGCCGGAGTTGCCGAGGAACGCGCGCTTGCCGACGCGCGCCTGCGCGAGCCGCAGCCAGCCGCCGCCGAGCTCGTAGGAGGCGACCATCGTGTCGTCGGCCAGGAACGCGCCGTCCCCGACCGTGGTCATCGCCGGCAGCGCCACGACGGTCGACGCCTCCACGCCGCGGCCGACCTTCATGCCGAGCGCACGCAGCCACACCGGCGTCGCGAGGCTCGCGTACAGCGGGAACAGGTGGGCGCGGGCCGAGTCCATCAGCCGCAGGGCCGCCCACGCCTGCCAGGCGACCCGCCCGCGCACGGGGTGGTGCCCCTCGCGCAGGCCGATGCCGAGCAGCCGCACGCAGGCGAGGACGAGCAGCGCGTGGGTGGCGAGCCAGGCGAGCGTCGCGACCGGGACGGCGAGCAGCGCGCTGCCGAGCGCCGCGCCGAGGGTGGGCGAGCCGGCGACGAACAGGCCGGCCAGGTACAGCGCGGGCAGCGCGGAGACCGCCGGCAGCAGGCCCAGCAGCACCGAGGTCACGTCGTAGGCGAGCGACCAGCGGCGTGGCCGCGGCGGGCGCTGGTGCGGCCAGCGGCGGGCCGCCTTGCCCTGCTTGGTCGCCGGCACGCCGGACCAGCGCTGGCCGGTGGGCACCGAGCCGCGCACGCCCGAGCCGGGGGCGATCTCCGCGCGCTTGCCGATCCGCGCGCCGGGGAACAGCGTGCTGCGCGCGCCGACCACGGCGCCGGCGCCGACGCGGATCTTGCCGAGGTGCACGACGTCGCCGTCGACCCACCAGCCGGACAGGTCGACCTCGGGCTCGACGGCCGCGCCCTTGCCGAGCCTGAGCATGCCGGTGACCGGCGGCAGCGAGTGCAGGTCCACGCCCGGGCCGATGCGCGCGCCGAGCGCCCGCGCGTAGTGCACGACCCACGAGCCGGTCAGCTCGGTGGCGCCGACCCGCTCGGCCAGCTGCTCGGCCAGCCACAGACGCACGTGGACGGAGCCGCCGCGCGGGTGCTCGCCCGGCCGCACCCCGCGCAGCAGCAGCCGGGCCCCGCCCGCGGCGAGCGCGACGCGGCCGGGCGGGCTGTAGAGCAGCAGCCAGCCGGCGCCGACGACCCACCAGGACACCGTGGGCGCCCAGGCGAACTGGAGCAGGTTGTTGACCGCCGCGAGCGCGACCGTCCAGCGCAGGCCGACGATCGTGAACAGGGGGAGCAGCAGCACGGCCTGCAGCAGGCCGGTGCGCCGCGGGACCGGCGCGACGACGCGGGCCGGGCGGTGCGCGTCGGCCAGCGCGTCGAGCCGCGCGGCGAACGCGGCCAGCGTGGGGTGGTGGTAGACGTCGCCGACCGAGACCGTCGGGTGCTCGCGGCGGACCAGGGACACCAGGCGGGCCGCGGCGAGGCTGCCGCCGCCGCTGGCGAAGAAGTCGGCGGCCGGTCCGGCCGGTGCGCCGCCGAGCACCTCGGTCCACGCCTCGCCGAGCCACTTCTGGGTGCCGTGCAGCTCGACGCGGTCGGATTCGACGACGGACGGCAGCGGCCACGGGAGAGCGGCGCGGTCGACCTTGCCGGACGTGCGCGTGGGCAGCGTGTCGACGACGGCGAGCCGGGGAACCAGCGCCGCCGGCAGCGTCGCGGCGAGCCGCTCGCGCGCGGCCGCGAGGTCGACCTCCCCGACGAGGTAGCCGACCAGCAGCTGCGTGCCGGCGGCGGTCGTGCGCACGGCGGCGGCCGCGCCGGCCACCCCGGGCAGCGCGAGCAGGGCCGCGTCGACCTCGCCGAGCTCGACGCGCCGGCCGCCGAGCTTGACCTGCTCGTCTGCCCGGCCGAGGAACACGAGCCCGTCCGGCTCGGCGCGGACGAGGTCGCCGCTGCGGTAGGCACGCGGCCAGTCCAGCGCCGGCGCGTACTTCTCCGCGTCCTTGGCGGGGTCGAGGTAGCGGGCGAGGCCCACGCCGCCGATGACCAGCTCGCCGGACTCGCCCATGGCCACCGGCTCGCCCGCCGCGTCCACGACCGCGAGCTCCCAGCCGTCGAGCGGCAGCCCGATCCGCACCGGGCCCGCGCCGGTCAGCCGCGACGCGCACGCCACGACCGTCGCCTCGGTGGGTCCGTAGGTGTTCCACACCTCGCGGCCGTCCTGCGCGAGCCGCTCGGCCAGCTCGGGTGGGCACGCCTCGCCGCCGAGGATCAGCAGCCGGACGTCGTCGAGTGCCTCGCCCGGCCACAGCGCGACGAGCGTCGGCACGGTGGAGACGATCGTGATCTCCTGCTCGACCAGCCACGGCCCGAGGTCCATCCCCGTGCGCACGAGCCAGCGCGGGGCGGGCACCAGGCACGCGCCGTGCCGCCACGCGAGCCACATCTCCTCGCAGGAGGCGTCGAACGCGACAGACAGGCCGGCCAGCACGCGGTCGTCCGGCCCGATCGGCTCGTCGGTCAGGAACAGCCGCGCCTCGGCGTCGACGAACGCGGCCGCCGCGCGGTGCGTGACCGCCACGCCCTTGGGCGCGCCGGTGGAGCCGGAGGTGAAGATGATCCAGGCGTCGTCGTCGAGCTCGGGCCCGCCGGTGTGCCCGCCGGTCACGCCGCGCATGGTCACCTCGCGGCCCGCGCCGAGCACCGCGCAGACGCCGGCCTCGCCGAACACCAGCTCGGCCCGCTCGTCGGGGTCGTCGGCGTCGACCGGCACGTAGGCGGCGCCGGCCGCGAGCACGGCGAGGATCGACACGTACAGGTCGGCGGTGCCGGACGGGACCCGCACGCCGATGCGGTCACCGGCGCCGACGCCGTTCGCGGCGAGCTTCTGGCGCAGCTCGTCGACGTGCTCGAGCAGCTCGGCGTAGGTCAGCGTGATCTCGCCGTCGTCGAGCGCGGGCGCGGCCGGGTGGCGGCGGGCGGTCTCGGCGAGCACGTCGACGAGGGTTCGCGGGGCCGGGGCAGGGCCGGTGGCGAAGCGGGCGATCGCGGTCCGGTCGAGTACGGCCGTCATCGAGCGTCACCGGGGGAGCGCAGGCGCAACTCGTCCTCCAGGTCGTGGGGGCTGCGCCGGTCACGGTTCGCAGCGGCGCCGAGCGCCCCCGCGCGTTCGGCCGACCTGCGAGTTTACCGGGTCGTGACCGACATCGCCGCCGCCGCGCGGGGTGGGCTTGCCCACGCGCCGGTGGGCGAGCGATCACACACGAAGAGTGATGGACAGGAGTTCGTAAGGGGGCGGTAAGACGCAAGCGCGTCGCCGGGTGTGATCATACGGGCGGGAACGGTCACCCCGGGCTGCCGCAGCGGCGGTGTCGGCGGCCGACGTTCGGGTGGCGCGGTCCCTGGGGCGGCGCATGACGAGCCCCTGATGTGCCTCCCACAAAGCCGCGGCCGCCCGGCGGGATTCCGGGCGGCCGCGGTTTGCGGTCTCGTGCCTGCCGGTCAGGCGGTGGCGTTCTCGCTCTCGCCGGTCTTGTCGCTCTCGCCGGTCTTGTCGCTGTTGTTCGACTCGGCCTCGGCGACGATCCGCTGCTCCTCCTCGCGGTTGGCGCGGTACTGGCGGATCGAGTAGACCAGCGCGGCCGCCCACACCACGTAGATGACCGCGTAGACCGGCCAGCGCACGGCGTCGCTCGCGTCGATCCAGTCGCTCTTCAGCAGCGTGCGGATGTTGGTCACGATGATGATGCCGCCGACCGCCGAGCCGAGCACCCGCGGCGGGATGTGCCGGACCAGCCAGGCCGCGACCGGGGCGGCGATCACGCCGCCGACCAGCAGGGCGAGCACCCACGAGAAGTCGATGCCCTGGGAGCCGATGCCGACCAGGAAGCCCAGGCTCGCGGCGATGGCCACGAGGAACTCGCTCGTGTCGATCGAGCCGATGGTCTTGCGCGGCTCGAGGCGGCCGCTCGCGAGGATGGCCGGCGTGCCGACCGGACCCCAGCCGCCGCCACCGGTCGCGTCGACGAAGCCGGCGACGAGACCGAGCGGGCCGAGGAAGCGCTTGCGCAGCGGCTTGCCCAGGTTGTGCCGGGGCAGGCCGAACGTGGTGAAGCGGACGAGGATGTAGACGCCGAGCGTGAGCAGCAGCAGCGACATGATCGGCTCGGCCGCCTCGGTGGACAGGCTGGAGAGGAACGTGGCCCCGGCGAAGGCGCCGACCGCTCCCGGGATACCGATCTTGGCGACGACCTTCCAGTCGACGTTGCCGAACCGCCAGTGGGAGAGCCCGGAGGCCAGCGTCGTGCCGATCTCCGCGAGGTGCACCGTCGCGGACGCCGCCGCGGGGTTGGTGCCGATCGCCAGCAGCAGCGTCGTCGATGTCACCCCGTAGGCCATGCCCAGGCTGCCGTCGACGAGTTGGGCTCCCAGGCCCACCAGAGCCAGTAAGACCAGCTGTCGCATCTCGTCATCCATTTCGTCGGTCGGATCCCATTGCATCCTCCGGACCGGAACGTGCTGTCGCCAACACGGTCCACATGCCGGAACATCCCGTGGGAAGTTGGCCGCGCCGTCTTGCGTATCCAGCGGTTGGACGCTAGCAGGTCACCCTGGGTGATCCGGCCGAGCGAGTCACGCGATGCATATCGTGTTCGTCAATTACCGACGAATTCCGTGCACCAGATCAGTCAACGATTCAACCTAGCGCAGCGTAGCCGGAACTGAGTACGCTCCGTGACGCGCTTTCCCGCGTGCCGGCCACGGGAATTCCCGCCCGGCGGAATCTCCGCCCACTGGGGGTGGCATCACGATGACCGTGCTGGTTCGCCGAATTCGGTCGGCGCTCTTTCCCGTCGTCCTCGACGCCGCGTGGCCGAGATTGCTGGTCTACGGGCTGTTCTGGGTCTCGACCGTCGTGCTCGCAGCGGTTCTCCTGATCGCCGACCCGGTTTTCGGGACGTTCGTGGTCGGCATCCCGCTGCTTCTCGTGGTCCTGGTGCGCGAGCGCGGCCTGGAGGGAATTCCGACTTTCCTGTTCGGTGCGGCCATCGGCTCGTCGGTGGTATTCAGTATATTTCTCGGCCAGGCTCGCGGTGTTTTCCACGAGGGCGTGCTGATCGCCGGATTCGTGATCTTCCTGGTCTGGGTGGGCGCATATCCGGTCATGCTGCGGCAGATGGACCGGCAATATCTCCTGGAGCGTTTCTCCGTCGCCGAGGACGCGATCCCGGTGCAGCCACACTCCGTGGTGCGCCTGTACGTGGTCCGGGTGTGGATGTCACTGCTCGCGACCGGCGTGCTCGTCGCCGCGCTCGTGCGTGACCCGCTCGGTTTCTAGGCAGTCCCGCCTCCCCGGAACGCCGGCCCGCTGGACAGACGACCTCCCTTCTTGATCGATTTGTGCACCGGCCTGGGCAACTTCGCGGCGCTTCCCGGCGTCTAGGTCCATGTGGTGGGGGATCGACCAGATGGAGGCTCAGGGGTGTTGAAACGTGTCCTGACCACGATCGTCGGGGTGGTCGTGGTCGGCGTCGCGGCGAGCTCGTGCGGCTCGGCGGCGTCGGAGGAGCCACCCCCGGAACTGGCGCCACGCGGCACCGCGATGACCACGGCCACGCCGTCCCGGCAGAACCTCACCGACTCGGTGAGCCTGACCGGTCAGGTCACGATGAACCCCGTGTTCGGGATAGTGGCGCCGGTGGCCGGGGAGATCCACTACGTCACGGTCAAGCCACCGGCCCACACGCCGGTCACGCCGACCCGGGTGGGTGCGGTGTGGCGGGACGGCGAGCCACACTGGCTCGAGGTGCCCGCGGGCGCCGAGTTCGCCGGCCGGCTGACCGACGACAAGGCCGCGGTCACCGCGGGCATGCCGGTCGCGTCGGCCAGGCTGGCCGGCTACGGCATCGTCGCCGAGATCGACGGCAAGCAGGCCTACCGGATCTCCGAGAACCTGGCCTCGATCCAGGCCCAGATCGAGAACGGGCCCGGCCCGTTCCGGTGCAAGGCGCTGGGCACGATCGCCGCGCTGCCGGCGGGCACCGTGCCCGAGCCGCCGTCACCGCCGGAGCCGAAGGCCCCGGCGCCCGCGTCCGGTGGGCCCGCCCAGCCGGAGCCGGCCCCGGCCGAGCAGCCGGCCGACGAGGCCGCCGCACCCGAGGGCTCCGAGGCCACCGGGCTGCGCCTGGTCTGCACCGCGCCGCCGCGGGTCAAGCTGATCAACGGCGCCACCGCCACGCTCGAGGTGATCACCGCGCGGGCGCGGAACGCGCTCGTCGTGCCCGTCGAGGCGGTGGCCGGCAGCCAGGGCAGCGGGAAGGTCGAGGTCGTCGAGGCCGGCGGCCGCCGGCGCGTGGTCGACGTCGTGCTGGGGCTGAGTGACGGCAAGGTCGTCCAGATCAAGTCGGGCCTCGAGGGCGACGAGACGCTGTCCGTGCCCGGCCCGAACCTGCCGCCCGGCCCGCCGCCGCAGGGTGACCCCTCGGGGCCGAAATGACGCCGCTGATCCAGCTGACCGGGATCACCAAGACGCTGACGGGCCAGGAGCAGGACCGCACGATCCTGGCCGGCGTGGACCTCACGCTGCACGCCGGCGAGAGCGTGGCGGTGCTCGGCCGGTCCGGCTCGGGCAAGAGCACGCTGCTCAGCCTGATCGGGCTGTTCGACCGCGCCGACGGCGGGACGTACCTGTTGGGGGACAAGGACATCACGCGGCTGCCCGAACGCAGGGCCGCGGCGCTGCGCAGTGCCGGGTTCGGGTTCGTCTTCCAGCGCTTCTTCCTGCTCAAGCACCTCACGGCCGTGCAGAACGTGTCGATGGCACTCGTCAACGGCCAGGGCTGGCTGCCGCGGCGAAAGCGCAAGGCCAGGGCGATGGCGGCGCTCGACCAGCTCGGCATCGCGCACCTCGCCAAGCACAAGCCGCCGCGGCTGTCCGGCGGCGAGCAGCAGCGGGTGGCGATCGCGCGGGCGCTCGTGCGCGAGCCGCGGATCCTGCTCGCCGACGAGCCGACCGGCGCGCTGGACACCGAGACCGGCAACCTCGTCGTCGACGCGCTGCGGGCCACGACCGAGCGCGGCTGCGGGCTCGTCCTCGTCACCCACGACCGCGACCACGCGGCCCGGATGAGCCGCGTGCTGCACCTCGCGGACGGCGTGCTCTCGCCCGCGGAGGTGCGCGCATGATGCGCCTGTCGGGACGGTTGCGGTCGTCGCTGATCATCGGCGGGCAGGGCATCCGGGCGCGCAAGCTGCGCACGTTGCTGTCGATGCTGAGCCTGTTCCTCGGTGTCCTCGCCGTGGTCACGGTGCAGGCGGGCTCGGTGATCGCGGAGCGCGCGATGCTGTCGGACATCGAGATGACGACCGGCAAGGACGGCACGCTGCAGGTGTTCCTGCCGTCGAGCCCGGAGTCGGGCCCGGTGGCGATGGACACCGTCCGCGGCCGTCCGGACGCGGTCGCCATGACCAACGCGCAGGCCGTCATCGGCGAGCCGGACGTGCGCCCGGTCAACGAGGGCGGCGGTCCGATCGACGACGCGGGCGGCGGGTACGACACGGGTGTCGCGCGGTACTGCGACCCCAGCGGCACGTGCTCGGTCGTGGCGGACGACCCGGACGCCGCGCCGCAGCCGCGGGGGCAGGCGATCGAGCTGACCCTGCAGGGACTCTCCGGTGACATCAGGCAGTTCCGGCCGTTCCGGCTGGAGTCCGGGCAGTGGCTGGACTTCGGCTCCGCGCCCTCGCTCGCGCCGCGGATCGTGCTCAACACCAAGGCGGCGGAGGCGTTCCGCCAGGTTCGGGTGCCCGCGCAGATGCGGCTGCCCGGTGCGGTCGCCGACCCCACGCCGCGGATCGTCGGCGTCGTCGAGGACGGCGGCTGGGCGCCCGCGGCCTACGTGCGCAGCGACGAGCTGCTGACCTGGATGCCGGTCGGCGCGATGGCCGACCCGGAATTCGGTGGCGTGCAGCTGATGATGTCCCCGGGCGCGGCCGACCTCGAGCAGATCCTGCGCAGCAGGCTCACCGCCGCGGGCGCGAACATGGACGAGTTCCAGGTCCAGCCGATCGACTCGCGCGAGCAGATGGCCGACCAGCTCTCCCTGCTGCGGTGGATCTTCCTCGGCATGGCGGCGCTCGTGCTGCTGATCGGCGTGGCCGGGATCCTCAACGTCGGCCTCGCGACCGTGGGCGAGCGCATCGAGGAGTTCGCGCTGAGACGGGCGGTCGGCACGCCGCGGCTGCTGCTCGCCGGAATCGTGCTCGCGGAGACGCTGCTGACCGGGCTGCTGACCGCGGTGCTGGCGATCGGCACGGGCGTTGTCGGGCTGAAGGGCGCGTCCTGGCTGCTGGGCGGCCGGGAGCCGTTCCTCGCGAACGTCGGGTTCCCGTGGCAGGCGGGCGTGGCCGGGGTGGTCGCGGGCATCCTCGCGGGCGTGCTGGGCGGGCTGATCCCGGCGGTGCGCGCGGCGCGCATCCCGATCGCCACGGTCATGCGGGCCTAGCCGCGACCGCCACCTCGTAGCAGCGATCGCGCTCGATCTCCCAGATCTGGGTGTCGGTCAGCGCGCGGTACCTGGGATCGAGCCGGCGGGCCATCCCGTAGAAGCCGGGCCCGGGCACGCCGGTGTCGGCGGACACGACGAGCGCGCTCCACATCGGTTCACCACGCTCGGCGGCCCGCCGGGACACGTGCTCGAGCGCATGGCCGAGGAAGTCCGGCCGGGCCCCGACCCGGAACGCGAGCTTACGGTAAGTAATCGTGGCCCGGCCGGTGGCGACGCCGTACAGGATGTCGGTGATGCGGTCTACGCGATCCATCTGGAAGATCTCTGGCATGCCCCACCTCCGCCACGTGACACGCCGGTTTCTAGCAGGGTCGTCACCACCCGCGCCGTCGTTACGCTGCGTAGGATCGGGAGAGGCCGCCACACCGTCCGGACGCGTCGCGCCCGCTACGGGCTGGGCTACTGTGCGCGGTCGTGAGTGAGATGGCACTGCGGGCGATCGGGCGGGTCGAGTCGCCGCTCCGGGACAAGGCGGACGCGCCGCGGCAGGGCGACGAGGGCGCGCCCGACGCGTGGCTGGTGTTCGAGCCCGGCGTCGCCGCCGGCCTGCGCGACCTCGTCCCCGGCACGCCGATGCTCGTGTTCACCTGGCTCGACCGCGCCGACCGCGACGTCCTCGTCACCCATCCCCGCGACGACCTCAGCCGCCCGCCGACGGGCGTGTTCTCCACCCGCTCGCCCGACCGCCCGAACCCGATCGGCCTGCACCTGGTGGACGTCCTGGAGATCGACGGCCTGCGCGTGCGGGTGCGCAACCTCGAGGCGCTGGACGGCACGCCGGTCGTCGACCTCAAACCGGTGCTCGGGCCCGAGCGCTAACCGGTGCGCGTGAAGTCCATGACCCAGTTCGTCTGCCACGTCCTGCCCGCGTCGTGGGAGAAGGCCTGCGCCCAGCGGGCCGTGGTGGCGGTGATGCCGTCCCACACGTAGCGGACGCGGACCGCGCGGCCGTCGTGCACCTCGTCGGCGTGGAAGCGGCCGACGCCGTCGGTGTCGAACCGGCCGACGACCGGGGGCAGTCCGAGCAGCCCGTCGCGCGAGCTGGCCCAGTACAGGGACCACTCGTCGCGGGCCGGGTCGTACAGGCGCAGCGTCAGGCCGCGGAAACCCTTGGTGGGAAAGCTGATCTGGTCGAAGTTCGCGGCCCCGTCCCATACCTGCAGGCACGTGGACTCGCCGGGGAACTCGTCCCACGCACCGGCGGCGAGCCGGCGGTTCGCCACGGTCCAGGTACCGACGAGGAAGTCGAAGTCGTTGTCCATGGGCGGGACGCTACGAGCCTTCGCTGCCAGCGCGTGTCAGTTAAGTTGGGCGGCGTGCGTGCCGCCCGGATCGTGTCGCTGCTGTTGCTGCTGCAGGCTCGCGGGCGGCGCACCGCCGCGGAGCTGGCCGCCGAGCTCGGGGTGTCCGTGCGCACGGTGTACCGCGACGTCGAGGCGCTGCACGTGGCCGGCGTGCCACTGTACGGCGCGGCCGGGCATGCCGGTGGCTACCGGCTGGTCGACGGCTACCGCACGCGGCTGACCGGGCTCACCGCCCCCGAGGCGCAGTCGCTGTTCCTCACCTCGCTGCCCGGTCCGGCACGCGACCTCGGGCTGGGCGCGGAGGTGGCCGCCGCGTGGCTGAAGCTGACCGCGTCCCTGCCGCCCGCGCTGCGCGACCGCGCGTCGGTGCTGCGCGAGCGGTTCCACCTGGACGCGGCCGGCTGGTACACCGACGCGGACGACACCCCGTACCTCGCCGGCGCCGCGGACGCCGTGTGGCGGGAGCGGAAGATCCGGGTGCGGTACCGGCGGTGGGCGGCGCCGCAGGAGGTGACCCGGGTGCTGGAGCCGTACGGCCTGGTGCTCAAGGCCGGCCGCTGGTACCTCGTGGCCGGCCCGCGCCCGCGGACCTACCGCGTGTCGCAGATCCGGGCGCTGACCGTGCTGGAGTCGGCGGTCGCCCGCCCGCCGGACTTCGACCTGGCCGCGCACTGGCAGTCCTATGTGGACGACTTCGACCGCCGCCGGCACACCGGCACGGCCACCGTCCGCATCGCGCCCGGGATCGTGCCCCGCCTGCCCGACCTCGTCGACGCGCCCGTAGTCCGTGCCGTGGCGGAGACCGGCACGGTGGCCGCGGACGGCTGGACCGAGGCGACGATCCCGGTCGAGGCGGACGAGCAGGCGTGCCGCGAGCTGCTCCGCCTCGGCGCGGACGTGGAGGTCGTCGGCCCGGAACCGTTGCGCCGCCGCATGACCGAGGCCGCCACGGTCCTCGCCCGCCAGTACGCCCCGGGCACCTGACCCCGCGAGTCCGACGTTCGGTGCGGGCGAGTCCAACGTTCGGCGTCGGTGCGCGGACGTTGGACTCGCGGGCTTGGAGCGTTGGGCTCGCGGGCCTGGAGCGTTGGACTCGCGGGTTCCGAGCGTTGGACTCGCGGGTTCGGAGCGTTGGACTCGCGGGTGGGCTAGCGGTCCTCGGTCAGGGCGTTGCCCGTCCAGATGGCGTGCGTGCACGCGATGCCCCGGCCGCCCTTGGGCCGCAGCACGTCGTAGATGTGCATGCGCGGGATCTTCTCCGACAGGCCCCAACCGCTCGGCCACGTGATGATCCAGTCCATGTCCAGGTCCACCAGCAGCCCCAGCATGCGCGCGATCGTGGGCTCGTCCAGCCGCTCGAACGCCTCGTCGAGCAGCACCAGCCGGGCCGGCGGGTGCTCGGCACCCGTGCTGACCGCGTCGTAGAACGCCGACGCCGCCGCGAAGAGCGTCACGTACGAGATCAACCGCGTCTCGCCCGACGAGAGCTGGCGCATGCGGCGGGTTCGCGGCGCGCCGTCCGGGCCCTGGTCGCGCACCCGCACCGTGAACCGGTACCACGACCGGTAGTCCAGCGCCCGGCCCAGCACCTCCGCGTAGTCGCCGGAGTTGCCGTCCCGCTCCGCGGTGATCCGGTCGGTCAGCGCGGTGCGCAGCCTCTCGTCCTGGCCCGCACCCCGCTTGGCGAACGGGGTGCGGATCAGCGCGAGCGCCGCCCGCATGTCCTCGTCGAGGTCCGGGGCCGGCTGCCACTCCAGCCGCACGTGCACGCCCTGGCTCGACCGCGCCACGTCGAGCGTGTCGTTCATCCGCCGGCACAGGTCGTCGGCGACCGCGACCTGCGCGGCAAGCTTGTCGGCCAGGTCGCGCAGCATGAACGCGTCGAAGATCGACTGGTACTCCTCGCTCAGCAGCTCCCGTTGCGTGGCAAGGCGTTCGGCCACCTCGCGCGCCGCGACCGCCACCGGCTGCGGGCCGTGCGCGCCGGTCACCGTCACGGTGAGGATGTCCGCCGACCGCTGCGCCACGATGTCGTGGCTGCCCGCGAGGGCCGCCTGCAGCGACTGCAGGTTGGCGAGCACCGCGTCCTCGCCGACCGCGTCGCGGGGTGCCCCGTTCGATGTCCCGGTCAGGGCCGCGTACGCCTCGTCGGGGTCGTCGGGCAGCGGCGCGTCGACCGCCGCCGACCACACGCCGTCGGCTGCGAGCGCCTCGCGGAACCGTTGCCGGGCAAAGGTCTCCTTCTCGACCAGCTCGTCGAGCCGGGCCTCACGGGTGTCGATCTGCGTCTGCGTCTTGCCGGCCCTGACCCGCGCGTCGGTGGCCTGCTGCCGCGCGCCGGGCAGCCGCTGGCGCACGCCGGCCCGCTCGTCCTCGGCCGCCGCGAGGTCGCGCTCCAGCTGCTCGGCCGCGCCGCCGACCGAGCGCACCCGCTCGGCGTACCCGGCGGACTCGTTCGCGAAGTCCAGGCATGCCCGCTCGGCGCCGGCGGCCACCTCGGCCAGCTCCCCGGCGGCCCGCTCGTGGTTGGCGACGGCCTTCGCGAGCGTGTCGACCGCACCCGCGCACCGGCGGGTCAGCGCGGTCACGAGCGAGTCGGCGGCGGCCCGTGCGTCGAGCGCCGCGGCACGGGCCTGCTGCAGCGACTCGGCGGACGCGTCCAGGCCGGCCGCGCGCGCGTCGGCGGTCAGCGCGTCGTGGCGCGAGCGGTGCCGGTCGGCGGCGGCCGTGTGCGCCTCGCGGCTCGCGACGGCCCGGCTCGCGGCGTCGGCGGCGGTCTGGGCGGTGCCGCGCAGCGTGACGTGCGCGGCGAGCAGGGCGCGGTCGTCCGGGTGCTCGTCGATGTGCCGCTCCCACGCGGCGGCCTGCTCGCGGGCCTGGGTGAGCGCGGCGTCGGCCTCGTCGCGCTCACCGGTGAGCCGGCCGACGGTCGCCACGAGCTCACCGATGCGCCGCTCCCGCGCGGACTCCCGCGCACCGGCGCCGACGAACTCCGCGGCCGGCTTGGTCATCGCGCCGGCCAGCACGCCGGCCCGCCAGTGCCCGTCGGTCGCGATCGCGAGGCCGGGCCCGGTGTTCAGCGCGACCCGCGCCAGCAGCTTCGCGACGACCTCCGGCGGCACCGGGGAGTCCGGGGGCACGGCGGGTACGAGCACCGACGCGAGCGTCTCGCCGCCGGGCTCCGGCGCGTCGACGGTATCGACGGCTCCGCTCTCGCTCGCCACGGCGGTGAGGTCGGGGACGGGCGCGCCCTCGAGCGTGCCGTCGGCGGTGACCCACGCGGTCAGCAGGCCGGACGCCTCCAGCGCCGCCTCGCAGCCCGCCCGCGCCGCATCGTCCACATCGGACGCGAAGTCGACGAGGCGGTAGAACGCCGCACCGGTGGCCGGATCCCGCTCGGCGGTCGCGAACGCGGGCCGGTCGGGGTGGGGGACGACGCCGGACCGCAACGCGGTCAGCTCGTCGGTGGCCGCGGCGAGCCGGCGGTCCAGGTCGTCGACGAGGTGCTTGGTGCGGCCGACCTCGGCGTGCAGCGCGGGCAGCCGGCCGCGCAGCCACGCGTGCGCGCGCTCGGTCGCCTGCCGGGCCGCGTCCTGGTCGGCCACGAGCGCCGCCGGCGCGGGCGGCGCGAGGTCGTCGACCGGCTCGATGTCCCTCGCCCACCTGGTGACGCGGTCGTGCCAGGCGTGCGCGACGTCGTCGAGCTGCTGGCGCGCCTCGTTGCGCCGGCCCGCGGCCTCGGTGGCGGCGAGCTGCGCGGCACGCGCGTCCTGCTGGCGGCGGGTCAGTTCCTGCTGCTCGGCCTCCAGCTCGCGCGCCCGCTCCGCGAGCGACAGCGTGACCGCGCACCGCTCGCGCAGCGCGCTCGCGCCGCGCGACGCCTGCTCCGCGGCCGCGCGCAGCTCCTCGTGCAGCGCGTCCGGGTCGAGCGCGGGCGGCACCCGGCGGGTCAGCTCGACCGGGGCGGCCTCCGGGTCGAGCGTGGTGCGGCCGGTCTCGTGCACCTCGGTCGCCTCGAGCCGGGGCACCGGCGGGACGGCGGGCGCCAGCGCCGGGTCGAGCCCGGCGGCACGCATCCGCTCGCCGATCGTGGTCGCGAGCTCCCTCGCCTGCGCCACGTCGTCGGCGAACCGCGTCAGCTCGGCGAGCACGGAGTCGACGAGCTGGCCGGTGTGTTCGCGCTGGGTGCGAAGCTGGCGCAGCGCGCTGACCGCCGCCTGCCGCGCGGCCGAGACGACCCGCTTGCGGTCGGCGAGGTCGCGGACGCTGTCGTAGAGCGGGCTCGACTTGAGGTCGTCGACGCGGCCCTCGAGCGTCAGCGCCCGTTCCTCGAGCGTGGTGACCTCGGCCTCGGCCTTCTCCGCGGCGGCCTCCTCGTCGCGCAGCCGGGCGGTCAGCTTGGTGATCTCGCCGCGCGCGGCCGCCAGCTCCCTGGCGGCGTCGGCGTTGCGGCGCCCGGCCGTGCGCAGCGCGCCGTACGCGTAGCCGGCGTAGCCGCCGAGGAACCGGCCGAGCGCGGTGTCCGCGGCGGCGAGCCCGCGGATGTTGTCCCGGATGGACTCGAGGTCCTCGAACGACTGGGCGAGCTGGTCGACCACGGCCGGGTCGAGCGGCGGCAGCGAGTCGGACAGGATCTGCTCGAGCTGACCCTCCAGCACCTTGAGCCCGACGTCCGGGTTGCGCAGCGTCCGCTGTAGATGGAGCAGGTCGGCGTAGCGGGCGGCCGGGATGCCGTACACCAGCTCGGAGATCGTGGCGCGGAACGGTTCCTCGTCGTGCAGGCAGTCCGCGCCGAGCAGGTCGCGCAGCTGCGTGGCGCCGAGCGGGGTGCCGTCGGCGACGAGGTCGAAGTCGTGCCCGACGCGCCGCTCGGTGACGAACCGCCAGGAGTCGTTGATCTGCTGGGAGGTCGCGGACGCCTTGATGCCGATGCCCGAGGTCAGGTACTCCGCCCGCCCGCCGTTCTCGCGGCGCAGCTCCAGCCACGCGTACCCGACGCGGTTGGGGCCGCCGGCGTAGTCGTCGAGCATGAGCCGGCGCATGCTGACCGTGTCGTAGCCCTTGGAGCCGATCTGGTGCAGGTCGCCGTCGAGGCACAGCGGCGCCAGCAGCTCGAGCGTGCGCGACTTGCCGGATCCGTTGGTGCCCTGGAAGATCGCGCGCCCGCCGGAGAGGTCGAACTCCTCTACCGAGTACTGCCAGATGTTGACGACGCCGCCGCGATGCAGCCGCCACCTCATGGTGTGTCCCCCTCGCCGATCCCCATGTCCCCGAACAGCGACCAGCCCGGTTCGGGTCGCGGTTCGGGTCGCGGTTCGTCGTCCTCGGTCTCCTGCTGCTGGCGCGGCGTGGCGTCCGGCTCCGGCTGCCAGCGGTGCGCGGCCGGGCTGACGAGCCAGCCGTCCTCGTACTTGCGGGCGAGGCCCAGCGAGACGAGCAGCCGCAGCACGTCGTCCACGAGCCGCGGCACGCTCGCCACGACCTGCTTCGACCACGCCGCCGGGTACGCGTCGACCAGCTCCCGGCACGCATCGGTGACCCGCTCGGTCGTCGTCGGCGTCCAGCCGTCCTCGCGCGGCGCCGCGGCCAGCAGTCCGGGCAGGGCGAGGAGCGCGATCCGGGCGACGGTCGACTGGCCGGGGAAGGCGACGTCGGTGAGGTAGTCCTCCGGGTCGGTGACCGCGATGCCCTCCAGCCGCGACTCGGTGGCCAGGCCGAAGCAGCGCTCGAGCAGCCGCGCCTGCGCCCGCGCGCGGCGGCGCAGCCACGCCTGCTCCTCGCCGGTGAGGTCGGCGTAGTGCGTGACCGGGTTCTCGACGAGCCGGCGGCGCAGCATGTGCTCGACGCCGCGCGGGCCGGGCCGGGCGGCCAGCTCGACGAGCTCGGTCGCCGAGCCAGCCGAGCCGAGCGGACCGGTGACGAGCTGGCCGAGCAGCGTGGCGTCGATGGTCAGCAGCGCCTCGTCGCTGGTCTCGGACAGGCCGGTGACCGTGCCCTCGGTCTCGGTGAGCACGCCGAGCGCGACGAGGTGGCGCAGCGCGGACGCGATCGCGCGCAGCTCGCCGAGGTCGTCGCCGACCTCGATGCCGGCCTGCGTCGCCGCCGCGCGGATGTCGGTGACGAGCCGGGACAGCAGCGTCTGGCGGCCGGCGGTGGTGAGCGCGGCCATGGTCAGGGCCAGGTAGGCGTACGCGCGCGGGGTGAGCCCCGGCTCGCCGCGGGTCGGGTCGTCGCCGGGGCCGGCCTTGTAGAGGCGGGCGAAGCGGCGCTCCACGACGAGCCGGTAGCCGAGCACGCCGGCGAACAGCTCGGTGAGCGTCGCGCGGTGCCGGTGGACGGTCGGCAGGAGCTCGCCGTCGGGCCCGCCGGCACGCAGCAGCGGGCGGCGCAGCAGGACGCGGGCACAGCGCACGACATCGGCCTGGTCGATCTCGCCGAGCCGGTCCAGGACATCGACTGTCACGCGGTGACCTCGATCGCCGTGTTCCTCAGCTCCAGCACGCCGCGCTCGGTACGGATCGTCTGCGTGCCCTCCGCCGGGCGGATCCTGAGCGTGAGCCCGCCGACGGGGTCGCCGGACTCGCCGGAGTCGGTCGCGCGCTCGCGCTGTGCCATGGCGTCGGTGAGCAGGCCGCAGAGCGTGCCGAGTGCGGCGGGGGAGAGGGTGACCCGGTCGAGCCTGCCCTGCGCGCCGGCGAGCTCGGCGATCGTGTCGGTGTGCCGTGCGTCGGCGTCACGAGCCTCGGCGAGCAGCTGCTCGCGGCCGAGCGGGTCGTCGAGGATGCGCGAGGTGCGGCCGCGCGCGCCGCGGTCGCCCCGGCCGCGGACGCTGACCGTGATGTCGAGGACGGGGCCATCGGCCCACGGGGTGCGCTCGTCGTCCCCGTCGAACTCCGGCGCGGGCGCCAGGTTGCGGGCGGAGTACAGCCCGAACGCCGCGGCGGCGAGCGTGTGCGCCTGGTCGGGGGTCGACTCGTCGAACCACTTGGCGAGCTTGAGCAGCTCGGCGCGGCGGCCGGGCTCGGGCCCGCCGCCGGACGTGGCGCGCTTGACCGTGGCGAGCAGGGTGCCGATCGCGCGGGCGGTGGCCTCGCGCAGGGCGGTGACCTGGCTGGGCCGGCCGGGGCGGTCGACGAACCAGTCGGTCAGCTCGGTCCAGTCCTCGACCCGGCGGCCGCGGGAGCGCTCGATGTCCGACCCCAGCGTGCCGGCCGGCGTCAGCAGTTCGAGGAGGCGCCCGACCGCGCTGCGGAACTCCTTGCGGGTAAGCACTTCCGCGATGCTCGGCGTGTAGCGCAGCACGTCCTCGACGACCATCTGGATGTACTCGACGAGCAGGTTGCGGAAGCCGGAGATCTCGTCGGCCATGAGGTGGTAGCGGGTGACGACCTGGCCGAGATAGGCGTAGAAGTCGCGGACGGTCGCGGCGAGCTCGCCGTGCTGGAGGAAGAGCGTGGTGACCTGCTCGGCGAGGCGTTCGGTGGCCTTGGCGGCGGCCTTGCCGCGGGGGTCGCGCTCGTGCTCGAGGCTCGCGCGGGCGAGGCGGTCGAGGAGCTCGTCGAGTCCGTGGGCGATGGCGGGGAGGAGCTCGCGGGAGACCTCGCGGGCGCCCTCGGTGGTGCGGAGGAGCTGGTCGACGTCGCGCTGGACGCGGACGCCGAGCTTGCTGACCTGGTAGCGGACGCTGCCGTGCTGGAACTCGGCGATGCTCGCGGCGACGACCTCGCGGCGCCCGGGGACGAGGTTCCCCCACTCGACGAGCTGCTTGAGCCGCGCGATGACCGTCTCGACGCGCGACTCGCCCTCGGCGACCTCCCCTCGCCGTTCGGCGCGGGCGATCGCCGCGGACACCTCACCCGCGGAGAGGTCGGCGAGCAGCGTCGACGCGAAGAGCCGCATGATCGCCAGGTAGGTCCGCCGGTGCTCCCGGGCATCCAGATAGGCGAACAGCTTGAGCCGACGCGCCTCGTCCACGAGTTCGGGCGCACCAGATGACATGAGCCAGCACCCTACCTCCGCCGGTGGGGCCCGACGTCCGGCGCGGACGCTCTCCGGCGGGGTTGTCCACAGGTGGGGAGGTTGTCCACAGCCTCGGAAGATCGCACCCACCCACGGCCGCCCCTCGATAGGCTTGGCGATATCGGGGTGCCCCCGGAGCGGGTGGGGGCAGCGGATCACGGGGTGCGCGCGGGTGCGTGTGCGACGGTCGGCGCTCGCGTGCGGGCGCGCGCACGCGAGCGGTCTCCGTGGCCCGGCCTATCGATCCGTGGGGATGGCGATCTCGCCGTCCTCCTCGATCAGGCGTTCCAGGACGTCGTCGGGCAGCCAGACGCGGTGCGGGTAGCCCTCACCCCACGAGTTGAGGATCGGGACCGCGCCCAGCTTGTCCGCTCGCGGGTTGCCCAGCGCGTGGTGCACCTGCTCCACCGAACGCGCCCAGCGGAACACCCGGATCCCGTCCGCGACGTCGGCCTTGTACGACGCGCGCGCCACGTGGTCGTCGTTCGCGTACGAGTCGCGCCAGTCCACGTGTCCCGACTTGACCAGCACCTCACCCGCCGCGCGCACGGACGTCCCGTCGTTGTCGCCGGGGTTCGTCTCCGGCCACTCGTCGGTGTCCTTCGCGCGGTCCCACAGCCATCGCGCCGCGTAGCGCTGCCCGTCGTTGAGGATCGTCATGCAGCGGGACCACCCGAAGCCCACGCACGCGCCCTCCTTGCCCTGGTCGTAGAACTCCTGCCACGCCACCCGGTCCGGCTCCCCGCCCGGCTCCAGGCACACGCAGTGCCCGCCCCGCACCGTCGTCAGCGAACGAGCCCCGCCCCGCACGATGAAGTACTCCCCGCTCTTCGGATCCCGCTCCGGGTCGTCCATCTCGCGGTACCAGTTCACGCCGATCACCACCGGCGTCCGCGACGGCCGCTCCGACTCGGCCAGCGCGGTGATCGGATACCGCTCCACATGCCGCCAGTCGTCCGGGACCAGCCGGCCGAGCCGCATGTCGTCCGGCTCACCGTTCATGGGGCGATAACGCATCGTCAGCTCCTGTCTGCTCACCGGGCGCCACGAACGCGCCCACGTAAGTAGCTCGGGCCGACGGGCCGAACAGTTAGGGGGACAGCTCGGTCAACATCTCCACCAGCGCGGCCAGCGCGGGGGTGAACGCGTTGCGCGCCGTGGCGCCGTAGCCGACGACGAGCCCGCCCGGCTCCGCGACCGGCCGCAACCACATCGGGCTGAGCAGCTCCACGCCGACCGAGTGCCGCCGCGCAGCCGCCGGCACCGCCGCCGCCGCCGCCGACGGCAGCCGCAGCACCAGATGCAGCCCGGCCGAGATGCCCTCCGGGGTGAGGTGCGCCGGCAGCGCGGCCACGAGCCGGTCGCGCCGCGCGCGGTACTCCAGCCGGCACCGGCGCACGTGCCGGTCGTACGCGCCCGAGCTGATCAGGTCCGCGAGCGCCAGCTGCGGCAGCAGCGGCGGGTGCGCGCCGAGCTCGTGCAGCGCCGCCACGACCGGGTCCACCAGGAACCGCGGCAGCACCAGCCACGCCAGCCGCAGCGACGGCGCCAGGCTCTTGCTCGCCGTGCCCGCGTACACGACCCGTTCCGGCGCCAGCGCCTGCAGCGCGCCGACCTGCTGGCGGTCGAAGCGGAACTCGCCGTCGTAGTCGTCCTCGACGACCACCGCGCCCGAGTCGACCAGGGCGGTCCGCCGCGCGGGCGCCATCGTCACGCCGAGCGGGAACTGGTGCGCGGGCGTCACCACCGCCGCCGGACTGTCCAGTTCGGACACGACGAGCCCGGCGCCGTCGACCGGCACGCCGACGATCCGCTGACCCGACGCCGCGCAGATGTCGCGGTATTTCCCGAGCGACGGGTCCTCGAAGGCCGTCTCGGCGATGCCGAGCCCGCGCAGCGCCCGGCCGAGCACGTGGATCGCGTGGCCGTACCCGGAGAAGACGACCAGCCGCGCCGGGTCGGCGAGCACCCCGCGCGAGCGCCCGAGGTAGGCCGACAGGGTCGCGCGCAGCACGCTCGATCCGCGTGCCTCGCTGTAGTCGAAGACCTGGTTGGGCGCGTTCGCGAGGACCCGGCGCGTCGCGGCGAGCCACTGGTCGCGCGGGAACATCGACGGGTCGGGCCGGCCGGGCAGGAACGACCACCGGTGCGCGGGCTCGGCCGCCGGCATGGGCGGCGCGGACTGCGGCGACGCGCCCGCGGTCGCGACGCGGGTCGGCGCGCCCTGGCTGGTCTGCAGGTACCCCTCGGCGGCGAGGTCGGCGTACACGCGGGTGACCGTGCCCCTGGCCACGCCCAGGTCGTGGGCCAGCGCCCGGGTCGAGGGCACCACCGCGCCCGGCCGCCAGCGCCCGTCGCGGATGGCCGCGCGCACCGCCGCGGCGATACCGGTCCGCCCGGAACCGGGGTCCCAGTCGAGGTGCGCGTCGACCGAACTGGACCACGATTCCGCCACGAGACTGGACCATACCCGTGGACAGGTGAGGGTTAGCGTCGGTGGTGTGACACACCGAATTCCCGTGCTCAAGAAGGTTCCCGGCGCGTACGAGGCCTACCGCTCGTTCAACGAGCTCGTCGAGAAGGCCGCCGCGAACGCGGGCGTCGACGGGCTGCTCGTCGAGCTGGTGAAGTTCCGCGCCTCGCAGATCAACGGCTGCGCCTACTGCCTGGACATGCACTCCACCGTCGCGCTCAAGCTCGGCGAGGACCCGCGAAGACTGCTCGTCCTCGACGCCTGGCGCGACGCGGACCTGTTCACCGAGCAGGAGCGCGCCGCGCTCGAGCTGACCGAGGCGATCACCCGGCTCTCGGAGACCCGCGACGTGCCCGACGAGCTCTACGAGCGCGCCACCGCCCTGTTCACCGAGGACCAGTACAGCGCGATCCTGTGGCTGATCATGGCGATCAATGGCTGGCACCGGCTGACGGTGCCCAGCCACACGCCCCTGCCACGGCGCGACCGGTGAGCGCCGCCGCGCTGCGGGCGCTGCACGTGCCGGGCACGCCGCTGCTGCTACCCAACATCTGGGACGCGGCCGGTGCGCGGCAGGTCGTCGCGGCCGGCTTTCCCGTGGTGGCGACGGGGTCGGCCGCGGTCGCCGAGTCGCTCGGCTACCCCGACCACGAGGGCGCCCCGCCCGACGAGATGTTCGCGGCCGCGGCACGCATCGCCCGTGCGGTCGACGTGCCGGTGACGGTCGACGCCGAGGCAGGCTACGGGCTCGCCCCGGCCGAGCTGGCCGCGCGGCTGGCCGGCGCGGGCGCGGTCGGCTGCAACCTCGAGGACACCGACCACGCCACCGGCGGGCTCGCCGACCCGGCTCGGCACGCGGACCGGATCGCGGCGCTGCGGGCCGCGGACCCCGACCTGGTGATCAACGCGCGGGTCGACGTGTTCCTGCGTGCCGAGGACCAGCACGCCGTCCTCAAGGAGGGGGTCGAGCGGGCCGAGGCGTACCTCGCGGCGGGCGCGGACTGTGTCTACCCGATCCTCGTCCGTGACGCTGGCGTGCTGGCCGCGTTCGTCGACGCGTTGCGGCCGGCCGCGGTCAACGCCCTGTACCTGCCGGCCGGCCCGGGCCTCGAGGCACTCGCCGGTATGGGCGTGGCCCGGATCTCGCTGGGTGCGGGCCTGTGGCGGTACACGCAGTCCTATGTGGAGAAGACGCTTCGCGGTCTGGCCGATGGCGTGGCACCGTACTGACATGACCCGGATCGTGATCGTCGGCGGCGGCTTCGCGGGTTTCCACGCCGCGCGCTCGCTGCGCAAGGCCCTCCCGCACGACCTCGGCGCCGAGATCGTGCTCGTCAACCGGACGGACTACTTCCTGTACCTGCCGTTGCTGCCCGAGGTGGC
>NZ_DATBKY010000229.1:0-81071 GCF_036555685.1 Actinophytocola sp. | reverse complement strand
GGGAGCGCTCGTACGACCAACGTGCAACCAGGCGCGACGGTTCCAATACGTTCGCGAACTAGATGACGTAAGCGGCGCGTGACGCGATGACGTACGACGGAGTTCCCCACGGCCTTGCTGACCACGAAACCGACGCGGGTGTCCGGAGACCCGGCCGCACCGAGCCGCGCGACCTCTTCGGCCGTGATCGCATGGACGACGAGCCTGGACCGGCCAACTCGCCGGCCCTTCCTGGTCACCAGCCGAAAGTCGTCGCTACGGGTCAGTCGTGCGGACGCCGGGAGCACGCAAGTCAGGCAGACAGGCGCTTGCGGCCCTTGCTGCGACGAGCAGCGAGGATGGCCCGCCCGGCGCGGGTGCGCATGCGCAGCCGGAACCCGTGGGTCCGCGACCGGCGGCGGTTGTTCGGCTGGAAAGTACGCTTGCTCACTGGTGGATCTCCCGGTACTGGCTCGCCAAGTTCACGTCCCCGCCGACGTCCGGCGTCCCGGCCACAACGCCCGGTCTACCGACGGACGGCGCGCAGAACTCACCCCACACCTCGCGGGAGACCTTATAAGGCTACGCACCCTCGATCAGGGGGTTCAATCCGGGTGCCCGTCACGTCCGCCCGGCTGCCGGTCGGCGACACGCCGCGCACGCTCGGATGCTTGCTAGCGAACACATCTTGTGGCATAGCGCGGCGCTTGTTAGCGTGCGTGCTCTTGGTTGGCCAGATGGGAGTGGGAGCCCTACTGCGCCGCGCAAGTTATGTCGGACCTTCGGCGGGGGTTCCGCTGCGGTTCGCCGTACCTTCGTGCACAGTTGTGGACAACCCTGTGGATGCTTCCCGTTTCGTCGGGGCGCGACCGAGCCCACGCGGGGTGGGCGGTTCGGGGTGGGTCGGAGGGTTGGACATGACCAATGGCCGACGAGGGGAGGGGAGCTCGTAGGTGTCCGAGCAGATGAACCTTGGTGTCGTCTGGGAGCAGGTCGTGCGGGAACTGTCCGCGGGCACGCTGTCCCCCCAACAACGCGCGTGGATGCGGGTGACCCGGCCCATCGGGCTTCTCGACGGCACGGCGTTGCTCGCGGCGCCCAGTGACTTCGCGAAGGACGCCATCGAGCGCGCGCTCCGCGAACCGATCACCGACGCGCTGTCGCGCCGGCTCGGCCGTGCCGTCTCGCTCGCGGTGAAGGTCGACCCGATGACACCGCCGGCCGGCACGCCCCTCCCGGCCACCGCCCCGATGCCGGCGACACCGTCCAATGGAGACGTGGGGGTCGACGGGCGCAACGGCGCCGACCCGCAGCTGCCGCCGCGCACGCCGATCCTCCCGCCCGTGTCCGACGAGATCGAGTCGGAGTACGGCGCCGATCCCGGTGCGGACAACTCCGACGGCGAAGAGGTCGACGAGGAGACCGAGGCGCTCGCCACCGTGCACGAGATCTGGCCGACGTTCGCCGTCGGCCAGCCCCCCAGCGGTCAACCGTTCACCGCGCCCGCGCAGCCGCAGACCTCCAAGACACGGTTGAACGAGAAGTACACGTTCGACACGTTCGTCATCGGCGCGTCCAACCGCTTCGCGCACGCGGCCGCGGTCGCCGTCGCGGAGGCACCGGCCCGCGCGTACAACCCGTTGTTCATCTGGGGCGAGTCCGGGCTCGGCAAGACACATCTTCTCCATGCGGTCGGCCACTACGCGCAACGGCTCTTCCCGGGCATGCGCGTGCGGTACGTGTCGACCGAGGAGTTCACCAACGACTTCATCAACTCGCTGCGCGACGACCGCAAGGTCGCGTTCCAGCGGCGGTACCGCGACATCGACATCCTGCTGGTGGACGACATCCAGTTCCTGGAAGGCAAGGAAGGAACCCAGGAGGAGTTCTTCCACACCTTCAACACGTTGCACAACGCCAACAAGCAGATCGTCGTGTCGTCCGACCGGCCGCCGAAACGGTTGGAAACTCTGGAAGATCGACTCCGCACGCGGTTCGAGTGGGGGCTCATCACCGACATCCAGCCGCCCGAGCTCGAGACGCGCATCGCCATCCTGCGCAAGAAGGCCGCGCAGGACCGGCTCGCCGCGCCCGCCGAGGTGCTGGAGTTCATCGCCGCCCGCATCGAGCACAACATCCGCGAGCTCGAGGGCGCGCTGATCCGCGTGACCGCCTTCGCTTCCCTTAACCAGCAACCGGTCGACGTCGGCCTAGCCGAGATCGTGTTGCGGGACTTGATCCCCGACTCCCAGGTTCCGGAGATCAGCGCGTCGACCATCATGGCCGTGACGGCGGAGTTCTTCTCCGTGACGATCGATGATCTTTGCGGCCCAGGCAAAACGAAGGCGCTCGCGCAGGCGCGGCAGATCTCCATGTACCTGTGCCGCGAGCTGACCGACCTGTCGCTGCCGAAGATCGGACAGACCTTCGGCGGCCGCGACCACACGACGGTCATGCACGCGGAGAAGAAGATCCGCAAGGAGATGGCGGAACGCCGGCGGATCTACGACCAGGTCCAGGAACTGACCTCGCGCATCAAGCAACGCGCACGCGGCTGACGCGATCTTCCTTACGTGGCAACGATCTTCGCGAGACCCCTTGGCATCACCCGGAAAGGGGATTCATGACCGTCCCCAGCCCTGTGCACGACTTGGGTATGAACCGGGCCAAGTCTGGGGAGCGTGCTGTGGGCAACTGGGGGCCATGTGTGGACAACTCCGGTGCGTCGCCGATCCATCCACCGGTGCGCCGAGCTGTCCACGGATCGGACACCAGGTTCATCCACAGCCGGACGCGCGCGACGACGTGCGCGGACGAGCGTTGTCCACACAACCCACAGCCCTTACTACTACTGCTGGTTTTCTCTCTTCTCTTCATCAACAAAGAAAAGACAGGGGACGCGAGTCAGCGAACGACGAAGCGGCCACACACACCCGGAGCCACCGAGCCCCGAGTACCGCGCCCGGCCGGCACGCCGTACGGTGACGGTCTACGTCGCGAGCCGTCGGGGGTGCATGCCCGCATGCCCGCGTCCTCTTGCCGTGTCTGGAAAGGACAGTCATGAAGATCCGCGTCGAGCGCGACGGACTCGCCGACGCCGTCGCCTGGGTCGCGCGCAGCCTGCCGTCCCGGCCGCCGGTCCCGGTACTCGGCGGCATCCTGTTGGATGCCGGCAGTTCCGACGCCGGCTCGGACGCACTGACGATCTCCGGCTTCGACTACGAGGTCTCGGCCACGGTCGGCGTCGCGGCGACGGTCGCGGACGGCGGGCGCACGCTCGTGTCCGGTCGCCTGCTCGCGGACATCACCCGATCCCTGCCGGCGCAACCGGTCGAGATCATGGTCGACGGCGCACGCGTGTCGATCACGTGTGGCAGCGCGAAGTTCAGCCTGCCGACCATGCCGGTCGAGGACTACCCGCAGCTGCCGGCGATGCCGCCACACGCGGGCGAGCTGGCCGGTGAGGTCTTCGGCCTCGCGGTGAGCCAGGTCGCCGTCGCGGCCGGCAAGGACGACACGCTCCCGATGCTCACCGGAGTGCGCGTGGAGATCGACGGGGACAAGCTGACCCTCGTCGCCACGGACCGGTTCCGCCTCGCGATGCGGGAGTTCACCTGGACGCCGGACGAGAGCATGGCCAACGCCGGCGAGGTCGCCGTCCTGGTGCCGGCGCGCACGCTGGCCGACGCGGCCAAGGCACTCGGCACCGCCGGCGCGACCGTCGAGCTCGCCCTCGCCCCCGGCGACGGGCTCATCGGGCTGTCCGGTTCCGGCCGGCGCACCACCAGCCGGCTGCTCGATACGGAGTTCCCGCGCTACCGCCAGCTGCTGCCGACCGAGCAGACCGCGACCGCGATCATCGAGGTGGCCCCGCTCGTCGAGGCGATCAAGCGCGTGTCGCTCGTCGCGGAGCGCGGCACCCAGGTGCGGCTGGAGTTCGGCGAGTCCGGCCTGCGGCTGACCGCCGGCGGCGACGACGAGGGCAGCGCGGAGGAGGAGATCGCGGTCGAGTACACGGGCGAGCCCGTCACGATCGCGTTCAACCCGTCGTTCCTCCAGGAGGGGCTCGGCGCGCTGCACGCCGACCGCGCGGAGCTCTCCTTCACCACGCCCAGCCGACCGGCGCTGATCAAGCCGGTCGGTGAGGATGGGTCGGTGGTACCGGGGTACCTGCATCTGCTGATGCCGGTGCGCCTGCCCGGCTGATCGGAGGACTTCCAGTGGCTAGCAACACCCAGCTCGGTCTCGTCGGTCTCGGCAAGATGGGCTTCAACATGCGGGACCGGATCCGGGCGGCCGGTCACGAGGTGGTCGGCTACGACCGCAACCCGGACGTCAGCGACTCGGCCTCGCTCGCCGACATGGTCGGCCGGCTCGAGGCGCCGCGGCTGGTCTGGATCATGGTGCCCGCGGGTGAGCCGACCCGGCAGACGATCACCGAGCTCGCCGGGCTGCTCGACGCCGGCGACATGGTGATCGACGGCGGCAACTCGCGGTTCACCGACGATCAGCAGAACTCCGAGCTGCTCGACCAGAAGGAGATCGGGTACCTCGACTGCGGGGTGTCCGGTGGCGTGTGGGGCAAGGACAACGGCTACGGGCTGATGGTCGGCGGCCGCGCCGAGCACGTCGAGCGGGCGATGCCGATCTTCGACGCGCTGCGCCCGGAAGGCCCGCGCGAGGAGGGGTTCGCGCACGCGGGCCCGGTCGGCGCCGGCCACTACGCGAAGATGATCCACAACGGCATCGAGTACGGCTTGATGCAGGCCTACGCCGAGGGGTTCGAGCTCCTCGAGACGGCCGACCTCATCGAGAACGTGCCGGCGGTGATCAAGGCGTGGCAGCGCGGAACCGTGGTCCGCTCGTGGCTGCTCGACCTTCTGGTCCGCGCCCTCGACTCCGACCCGGAGCTCGACGATCTTCGTGGCTATGTCGACGACTCCGGCGAGGGCCGGTGGACCGTCGAGGAGGCGATCAACCTCGCGGTGCCGGCGCCGGTGATCGCGGCCGCGTTGTTCGCCCGGTTCCGCTCGCGGCAGGACGACTCGCCTGCGATGCGCGCGGTCGCCTCGCTGCGCAACCAGTTCGGCGGGCACGCGGTACACCAGGCCGGGCCCACGTCGGGCGCGGGCAGCACCCAAGGCTGACGTTGTACGTCCGGCATCTACAGGTCAGCGACTTCCGGTCGTGGGAGCACGCGGACCTGGACCTGACGCCTGGCGCAAATGTCCTCCTAGGACAGAATGGGCAGGGTAAGACGAACCTCGTCGAGGCGATCGGCTACACCGCCACGCTCGGCTCGCACCGGGTGGCGGTGGATCTTCCGTTGATCCGCCACGGTTGCTCCCGCGCGATCGTGCGGACCGCCGTCGTCAACGCCGGGCGTGAGCTGACGGTCGAGCTCGAGATCACCGCGGGCAAGGCGAACCGTGCGCGCGTGAACCGCTCGCCCGTGCCGAAGACCCGCGACGTGCTCGGGATCCTCCGCACCGTGTTGTTCGCGCCGGAGGACCTCGCGCTCGTGCGCGGCGACCCGAGCGAGCGGCGGCGCTTCCTCGACGACCTGTTGGTACTGCGCGCGCCTCGCTACGCCGGGGTGCGCGCGGACTACGACCGGGTGCTGCGCCAGCGCAACGCGCTGCTCAAGTCCTCGGTCCACGCGCGGCGCGCCGGGTCGAAGGGGGATATCGCGACGCTCGACGTGTGGGACGGTCACCTCGCCCGGCACGGCGCGGAGCTGCTCACCGCACGCCTGGACCTCGTCGCCGACATGGCCGACCACGTCACCGCGGCGTACGCCGGAGTCGCGCCCGAGTCGCGGCCGGCACGGATCCGGTACCGGTCGGGCATCGCCGAGTCGTTCCCGGCCGAGTACGGCACGCCGGGGGCGCGCGCGGACCCGGAGGTCTTGGTCGACGCGCTGCTCGCGGCGATGGCGGCCGCGCGCGACAACGAGCTGGAGCGCGGCGTCAGCCTGGTCGGCCCCCACCGCGACGAGCTCGAGCTCACCCTCGACGACGTGGCTGCGAAGGGCTACGCGAGCCATGGCGAGTCCTGGTCGTTCGCGCTCGCGCTGCGGCTCGCGTCCTACGAGCTGCTGCGTGCCGACGGCAGCGAACCCGTGCTCGTCCTCGACGACGTGTTCGCCGAGCTCGATCGCCGCCGCCGGCGGCGACTCGCCGACGTGGCCGTGCAGGCCGAACAGGTCCTCGTGACCGCCGCGGTGGAGGAGGATGTGCCGGACGAGCTCGACGGCGCCCGCTACGTCGTGTCGAACGGGGAGGTGGCTCGTGCCGGACCAGTCGCCAGCTGATCAGCCGGGTACCCAGGGTGATCAATCCCCCGAACGGCCCAGTGATCAACCGCGAGTCACCACCAGTGATGTGATACGCCGCACATCTGGGGACAACCCTGTGGATAGTGTGGATAACACTGTCACCCGCCACGCTTCAGCGCCCCCCGACCAGGTGGATCTGCCTGGGAAGATGCCCCCCAAGGGGGCGGTCGATGATCGGGTCCCGCGATCTAGCACGGAGAGTGACTATCCACAGCTGCGCGGCTCCGACCTGGCCCGTGCCGCGCTCCAGGCCGCCAGGGAGGCCTCCGGCGGGCCGACGGCCAACCGGACCAAGCAGGTCAAGCGCAACTTCGCGGGCCGCTCGCGACGCCGCAGGCGCTGGTCCGGGCCGAGCGCAGACGACCGGGACCCGCAGCCGCTCGGCCGGCTCGCCGCCCGGCTCGCCACCGAGCGCGGGTGGACCGGCAGGTTGACGACCGGCCGCCTGTTCGCCAGGTGGAGCGAGATCGTCGGCGAGGAGGTCGCCGAGCACGCGCAGCCCGTGTCGCTCAAGGACGGCGAGCTGACCGTCCAGGCGCGTTCGACCGCCTGGGCCACGCAGCTTCGGCTCCTGCAGCGCCAGCTCCTCGCCAAGATCGCCGCCGGCGTGGGCGACGGGGTGGTCAAGCGGCTGAAGGTGCACGGTCCGTCGACGCCGAGCTGGCGTTACGGGCCCCGGCACGTACGCGGAAGGGGGCCACGGGACACCTACGGGTGAACCGGCGGCCGGAAATCCGTCAGAACCGGGGTCGGGACCGCGGGCCGGAGTCCTCTCTCACGCCCTTTTCCGTCAGAGCGTCAGTGGCGACGCTAGGGGTGTCCTTGCCCCACTCCAGCGCGACCGCACCAGTACAATTGAGATAGGGAGTTTCGCGCCCGTTCCTTGACGAGGAGACACCACGCCCGTGGCAGCCACCAATAACCATGAATACAACGCGTCCTCCATCACCGTCCTGGAGGGTCTCGAGGCCGTCAGAAAGCGGCCCGGCATGTACATCGGTTCCACCGGCGAGCGCGGCCTGCACCACCTGCTCACCGAGGTCGTGGACAACGCCGTCGACGAGGCGATGGCCGGGTTCGCGACCCGCGTGGAGGTCACGCTGCTCGCCGACGGCGGCGCTCGCGTGGTCGACGACGGCCGCGGCATCCCGGTCGAGATGCACCCGGTCCACCAGAAGCCGACGCTGGAGATCGTGCTGACCACGCTGCACGCGGGCGGCAAGTTCGACAGCGACAGCTACGCGGTGTCCGGCGGCCTGCACGGCGTCGGCATCTCGGTGGTGAACGCGCTGTCCACCAGGCTGGACGTGGAGATCCTCCGCAACGGCAAGGTGTGGTCCCAGCACTACGAGCGCTCCGAGCCCGGCGAGCTGCACGAGGGCGAGCCCACCGACCGCACCGGCACCTCGGTCACGTTCTGGGCGGACCCCGCCGTGTTCGAGACGACGACGTTCAACGCCGAGACCGTCGCGCGCCGGCTGCAGGAGATGGCGTTCCTCAACAAGGGCCTGACGATCGTGCTCCGCGACGAGCGGGTGTCCGAAGAGGACAGCGAGGCGGACGCCGAGGGCAAGTCGGCGCGCGTGCGCGAGCGCACGTACCACTACCCGGGCGGGCTCGAGGACTTCGTCAAGCACATCAACCACACGCGCGACGCGATCCACGGGAACGTGATCTCCTTCGAGGCCAAGGGCGACGGGCTCGAGGTCGAGGTCGCGATGCAGTGGAACACCGGCTACAGCGAGTCGGTATACACGTTCGCCAACACGATCAACACCGCCGAGGGCGGCACGCACGAGGAGGGCTTCCGCGCCGCGCTGACCCGGGTGGTCAACGTATACGCGCGCGAGAAGAAGCTGCTCAAGGATAAGGACGCGAACCTCACCGGCGACGACGTGCGCGAGGGCCTCGCCGCGATCATCTCGATCAAGCTGGCGGAGCCGCAGTTCGAGGGCCAGACCAAGCAGAAGCTGGGCAACACCGAGGCGAAGACGTTCGTCCAGACCACGTCGAACGAGCGCCTCGCGGACTGGTTCGAGCGCAACCCGTCCGAGGCGAAGACGATCGTGACCAAGGCGGTCTCCTCGGCCCAGGCCCGGATCGCGGCCCGCAAGGCGAAGGAGCTGGTCCGCCGCAAGGGCGCGCTCGACATCGGCGGCCTGCCCGGCAAGCTCAAGGACTGCCGGTCGACCAACCCCGAGGAGTGCGAGCTCTACATCGTCGAGGGCGACTCCGCGGGCGGCTCGGCCAAGGAGGGCCGGGAGTCGATGTACCAGGCGATCCTGCCGATCCGCGGCAAGATCATCAACGTGGAGAAGGCACGCATCGACCGCGTGCTCAAGAACACCGAGGTGCAGAGCCTGATCACCGCGCTCGGCACCGGCATCCACGACGAGTTCGACCTCTCGAAGCTGCGCTACCACAAGATCGTGCTGATGGCGGACGCCGATGTGGACGGTCAGCACATCCGGACCCTGTTGCTGACGCTGCTGTTCCGCTTCATGCGCCCGCTGGTCGAGCACGGCCACGTGTACCTCGCGCAGCCGCCGCTCTACAAGATCAAGTGGCAGCGCGCCGAACCGGAGTTCGCCTACACCGACCGAGAGCGAGACGGCCTGCTCAAGGCCGGTCTGGAGTCCGGCAAGAAGATCAACCGGGAGGACGGCATCCAGCGGTACAAGGGTCTCGGCGAGATGAACGCCGACGAGCTGTGGGAGACCACGATGGACCCGGCGAACCGCCTGCTGCTCCAGGTGACCCTCGACGACGCCGCCCAGGCGGACGAGCTGTTCAGCGTGCTGATGGGCGAGGACGTCGAGGCCCGCCGCTCCTTCATCACGCGCAACGCCAAGGACGTCCGCTTCCTCGACGTCTAGGCGATGTCCGGGCAACGTCTAGCCGACTGCTGGTAACAGGAAAAGGAACCCAGGTTCGTGACCGAAACCTTGCCGCCGGAGGGCGACCGGATAGAGCCGGTCGACATCCAGCAGGAGATGCAGCGCTCCTACATCGACTACGCGATGAGCGTCATCGTGAGCCGCGCGCTGCCGGACGTGCGCGACGGGCTCAAGCCGGTGCACCGCCGCGTCCTGTACTCGATGTACGACACCGGCCTGCGGCCGGACCGCAGCCACGTCAAGTGCTCGCGCATCGTCGGCGACGTCATGGGCAACTACCACCCGCACGGTGACTCCGCGATCTACGACGCGCTCGTCCGGCTCGCCCAGCCGTGGTCGCTGCGGTACCCGCTCATCGACGGCCAGGGCAACTTCGGCTCACCGGGCAACGACCCGCAGGCCGCCATGCGGTACACCGAGGCGCGGATGGCGCCGCTCGCCATGGCGATGCTGCAGGACATCAACGAGGAGACCGTCGACTTCTCGGACAACTACGACGGCAAGACGCAGGAGCCGGACGTCCTGCCCTCGCGGATCCCGAACCTGCTCGTCAACGGCAGCGGCGGCATCGCGGTCGGCATGGCCACCAACATCCCGCCGCACAACCTGCGTGAGGTCGCGGCCGGCGTCGTGTGGGCACTGGAGAACTGGGACGCGTCCGAGGACGAGACGCTCGCCGCGATGATGCAGCGGATCAAGGGTCCGGACTTCCCGACGCACGGCCAGATCCTCGGCACGCAGGGCATCGAGGACGCGTACCGCACGGGCCGCGGTTCGATCCGCATGCGCGCGGTGGTCGAGGTCGACGAGGACGCCAAGGGCCGCACGATACTGGTCGTCACCGAGCTGCCGTACCAGGTCAATCCCGACAACCTGATCGAGAACATCGCGCAGCTGGTGCGCGACGGCAAGGTCACGGGCATCTCCGAAGTCGCCGACGAGTCCAACAAGCGCAACGGCATGCGCATCGTGATCACGCTGCGGCGGGACGCGGTCGCGAAGGTCGTGCTGAACAACCTCTACAAGCACACCCAGCTGCAGCACAACTTCGGCGTCAACATGCTGGCCCTGGTCGACGGCGTGCCGCGCACGCTGCGCCTCGATCAGATGATCCGGCACTACGTCAAGCACCAGGTCGACGTGATCGTCCGGCGCACCCGCTACCGGTTGCGCAAGGCGGAGGAGCGGGCGCACATCCTGCGCGGTCTGGTCAAGGCGCTCGACGCGCTCGACGAGGTCATCGCGCTGATCCGCCGCTCGCCGACGGTCGACGAGGCCCGGACGGGCCTGATCGAGCTGCTGGACGTCGACGAGATCCAGGCGAACGCGATCCTCGAGATGCAGCTGCGCCGGCTCGCCGCCCTGGAGCGGCAGAAGATCGTGGACGAGCTGGCCGAGATCGAGCTCGTCATCGCCGACCTGCAGGACATCCTGGCGAACCCCGAGCGGCAGCGGAACATCGTCCGCGACGAGCTCATGGAGATCGTCGAGAAGCACGGCGACGACCGCCGGACGAAGATCATCCCGTACGACGGCGACGTGTCGATCGAGGACCTGATCGCGGTCGAGGACGTGGTCGTCACGATCACCCGGACCGGCTACGCGAAGCGCACGAAGACCGACCTGTACCGCGCGCAGCGGCGCGGCGGCAAGGGCGTGCAGGGCGCCGGCCTCAAGCAGGACGACATCGTGGCGCACTTCTTCGTGTGCTCGACCCACGACTGGATCCTGTTCTTCACGAACAAGGGCCGGGTGTACCGGGCGAAGGCGTACGAGCTGCCCGAGGCCAACCGCAACGCGCGCGGCCAGCACGTCGCGAACCTCCTGGCGTTCCAGCCGGAGGAGACGATCGCGCAGGTCATCGAGATCAAGGACTACGAGGTCGCGCCGTACCTGGTGCTCGCGACGAAGAGCGGCCTGGTCAAGAAGAGCAAGCTGTCGGACTTCGACAGCAACCGCGCGGGCGGCCTGATCGGTATCAACCTCCGCGAGGAGGACGAGCTCGTCGGCGCCGTGCTGTGCGGGGCTGAGGACGACCTGCTGCTCGTGTCGGCGGGTGGCCAGTCCATCCGGTTCAAGGCGACCGACGAGGCGCTGCGGCCGATGGGCCGGGCGACGTCGGGCGTGCTCGGCATGCGGTTCAACTCCGGTGACGAGCTGCTCACCCTCGGCGTCGTCCGCGAAGGACAGTTCCTGCTGGTCGCGACGGACGGCGGGTACGCCAAGCGCACGGCGATCGAGGACTACCCGGTGCAGGGCCGGGGCGGCAAGGGCGTGCTCACCATTCAGCACGACACGAAGCGTGGCAGGCTTGTGGGTGCCCTCATCGTCGACGTGGACGACGAGGTGTACGCGATCACCTCGTCGGGCGGGGTCATCAGGACCAACGCCCGGGAGGTGCGCAAGGCCGGCCGGCAGACGAAGGGGGTGCGGTTGATGAACCTCGGTGAAGGGACCACCCTGGTTGCCATCGCACGCAGCGCCGAGGAGCCGTCGGAGAACGGCGGCGCAACTCCTCCGGCACCCGAGACGTCCGACAACGGCCAGCAGCCACAAGAGCCACCGCAGTAAGCGCGACACGTAGGGGATCCTCGTGACACCAGCTGACAAGTCCGGAAGCACCGGCCAGAACACGGAGCGCGAGTCGGACCAGACGTCCGGCGTCGCCACCGACGGCCAGGCCAAACCGGTCGAGCACGCCGGTGGCAACCATGAGGGGAACGGGCAGGTGTCGGCGGACGCGCCCACCGCACGCGTAGCCACGTCCGACGACCTGGAGCTCACCCACGGCACCCCACCGCCATGGCAGCGGGTGACCAGCGACAACACGTCGACGTCGAACTCCTCGTCCACGACGGCACCGGTGTCCCCGACGACACCCGAACGCGGCCAGGAGGCGCCGGAGAACACGCCACCGCGCGATGAGTCGCGCGATGAGCAGGCCCCGCAGCGGTCGGAGCCGGTCGGCGAGAAGACCGTGTCGCTGGAGCGCCCGGTCGTGACCGGCGCCGCGGCGGCCCGCATGTTCCCCGACGGCCTGCCGACGGCGGCCACGGTGCCGGCGCCGGGCACGGGCATGCCCCACGCGGGCGCGGCCCCGTCCCGGACGACCGTGCATCTGGAGGGCCCGGGCCCGTCCACCGGCCCGGTCCGCATGTCGGCGGCGGCGACGCCGAGTGCGCTGCGCCGTCCCGGCCGGGGCCCCCGGCGGGCGAACCTGCAGATCAAGCGGTTCGACCCGTGGTCGGTGCTGAAGCTGTCGCTGGTGCTCGGCGTGGCGCTGTTCTTCGTGTGGCTGGTCGCGGTCGGCGTGCTGTACGCGGTCCTCGACGGCATGGGCGTGTGGGACAAGCTGAATGGCATCTCGAGCGAGATCCTCCAGCCGACGGACAACGGCGGCGGCGAACCACTGATCAGCGCCGGTCGCGTCTTCGGTGTCGCGGCCATCATCGGGGCGGTGAACATCGTGCTGTTCAGCGCGCTGTCCACGGTCGGCGCCTTCATCTACAACGTCTCCGCGGACCTCGCCGGCGGCCTCGAAGTGACGCTCGCGGAGCGGGAGTAGCGCAGGGATACCGGTTTGGGCGCGATGCAAGCCGTGCGATAGTCTCATCGCGCTGTTGGGGCCTATAGCTCAGGCGGTTAGAGCGCTTCGCTGATAACGAAGAAGTCGGAGGTTCAAGTCCTCCTAGGCCCACCGGATCAGGCCCTGTTCACCACGTGGACGGGGCCTGACCTGTGAGTGGCCGAGCCCCGTCGGGCACGCGGCCGCTTGTGGCAGACTTGGGCCTTGCTGCGGGACGCCGCAGGGGGCCGCAGCAGTCGATACGTGGTGTTTTGCCGAAGGAGGCAATGGAAGTGAAGAAGCTTCTCGCTCTGGTGGCCGTGGCCGGTGGCGTGCTGTTCGTCGTGCGCCGCAACAAGTCGGCCAAGGCGCAGGACGACCTGTGGCGCGAGGCGACCGCTCCGGCCACCGGCGCCAACAACGCCAAGAAGGCCTGACGGCCCGATAGCGTCAGCAACACCACCGGTGCGGGCTCGGCCCACACCGGCAATGGGGACGTAGCTCAATTGGCAGAGCACTGCCTTTGCAAGGCAGGGGTTAGGGGTTCGATTCCCCTCGTCTCCACGAAGGTCGAGCGCGTAAAGGTCGTGCCCTGCTGGAGGAAGCTTCCGGTTGTTCGCCCACGGACCGTGTGTGATTGACTACCTGTCCGTGAAACGCGCCTTGTTACTCGGTCCCCTGTTGATCGTGCTCGCCGCGTGCACCTCCGAGGCCCGGCTGGATAATCCGACTGTGGCGGATCCGCCGCAGACCGGGGCCAGCGCGCCCGCGCCGGCCGCCAAGGCGCCACCGGCGCCCAAGCCCACCGCGGACGGGCCCTGCCCCTACCTCGACCAGACCTTCGTCGAGGACACCAACGGGCAGCGGATCGGCGAGATCAAGACCTCCGCCGGTGATCCGCCCGCCTGCTTCTTCTACCGGTCCGACGGCAACCTCCAGATGACGGTCCGGATCTACCAGGGCAAGGCCGACGTCGCGAAGGCGATCGTCGACCAGGCCGCGCCGATCGACACCGCCAACCCGGCCGAGCTCGCGGGCGGCTGGTCCGGCGGCGCACAGCCGACCGACGACGGTGCCGTGTACGCCGTCGCCAAGGAGACCGAGGCCGTGGTCGTGACGACCAACCAGGAGCAGACGATCAAGGCGAAGGTCGTCGCCCAGGAGGCCATCTCCGCGCTGGGCCTGTAACCGCCCACAGACGGCACTCGGCCCGCCAAGGGATCGCCTTGGCGGGCCGAGTCGCAGATATCAGCCCTGCGTGGTGGGTGACTTCTGTGGTCGCTGACCGTTGGCGGCCGACGAAGCCGAGCCTTCCTCAGAGGGCTCGTCCACGCGTTGCTGCGGCTCCGGAACCGGCTCCGGAACCGGTGTCGGCTCCGGCGTCGGGGTCTTGCCGCGTACCACATACGCGACCCCGGCCGCGATCACGAGCAGCAGCATCACCTTCGGCCACCGGCGGCGCTTCTTGGGCGCGTCGATGAGCTTCATGGCCGCTGCCTGCTCCGTGGCCTGGGTCTTCAGCCGGCCGAGGTCGGCCTTCAGGGACGCCTGCATCGCCTTGGCATCCTTGCGGGCCTGCTTCGCCGACTTCGACATCCGCTTGGCTGGCTTGCTCTTCCTGGCGTCCTTGCGGGCCTGCTTGGCCGCCTTGGCAAGGTCCTTGCGGGTGTGCTTGGCCCTGCGCGCCAACTTCTTGCGCGCACGGCGCGTGGTTTTCACGACCTCCTGGCGGGCGACTCCGGCGCCCTCGGCCAGCGCCACGGCCAGCTGCTGGGGAGCGACGCCGCGCTCCGTCAGCTTCCGGTCCGCGGCGTGTGCGGCCTTTGTCGTCGCATCCGCACTCGCTTGACCTGCGCGTTTGGCGCTTCGACGGACCGCGAGCCAGCCGGAGCCGACGGCCTTGCCGACCGTCTCTCCGGCCCGGGTCATGGCCTTCACATCGTCCATAGTGTGCTCCAGGGTGGCTTATCGGACAGTTACTATCCTGCCCCTTCCCGCCCGATCTCGCTGTGGATGGCACGATGACCGGGTGGCAGACAGCAATGGTTCCCTCGTCGGAGTGACCCTGCACACTTCGCGGGGCGACATCAGGATCAACCTCTTCCCCGACCACGCCCCGAAGACCGTGTCGAACTTCGTGGGCCTGGCCGACGGGAGCAAGCAGTACACGACGCGCAACGCCAAGGGCGAGACGTCCGGGCCGTTCTACGACGGCATGATCTTCCACCGGGTTATCGACGGCTTCATGATCCAGACCGGCGACCCGACCGGCACCGGCCGCGGCGGTCCCGGCTACCAGTTCGCCGACGAGTTCCACCCGGAGCTGCAGTTCAACAAGCCGTACCTGCTCGGCATGGCCAACCCGGGGGTGCGGGACAGCAACGGGTCGCAGTTCTTCATCACCGTGGCGCCGACGACCTGGCTGAACTTCAAGCACACGATCTTCGGCGAGGTCGCCGACCAGGAGTCACGCAACGTCGTCGACTCCATCGCACACTCATCGACCGGTCCACAGGACAAGCCCGTCGAGGACATCGTCGTGGAGCGGGTCAGCGTCCAGCGTGCCGAGGGCTGAGTGTCGGTAAACCGGCAGCAGAACCTTCCGGCCTGCGTTCGCCATCCGGATCGGCCGACCGGCCTGCGCTGCGTGCGGTGCGACCGGCCGGCCTGCACGGACTGCCTGCGCGAGGCCTCCGTCGGCCACCAGTGCGTCGACTGCGTGAACGAGGGCGTGAAGTCGGTCCGGCCGGCGCGCACGGTGAGCGGGGCCAAGGCCGGCCGCGGCCGGCGGCTCGTCGTCGTGCCGGCGCTGATCCTGGTCAACGTCGCCGCGTTCGCCGCGACCGCGGTGCAGGCCGGCAGCATCGTCGACAACAGCCGCTCGACGCTGTTCCAGGACGGCACGCTCGTGCCCGCCTTCGTCTCCGCCGGCGAGTGGTGGCGGCTCGTCACCTCGGGCTTCCTGCACTTCGGCAACTACGGCGGCTACGGGCCGGTGCACCTGCTGTTCAACATGTTCGCGCTGTGGGTGATCGGCCGGGACCTCGAGGTCGTGCTCGGCCGCGGCCGGTTCCTCGCGGTCTACCTGATCTCGCTGCTCGGCGGGTCGACCGCGGTGATGCTGTTCGGCGACGCGGGCGGGGGCGTCGCCGGGGCGTCGGGCGCGGTGTACGGCATCTTCGGCGGCATCGCGGTGGTCGTGTTCAAGGCCCGGATGAACCCGACGCCGGTGCTCACGCTGATCGCGATCAACATCTTCCTGAGCGTCACGCTGCCGGGGATCTCGCTGCTCGGGCACATCGGCGGGCTCGTCGCCGGCACGCTGGCCACGGCGGCCATGGTCTACTCGCCACCGGCCCGCCGGTTCCAGGTACAGCTCGCCGCCTGCATCGCGCTGCTGGTGATCATGCTCGTCGCGGTCGCGCTCAGGGGCTCCGCGATGGACTGCCAGGTCGACGGCCACCTGTACTACTTCTGCAACGGCTAGGTTCGCAGCTCCAGAAGGGCGTTCACCACGTCCTCGGGATCCGCACCGAGGTCCAGCCGGCCGAGCACCACCAGGTCCGGCACCTCGGCGCCCTCCGCGTCCAGCTCGAGGGTCGAGACCTCCCGGCCGAGCCGCCGCGTGCGCGCGAGCCGCACGTTGACCTCGCTCCAGCTCCAGCGCCTGCTGCCGGTCAGCCCGCGCACGGTCACGCCTTCCGCGTCGGCCGCGAGCCGCGGGCGGACCACCAGGCCGTACAGGCCGCCGAGGGCCAGGCCGAGCGCCACCGCCCCCAGCAGCACCCGGCCGCGTGGGTCGTCGGAGAACACCGCGAACGCGGCCGCGGCAAGCGCAAGCACGCACGCCACCGCGGCAAGCTCCGGCTTCGGTGCCCAGCTGCGCGCGGTCGGGACGGCCAACGAGTCACACTCCGGAAGGGAAGGACGAGTTATCCACAGCGGTTATCCACACTGGGGATGACTTACACCCTTGTGGTTCAGTCACACTGCGCTGAACGGGTGTATCCGAGTGAATCGCGTGGTGTGCGGGGGAGAATCTCAGCGCCAGCGCATCGTCATGAGCAGCCCGCCGATCATCAGCGCGAAGCCCACGGCGAAGTTCCAGTTGCCGAGGTCCTTCATGAGCGGAACGCTCTCGCCGGCGATGTAGTTGACCACGAGCCAGGCCAGTCCGAGCAACATCACCCCGAGCATGACCGCCACGTATACCGGGTGAGACGGCCCCGCAGCCTTCACCTTCACCGGAGTACGTCGATCGGCGGGTGGTGTATAGACCGCCTTCTTGCGAACCTTGGACTTGGGCATGGTCGTCCTCACCTGACGTGTAGCTTGAACGCAAAAGCAACCGTATCCGTGTTGAACACGTCCACTGCTTCACACGTTAACGTAACTGAGTAGTGCGACGAACGGACAGGTCGAGGACCGGAAGGAGCGCGCGTGGGCACAGTGCAGCACCTCGGTCCCGGCAGAGGCCGGATCTCCGGGGACCTGGGCGACATGAGGCCGTCTCCGTACCCACGTGGCAGCTACAGCGCAGAGCGACCGGATCGCGTCCGCAACATCGTGCGGAACGCCGGCGAGGTGCTGATCACCCTCGGCATGATCGTGCTGCTCTTCGTCGTCTACGAGGTCTACTGGACCGACCTCATCTCCGCGGGCAAGCAGAGCGACGCCACCACCGCGCTCGACAGCAAGTGGCAGGACCCGTCCGCGGCCGACCCCAAGCGCCAGGACCACTTCCAGGGCCTCGGCGAGGGAGACGGCTTCGCGAAGATGTACATCCCGGCCTTCGGCGCCGACTACCACTTCACGATCGTCGAGGGGACCACCGAGAAGTCCCTCGAGATCGGCCCCGGGCACTACACGAAGACCGCCTACCCGGGCCAGCCCGGCAACTTCGCGGTCGCCGGCCACCGGGTCGGCAAGGGGGCCCCGTTCAACGACATCAACCTGATCCAGTCGTGCGACGCAATCGTCGTGGAGACCCAGTACAGCTGGTTCGTCTACCGGATGCTGCCGCTCGCCGAGGAGAAGCAGGACTGGGCGCAGACCAAGGCCAAGGACCCGAAGTGCAAGGGCGTCGGCCCGCTCGGCGGCGCGTACAAGGACCTCGACGGCCAGCAGATCGTGCTGCCGACCAACGGCGGCGTCATCGCCCCGGTCCCGCCGAAGGGTGCCACCCCGCCCAGCAAGGGTGAGATGGCCTCGCTGATGACGCTGACGACGTGCCACCCGCGCTTCTCCGACAAGGAGCGGCTGATCGTCCACGCGGTGCTGACCAAGCAGTGGGCGAAGGACGCGAAGAAGCCCAACGAGCGGCCGCCGGAGCTCGAGGAGACCGTCTGATGTACGCCTGGATCTGGCGGCACCTGCCGGGCCCGGTCGCGATCCGCGCGACGCTCGCGATCGTCCTCGCGCTCGGGTTCGTGGCGCTGCTGATGTTCGTTGTCTTCCCGTGGCTGGAGCCCTTGCTGCCGTTCAACCACGTGGACGTGCAGTAGCGGCGAGCGCGGCCGGTAGGTTGTCAGGCATGCGGGTGCTGGTGGTCGACAACTACGACAGCTTCGTCTACAACCTCGTGCAGTACCTGGCCCAGCTCGGGGCCGAGTGCGTGGTCCGGCGCAACGACGACGACGCGCTCACCGTGCCCGACGCGCTGGACGGCTTCGACGGCGTACTGATCAGCCCCGGCCCGAGCACGCCCGAGCGCGCGGGCTCGAGCATCGACGTCGTCCGGCGGTGTGCGGACGCGGGTGTGCCGGTGCTCGGCGTGTGCCTCGGCCACCAGGCGATCGGCGCGGCGTGGGGCGCGGTCGTGGACCGGGCGCCGGAGTTGTTGCACGGCAAGACGAGCCGGGTGCACCACGAGGGCGTGGGCGTGCTGGCCGGCCTGCCGGACCCGTTCACCGCGACCCGCTACCACTCCCTGACCGTCCTGGCGGAGACGATTCCCGCCGACTTCGAGGTCACGGGGAAGACGGAGACCGGCATCGTGATGGCGATGCGCCACCGCGAGCTCCCGGTCGAGGGCGTCCAGTTCCATCCGGAGTCGGTGCTGACTGAAGGCGGCCACCGGATGCTCGCCAACTGGCTGGCGGCCTGCGGTCACCCGGTCCCGGAGACCCGGGTGACCGAACTGACCGACCAGATGCGCACCCTGGCCGAAGCCGCCGCGGCGACCACCTAGGCCGGTGGGATGTCCGGGACCGTGTCCTCGAGGAGTGCGGTCGCGAGCGAGGCGCCGATCGCCGGGGCGTGCTTGAAGAGGTTGTCGCCCCACAGGGCGGTCACCGGGCCCGCGCCGGCCACGTGGATGCCGTCGCCGAGGGCCGGTGGGAAATCGCAGTAGACCTCCTCGACGATCTCGTCCTCGACGCCTGCCAGGACCTCGCGCGCGTACGCCCGCACCAGGTCCCGCGACCGCGCGGTCACCGCCGCCCGGCCGCGTTCCCACGCCGCGTCCTCGTCCGGCAGCGTCGCGCCGACCGCCCACCGGCCGGGGCCCGCCAGTTGCTGGTACGTGGTGAACCCCGGCCGCCACGTCTGCGTCCGGTCCATCCAGCACGGCGGCCGCGCCCGCGGGTCCTTGAGCCGGAACGTGAAGCGCACGTGGTGGGCCAGCGCGGTCGGCACGTAGATGCCGACCTGTGCGGCGAGCTGCCAGGTCCCACGCCCGGCGGCGATCACCACGCGGTCCGCCGAGACCGGGCCGGCCGAGCTGTGCAGCGTCACGCCGGAGTCCGACACCTCGAGCCGGTGCACGTAGCCGGGCCGCAACGCGGGCCCGACGACCGACTGGAGGAAGGCACCCGTCGCCGGGACGTCGATCACGCCGGCCGCCGGGTCCAACAGCGCCGGACCGGCCACAGTGGACGCCGGCAGGCCCAGCGATGCGGGGTCGTCCACAAGCGAGTGGTCAGCGCCCGCCGCGGCCATGGCGGCCGACCAGTCCCGCGCGGGCGGGCCGGTGAGCACCCCGCCCTCCGAGCCGACGAGCGGTGCGCCCGCGCGTTCGGACCACGACGCCCACAGCTCGCGCGCCGACGCCGCGAACGCGACGAGCGCCGGATCCGCGTGTGCCAGCCGGAAGATCCGCGAGCTGCCGGTCGACCGGGCCGCCATCGGCACGCCGGCCTCGAGGCACACGACCTCGGCACCGCGCCGCGCGAGCGCGTCCGCGGTCGCCAGGCCGATCACGCCAGCACCGACGACCGCGGTCCGCATGCTCAGCCTCCGCCTCCGCCGCCACCCGGGTTCAGCTCGGTCGCGACCGTGATGCCGATCTCCTCGTCCTTGTCGATCTGCTGTCCCTCACCGAACTGGGCGTCGACGATCCGGCCGAACTCGTTCGGGTCGTTCGTCTGGCCGTCCTTGATGTCGAACTGGCCGGTCCAGCCGCGGGCACGCAGTGCCTGCTCGGCCTCCTGCGGCGTCTGGCCGATGATGTTCGGCATCGTGAACTTGTTCTGGTCCTGCCCCTTCGACACGTCGAGGGTGACCGTCGAGCCCGGATCCGCATCCTCGTTCTTCGGGTCCTGGTCGACGACCGTGCCCTTGGGCTGGTCGGAGTCCACGTCGTTGACCTCGACCTTGAAGCCGAGGCCTTCGAGGTTGGCGCGGGCCGCGTCGACGTTCTGGCCGGTCTGGTCCGGCACGTTGACCTGCGGCTTCTCCTTGCCGACGATCAGCTTTACGGGGCTGCCCTTGGACACCGGCTGCCCGGCGGTCGGGTCGGTGTCGATCACCTTGCCGACCAGGTTCGGGTCGTCGGTCTCCTCCTCCCGCGTCTGCGGCGCCACCGCGAGGCCCTCGTCCTTGAGGATCTGGCGGGCCTCGTCCGTGGAGCGGCCGCGCACGTCCGGCACGTTGACCTTCTCCGCGGGCGCGCCGACGAGCAGCGTGAGGCGGTCGGACTTCTTCATCTTCTCGCCCGCCTTCGGGTTCGAGTCGATGACCTTGCCGATGCTGTCCGGGCCGCACTTGCCGGGCTTGCCGTCCGGCGAGGCCTGGCACGGCACGGGCTCCAGCGCCACCTCGAAGCCCTGGTCGGTGAGCGTGCGCTGGGCGTCCTCGGCGAGCCTGCCGACCACGTTCGGCACGACGACCTCGTCGGTCACCGGGTCGGAGGAGAACACCGTGCCCATCAGCCACGCGATGAACCCGATCAGCGCGAGCGCGAGCACGGCGACCAGGGCGATGATCCAGCCCTTCTTCCGCCGGCGCCGGCGCTCCTCCTCCTCGTCCTCGTACGGGTCGTAGTCGTCGTAGTCGTTCGCGAGCGCCGCCGGGCGGTGCCGGCCGCGGGTCGGCTCGGGCTGGCGGCCCTGCGACATGATCGTGGTGCGCTCGTCGTCGGTCATCACCATCGGCGCGAGCGGGCGCTGGTTGGACAGCACACGCACCAGGTCCGTGCGCATCTCCGCGGCCGACTGGTACCGGTTCGGCGCGCCCTTCGACATCGCCTTCAGCACGATCGCGTCGAGCGCGGGCGAGACCCGCCCGTTGAGCGCCGACGGCGGCTTCGGGTCCTCCCGGACGTGCTGGTAGGCCACCGCGACCGGGGAGTCACCGGTGAACGGCGGCTCGCCGGTGAGCAGCTCGAACAGCACGCAGCCGGCGGCGTAGACGTCGCTGCGCGCGTCGACCGCCTCGCCGCGGGCCTGCTCGGGAGACAGGTACTGGGCGGTCCCTATCACGGCGGCGGTCTGCGTCACGGCGGCCTGGCCGTCCGCGACCGCGCGCGCGATGCCGAAGTCCATCACCTTGACCGCACCGGTCCGGGTGATCATCACGTTGGCCGGCTTGACGTCCCGGTGCACGATGCCGTGCCGGTGGGAGAAGTCCAGTGCCGCGCAGACGTCGGCCATGATCTCCATCGCGCGCTGACCGGGCAGCGGGCCCTCGGTCTTGACGATGTCGCGCAGCGTCCGCCCGTCCACGTACTCCATGACGATGTAGGGCAGCGGGCCGTTTTCTGTTCTCGTCTCGCCGGTGTCGTACACCGCGACGATCGCCGGGTGGTTCAGCGCCGCCGCGTTCTGCGCCTCGCGCCGGAACCGCTCCTGGAACTGAGGGTCGCGGGCGAGATCGGCACGCAGCACCTTGACGGCGACGTCCCGGCCGAGGCGGACGTCCCGACCACGGTGGACCTCGGACATGCCACCGTAGCCGAGCACCTCGCCCAGCTCGTACCGATTGGAGAGCAGTCTCGGAGTGGTCATCGGTATGTCGTCTCGATCCTCGTCTGCAGTTGTACTGCTCCGCGTGCGCCAATCATGCCCGACCAGTGCTCCCAGATTCCGCGAATCATCGCGACGGGCCCTCTCCCTCGTTGCAGTAGATCGGGACCTCCGTTCCAACCAGCACCGGTCGGTCCGCGTCGATCTTGATGACCGTGCAGTTGTCCGCGTCTTCCGGTTCCTGTCCGCCCTGCGCCACGATCACCGGGACCAGCCCGTCCCGGGAAAGGGACTCCGCGGCGTAGGACGCGGGTCTGCCGATGTACTTCCGGTCATCCACCTCGACGAACTCGCCCGGCTTGCTCGGCGCCGTCTCGTCGTGGTTCGGCCCCGGCGCGTTTCCCGGTTGGGCCCCCGCGCCTGCGCCGCCGTCATTGTCCCCGCCCCCCACGGACGTCGACGACTCCGGTGTCGAAACGCCGCCCGTGTCGTTGTCCCCACCGCTCACCAACATCGCGATGCCGAAGCCCGCCAGTGTCAGCAACACCAACGCGAGTACAACGATCAGAACCCACATCGCGGTTCGGTTGCGTCGCGGCGGAGGTGGGGGACCAAGGGGGAACGAGCCGGTGCCCGGCCCCTGCAGCGGCGCGCTAGGCGGCCCGGCCGGCAGCATCGCCGGGTTGCTCGCGCTCGGCCCGCGGTTGGGCGTCAGTGCCCGCCCGGACGGAGCCGGCAGCGGATGCCCGGCACGGACCGCGGCGACCGCGGCCGCGAACTCCCCGCCGCTGCCGTAGCGCTGTGTGGGGTCCTTGACCAGCGTCGCCTCGACGACCGCGCGCGCGTGCGGCGGGACGTCCGGCGGTAGCGGTGGCGGCATGTCGCGGATGTGCATCATCGCGACGGTCACGGCGTTCTCGGACAGGAACGGGCGGTGGCCGGCGAGGCACTCGTAGCCGACGACGGCGAGCGAGTAGACGTCGCTCGCCGGCTCGGCCTCGTGCCCGAGGGCCTGCTCCGGGGCGATGTAGTGGGCGGTGCCCATGACCATGCCGGAGCGGGTGACCGGGGCGGCGTCGGCGGCCTTGGCGATGCCGAAGTCGGTGAGTTTCACCGTGACCCGGCCGTCGGCGGTCGGCGTCACCATGATGTTGCCGGGCTTGACGTCCCGGTGCACGTAGCCGCGTTCGTGCGCGGCCTGCAGCGCGTTGCCGGCCTGCTCCAGGATCTCCAGCGTGAGGTCCGCGCTGATCCGCCGCTCCTTGGCGAGGATCGCCGCGAGCGGGTCACCCTCGACGAGCTCCATCACGAGGTACGCGGTGTCCTTCGGACCGTCCACCACCGCCGCGGTCTCGCCGTAGTCGTGCACCGCGGCGATACCCGGATGGTTGAGCGACGCGGTCGTGCGTGCCTCGGTCCGGAAGCGGTGCAGGAACTCCGCGTCCCCGCACAGCTCGGGCTTGAGCACCTTGATGGCCACGCGCCGGTCCAGCCGGGTGTCCGCCGCCTCCCAGACCTCGCCCATGCCGCCTACCGCGATCCGGCGTGACAGCCGGTACCGCTCGGCGAGGAGCTGGCCTGACGTCAGCATGGTGCTCAGTTCCCCCCGGCCAGCGCTGCGTCGATGGTCTGCCGGCCGATCGCGGCGGACAGCTTGCCGCCCGTCGCGGCGACGTCGGTGCTCTCCACGATCACGGCGACGGCGACCTTGGGGTCCTCCGCCGGCGCGAACGCCACGTACCAGGCGTACGGCGGGGTGTTCTTGGGATCGGCGCCCGTCTCGGCGGTACCGGTCTTCGACGCGATCGTGAGATCGCCGCGCTTGCCGTCGCCCCCGGTGTGCTCCTCGGAGAGGATCATCATGTCGCGCAGCTGGTCGGCGCTGTTGCCGGAGATGGCCTGCTCCTCGGACTCCGGCTCGTAGTCGGAGATGATCGACAGGTCCGGCGCGAGGATCTTCTGCACCAGCTGCGGGCGCATCCGGTCGCCGCCGTTGGCGATCGTGCCCGCGATGACGGCGTTCTGGAGCGCCGTCAGCCGGACGTCGCGCTGGCCGATGCCGCTCTGGTACAGCGCCGCCTTGTCGGAGATCGTGAGGCACTGGTCGCCCTGCGGGCCGATGCACGAGGCCACGACCGGCATGGGGATCGTCAGGTCCGTCTGGCCGATGCCGTACTTCGCCGCCTGCGCGCTGAGCTTGCCCGCGCCCTCCTGGGACGCCAGCTGGGCGAACGCGGTGTTGCAGGACAGCTGGATCGCGGTCGCCATCGTCGCGGTCTGGCCGGAACCGCAGGAGCTGCCCGCGAAGTTCGACAGGCAGCGGCTGCTCCCGTCCGAGGGGTCGCACGGGTCGCCGGTGATCACGTCGATGCCCGGGGAAGCGGTCAGCTGGTACTCCTTGTCCTTGCCGTCCTCCAGCGCGGTGGACGCCGTGACGAGCTTGAACGTGGAGCCGGGCGCGTAGTTCTCCTGGATCGCCCGGTTGAGCATCGGTTTGTTCTTGTTCGTGTTGAAGCTCTTGTACGCCTTCTCCTGGTCGTCACCGTCATGCACGGCCAGGGCGTTCGGGTTGAACGACGGCGTGGAGACCATCGCGAGGATCTGGCCGTCGTCGGGCTTGAGCGCGACGACGGCGCCCTTGTAGCCGCTCGCCGTCATGCCCTGGTAGGCGGCCTTCTGCACCTTCGAGTTGATCGTGGTGACGATGTTGCCGCCGCGCGGGTCGCGGCCGGTGATGAGGTCGGAGAGCCGGCGCACGAACAACCGGTCGTCGGAGCCGTTGAGGATCTCGTCCTCGGTGCGCTCGAGGCCGGTTGCGCCGTAGCGGACCGAGTAGAACCCGGTCACCGGCGCGTACATCGGGCCATTGAGGTAGGTCCGCTGGAAACGCAGCCGGTCGTCGGTCGACTTGACGTTGGCGATGATCACCTCGTCGGAGGTGATGATCCGGCCGCGCTGGCGGGCGTACTCCTCGAGCAGCACGCGCTGGTTGCGCGGGTCGTTGCGGTAGTCGTCCGCCTTGACGACCTGGATGTAGGTCGCGTTCGCCAGCAGCAGGATGATCATGGCCAGCATGGCGAGGCCGACGCGGCGGAGGGGAGTGTTCATGAGGGACGCTCCACCATCACGGTGCCCGCCTCGGCGATCGGGACCTGCTGCGGCTGCTTGGGCTTCGCGCCGGTCTGCGGGCGGCGGGCGGCGTCGGAGATCCGCAGCAGCAGCGCGACCAGCACGTAGTTGGCGAGCAGCGAGGAACCTCCCGCGGACAGGAACGGCGCGGTGATGCCGGTCATCGGGATCAGCTTGGTGACACCGCCGACCACGACGAACACCTGCATGATCAACGCGAACGAGAGCCCGCCGCCGAGCAGCTTGCCAAACGTGTCGCGCACCGCGACCGCCGAGCGCAGGCCACGCATCGCCAGCAGCATGTAGACGAGCAGCAGCGCGGCGAGCCCGATGAAGCCGAGTTCCTCGCCGATCGCCGCGGTGATGAAGTCGCTGTTGGCGAGCGGCACCATGTCCGGCCGGCCGGCGCCGAGCCCGGTGCCGCCGACGCCTCCGGTGCCGAGCCCGAACAGCGACTGCGCGATCTGGTAGCCGCCCGAGTCGTAGTCGGCGAACGGGTCCAGCCAGTTCGCCACGCGCACCTGGACGTGGCCGAACAGCTGGTAGGCGAGCAGGCAGCCGCCGACGAACAGCGCGAGCCCGACGCCGACCCAGATGCCCCGCTCGGTCGCCACGTAGAGCATCACGAGCACGGTGCCGAAGAACAGCAGCGAGCTGCCGAGGTCCTTCTCCGCGACCAGGACGACCACGGAGACCGCCCAGCAGAACAGGATCGGCCCGAGGTCGCGCGCCCGTGGCAGGTCGATGCCCATCACGCGGCGGCCCGCGGCCATGAACAGGTCGCGTTTGGACACCAGGAACGCCGCGAAGAAGATCAGCAGCAGGATCTTGGCGAACTCACCGGGCTGGATCGAGACCGGCCCGAGCCGCAACCAGATCTTCGCGCCGTTGATCGTCGGGGCGATCACGCCCGGCAGCACGGCAGGCAGCGCCAGCAGGAAGAGGCCGGCGAGGCCGAAGGTGTAGCCGTAGCGGGTCAGCGTGCGGTGGTCCTTGATCACGTAGAGCACGACCAGGAACAGCACCAGCGCGATCGTGGTCCACAGGATCTGTTTGGGGACGGTGTTCTCGAACTCCGTGTTCGTCCGCACCGCCGCTTCGGCGTCGGCCAGGTCGATCCGGTAGATCATGACCAGGCCGATGCCGTTCAGCAAAGCAACGCACGGCAGGATCAGCGGATCCGCGTACGGCGCCCACTTCCGCACCGCCGCGTGCGCGATGCCGAACAGCGCCAGGTAGGCAAGCCCGTACCAGACCAGCCGGATCGTGAGAGTCTGCTCCTGATTGGCCTCGACGAGCATGAGCGCGCCCGTGACGAGGCCGGCCGCGAACGCCAGCATGGCCAGTTCGGTACCGCGCCGGGTCGGAGCCGATCTGCCTGGCGTCTCGTTGCCCTGTGCGGCCAACACTGGCCCTGGCTGCGCCATCAGCCGCCGCCCTCGTCCCCGCGCGGCTGGCGGCAGTTGACTCCCGGATCCGGCTCGACCGGTTCGGTCGTGGTCTTCGGCGGGGTCGTCGTGGTCGTGCGAGCCGGCGGCTTCCCGGAGGCCGGCGGCTTCCGCCCGGTCGTCTTCGGCGGCGCCGGCGAGCCGACCTGCTCCTGCTGCTTGATCAGCGACTCACACGTCGGCAGCGGATACTTCGTGCGCAGGTCCTGGATGAACTGGCGGGCGTCGGGGATGTTGTCGAAGCTCTCCGTGCCCGAGCGCACCGCGTCCCGGCCGAGCTGGCGCAGGTCGTCGACGTAGAACCGGTCGCAGGTCAGCACCTCTGGACCGCAGGAGCCCTGCACCTTGGTGTTGAGCGAGATGCCGAAGATGCTGCCGCGCACGCCCTGGAAGATCGCGATCTCGCCGTCGTCGGCCTCGCCGACGAAATACTGCTTGTTCACCACTATCCAGGTGGCCACCGCGCCGCCGGTCAGCACCAGCAGGACCACGATCAGCAGCACGAAGAGCCGGATCCGTTTGCGGCGCTTGGCCTTCGGGTCCGGCGGCGGCTCGGTCGGCTCGACCCGGACCGGCTCGATGCGCGGCGAGGTGATCGCGCCCGCACGGGAGGCGGGCGAGTCCGGCGGCGGCTGGTCGTCCTGCCCGTTGCCCGCCGCGCCGCCGACGATGGGGGCGTCCTCGCCGAAGTCGATGTCGACCACGTCGGCCACGATGACCGTGACGTTGTCCGGCCCGCCGCCCTTGAGCGCGAGCTCGATCATCCGGTCCGCGCACTCCTGGGCGTCCGGGATCTTGATCGTGTCGGCGAGCGTCTCGTGGGACACCACACCGGAAAGACCGTCCGAGCACAGCAGGTACCGGTCGCCCGCGCGGGCCTCCCGGATCGTCAGGTTCGGCTCGACCTCGTGTCCGGTGAGCGCCTTGAGAAGGAGCGAGCGCTGCGGGTGCGAGGCCGCCTCCTCCTCGGTGATCCGGCCCTCGTCGATCAGCGACTGGACGAACGTGTCGTCGTGGGTGATCTGCGCGAACTGACCGTTGCGCTGCAGGTACGCCCGCGAGTCGCCGATGTGCACCAGCCCGATGCGGGTGCCGGCGAACAGGATCGCGGTGAGCGTCGTGCCCATGCCGTCGAGCTCGGGGTCGCTCGCCACCAGCTCGGCGATCGCACCGTTGCCCGCATTGGTCGCCTCGCGCAACTGACCCAGCAGGTCCTCGCCGGGTTCGTCGTCGTCGAGCGGCGCCAGCGCGGCGATGACGACCTTGCTGGCCACCTCACCCGCGGCGTGCCCGCCCATGCCGTCGGCGAGCGAGAGCAGGCGCGGCCCCGCGTACACGGAGTCCTGGTTGTTCGATCGGACCAGGCCCCGGTCGCTGCGGGCCGCATAGCGAAGGACGAGGGTCATGACCGTAGCTCGATCACCGTCTTGCCGATTCGGATCGGGGCCCCGAGAGGCACCCGGAGGGGCGCCGTGACCTTAGCCCGGTCGAGGTACGTGCCGTTCGTCGAGCCCAGATCTTCCACGTACCAGTCGGTACCCCGCAGCGAGATCCGCGCGTGCCGGGTGGAGGCGTAGTCGTCGTCGAGGACGAGCGTCGAGTCGTCCGCCCGCCCGATCATGATCGGCCGGCCGTCCAGCGAGATCCTGGTGCCGGCGAGGGCGCCGTGGGTCACGACGAGCTGCCGGGGTGCCTTGCTGCCCCGGGCCTTCTTCGCGGTGCTGCGGCGGAATCCGGGCACCGCCACCTTCAGTCCGGCCGCGGCGTAGAGGTCCGAGCGCACGATCCGCAGCGCGGCCAGCACGAACAACCAGAGCAGGGCAAGGAACCCTGCTCTGGTCAGCTGCACAACAAGCTCTGGCACCTGCTGCGAACGCTCCCGCCGGTAGGGGTCAATGGCACCGGCACCCGACCGGTGCCTGTGCTCAGTATTGAGGGTCGGTCTGCGCGGCCTGCGGTCAGCCCTGGGTACGGAACACCAACGAAGAGTGCCCGATGCGGATGACGTCGCCGTCCGCCAGCTGCCAGGTCTGCACCGGAGTGCCGTTGACCGTGGTGCCGTTGGTCGAACCGAGGTCCGCGAGCGTGGCGCTCTGTCCGTCCCAGGTGATCTCCAGGTGCCGGCGCGAGACGCCGGTGTCGGGCAGCCGGAAGTCGGCATCCTGGCCGCGGCCCACGACGTTGCCGCCCTGCTTGAGCGAGTACGTCCGGTTCGAGCCGTCGTCAAGTTGCAGGCTGGCGTTCAGCTGCCGCGGGCCGGTCTGCACCGCCGGCGGGGCGTAGCCCTGCTGACCGTAGGGGTCGCCACCTTGCTGGTAGCCGCCCTGGCCGTAGCCCTGCTGGCCATAGCCCTGGTCGTAACCCTGCTGGCCGTAGCCCTGCTGCTGGCCGTAACCCTGGTCATAGCCCTGCTGTTGCTGGCCATATCCCTGGTCGTAGCCGCCTTGCTGGCCGTAGCCCTGGTCATAACCTTGCTGCTGGCCGTAGCCGTACTGCTGTCCGTAGGGATCGCCCTCGGGCGGCTGGCCGTAGCCGGGAGGCTGGCTCATCGATCGGTCTCCTGCGTTGCGGGGTGATGCTGACCGCTTCCCGGAAGCCTTCACATCCGGGTCGACGGCCGAGCGTATTCGAAACTGTCCGGTGTGCAGCGCGTCGGAGCGCTCCAGGGAGACTACGACGTCACCATAGGTGTCCCATTGGTGCTCGGAGAGATTCTCCTTCACACAGTCCGCGAGCAGCGCTGTTGTGCGGTCTTCATCGTTAGCGAAGTTTTCGAAGTCGGCCGCACCCAGTTGCACTATGTAGTGGTTGGGTATCAGCTGTCGACCCCCAGCGAGCTCGCGGACGTTGACCTCACCTTCACGCAGCAGTGCCTGCGCCACCTCTTGCGGCACCACACTGCCACCGAACACGCGAGCGAAAGAGTTGCCCACGAGGTTCTCCAGCTTGCGGTTGAGCCGCTGGCCGATGCCCATGGGTACCTCCTTCCACACGTGCTCCTCAGTCGATCGTATCCGTGTCCGGCCAGGAGGACAGTGCGATGTGCAAACCCGATTGACGACCGTGTAGGCTTCGCGACGTTCCACTCGGGCGAGTGGCGGAATGGCAGACGCGCACGGTTCAGGTCCGTGTGTCCGTAAGGACGTGGGGGTTCAACTCCCCCCTCGCCCACCTTGTTCGGTGCTTTGGGCACCTTCCCGCCTTTTCCGTTTTGTTCTGGGGGGCGACCCCCAGACCCCCACGGTGCCGGCTTCTGTTGACCCAGCGTGGTGTCGGATTGGTGTCACCAGCATCCGTTGTTGGTCTTGCTTCTGCCCTTGGTCTTGCTTCTGTTGTTGGTCTTGCTTCTGCCGTTGTTGGTCTTGCTTTGGCCTGCCGGTTGATCTTTGTGTGCGCTTGGATCTTGCTCTGCGCTTCTGATCTTCGGTGCGGTTCTGTCTCGTGCTCTCTTTGTGGACGTGTGCGGGGTGGGGGCGTTGCTCCGTCGCCGGGCGTGGTCTGGACCTCGGACAACCGTCTTCGGGGTGGGCGCTTTCCTTCACCAGTTGCCATTACGGAGGGCTCTTCGCGGAAGCTGGGGCTGGGAAACAATTTCCTCAACTGGGGTTGGCGAAAAGGGTGTCCTGCCTCACTTTCCGCTTACTGGGTGCGGTGGGGTGGTTTCCCACGGTGGCTACGAATGAGCCGGTTGCGGGTGGTGCTCCTCCGTTCGTCGTGGGCCGGGTGGGTGAGTGGCTCGGGGAAGGGCCGGTGGAACTGGTTGTTCGTTCGACCTCGGGGCACCAGGCGATGGGGTCGATGCGGAGCGCAGGGTCCGGCGCGGCGATGTGGATCTTTGCCGGTGTCCGGATTGGTTGCGTCGTAACGGATTTCGGCGTGCTCGGCGCGGGGGGTGCCTGCGGTTTGCGTAACCGCGGCGGTCGTCCTTTCGATCTTTGCTGGTGTTGCCCTGCATTGCGTTGCGCAACCCTCGGTACTCCCTCGCGTTCAGCCATCCAGCCGACGACTCACCCAGACGGCGGCACAGCGGGGCAGAAGTCCTATTGCCGTCCGTCGACCGGTCACCGACCGCTGCGCGCCGCCGGTCGCAGGAGGCGCGTTCTCGTCTGCGTTTCGAGCAGGGCCAACTGGTACGCCAGACAGGTACCGAAAAACGCCGCGCTTGGCAGGGGATGGCTTGAAGGGCGCGGCGGATAACGGAGAGGGCTGAGTTCGTGACGGGCATTCCTGGGCGCACGGCGGCGGTGGACAACCTGACGGCAGTGCCGTCTCCTCTTGTCCCGTCCGTCGAGCTGCCGGCAGAAGTCGACGAGCTGGCCGCCACGGCCGCGCGTGAGCTCGGCTGGCAGGGGGTCGTGTTGCCGGAGATGAAGCTGCTCGGCCGGCGGATCAACCTGGTCGCCCAGCTGATGCCGGACGCGCACGCGGAGCGCATCTGCCTCGGGCAGGGCCCCGAGGTCGACCGCGCGACCGTGTCGACGTGGGTGTGGCCGGAGTTCACCGGCCACGTGCCCGAGCCGGCCGTGCGGATCGTGGGCGCGCTCGCGGTCACCCGCCACTGGCGCACCGGGCTCGTCAACGCCGTGCCGTTCCTGCGGTACTGCGACGCCGCCGTCGTGCTGCCGATGTCGGTCGTGATCACCAACGACTACCTCGTGAACTGCCTGCCGCGCGCCCGCGCGTACGGCGTGGGCGTGCTGAGCGCCGAGCCCGGCCCCGACATCACGCTCGACCTCGCGGTCCGCGGTGACCGGGCGCCGGCCGGCGTCGACGGCACGCACCGCTGGATCAACGAGCTCGCCTACGAGCAGATCCTCGCCACCGTCTGATGCGAGTTGCGATCGCCGGCGGGCACGGCAAGATCGCGCTGCGGCTGACCCGGCTGCTCGCGGACCGCGGCGACGAGGTGATCGGCATCGTGCGCAACCCCGACCACGTAGCGGATGTGCAGGCGGCCGGCGGCCAGGCGGCGGTCGTCGATCTCGAGGCCGCGACGACCGCGGACGTGGCCGGCGTCGTCAGCGGCGCCGACGCGGTCGTGTTCGCCGCCGGTGCCGGGCCGGGCAGCGGCGCCGCACGCAAGGAGACCGTCGACCGCGCGGCCGCGGTACTTCTCGCCGACGCCGCCGAGTCCGCGGGCGTGCGGCGCTACGTCCAGGTCAGCTCGATCGGTCTGGACCGCGCCGACGACCCGGACCTGGACGAGGTCTTCCGCGGGTACCTGCGCGCCAAGGCCGCCGCGGACGAGGACCTGATGGCCCGCGATCTGGAGTGGACGGTCCTGCGTCCGGGCGGCCTCACCGACGATCCCGGTGTGGGCACGGTCACCCTCGACGAGCACGTCCGGCGCGGCTCGGTCACCCGCGACGACGTCGCGACCGTGCTCGTCGGCCTCCTCGACCGGCCGGCGACCGCCGGCAAGGTGCTCGAGCTCGTCGGCGGCGACGAGGCGATCGACCGGGCGCTAGACCGTCTTGCCTAGTACGCGGTCGAGGTAGGGGTTCGCGAACAGCCCGCCCGGGTCCAGTTTGGTCCGCAGGTCGACGAAGTCGTCGAAGCGCGGGTACCGCTCGCGCAGCGCGGCCGCGTCCAGCGTGTGCATCTTCCCCCAGTGCGGCCGGCCGCCGACGTCGCCGACGATCGACTCGAACAGGTCGAAGTACGCCCGGTACGGCATGCCGACGAACTGGTGGATCGCGACGTACGCCGAATCCCGTTGGTACGCAGTGGAAAGCCAGATGTCGTCGGCCGCCGCAACGCGGATCTCCACCGGGAACATCACCGGGTCCGCGAGCTTCGGCACCCGCCTGCGCAGCTCGGCCAGCACGTCGCCGAGCGCCTCTCGCGGCACCGCGTACTCGGACTCCACGAACCGCACGCTCCGGTTGGTCACGAAGACGCGGTGCGACACGTCCCGATAGGACCGTGCGGAGAGGACGTTGGACGACAGCTTGTTCAGTGGCCGTACCAACTTCGGCACCCGGCGGCCGATCCGGCACAGCGTGCCGAACGCCCGGTTCTCCATCAGCTCGTACTCGACGAACTGGCGCGCCCTCGACAGCGGCTCCGGTTTGGTGCCGGCCGGCAGGCGGTTGTTGCGCTTGGTCAACGCCTTGGGGCCGTAGGGGAACCAGTAGAACTCGAAGTGGTCGTTGTGCGCGCAGTTCTCGTCCAGCGCCTCGAGCACCTCGTCGAGCGGCTCCGGCCGTTCCTCGGCGGCGAGCACGAACGACGGCTCGGTCTGCAGCGTCACCGACGCGATCACGCCGAACGCGCCGAGCCCGACCCGACCCGCCGCGAACAGCTCCGGCAGCTCGCTCGCGGAGCAGCCGACCACCGATCCGTCGGCCAGCACGAGCTCGAGCCCGGCGACCTGGGTCGAGATGCCGCCGAACCGCGCGCCCGTGCCGTGCGTGCCCGTGGAGATCGCACCCGAGATCGTCTGCGCGTCGATGTCGCCGAGGTTAGTCATCGCGAGCCCGAGCCGGTCGAGCTCCGCGTTGAGCGCGCGCAGCGTGGTGCCGGCCCGCACGGAGACGAGGCCGGTGTCGATGTCCGCCGACGTGATCCCGGTCCAGTCGCCCAGATCGAGCGCGACGTCGTGCGCGGCGCCGACCGCGGTGAACGAGTGGCCGCTGCCCCGCGCGCGCACGGTCTTGCCGTCGCGGGCGGCCTTCGTCACCGCCCCGGCGAGCTCCTCGAGATCGCGCGGGCGGACCACGTCGGTCGCCACGGCCGATTCGGTGCCGGCCCAGTTACGCCAGGCTGTCGTTGCTGCCACGCGGTCCTCCCAGGTCGTACGGTGAGTCCGTGCCCTCTCAACTGCGCCCGGAGACGCACCGGATGAGGCTGGACGCGGCGACCAAGCACCTGGACCCGCCGCTCGCCGTCGTCGATCTGGAGGCATTCGACCACAACGCCGCGGACCTGGTGCACCGTGCCGCCGGCCGGCCCATCCGGGTGGCGAGCAAGTCGGTCCGTTGCCGGTTCCTGCTCGAGCGCGTGCTGCGGCTGGACGGCTTCACCGGCGTGATGTCCTACTCGCTGCCCGAGGCCCGCTGGCTCGCCCGCCAGTGGCGCGACACGGATCTCGCCGACGTCGACATCCTCGTCGCCTACCCGACCACCGACCACGCCGCGCTGCGCATGCTCGCCGACGACCCGCACGCCCGCGAGCACATCTCGATCATGGTCGACTCGACCGCCCATCTGGACCTGGTCGACGCGGCGCTCGGCATCGGGCACGCCGACATCCGGGTCTGCCTCGAGCTGGACGTGTCCTGGCGACCGCTGTGGGGACTCGATGTGGCGCACGTGGGAACGCGCCGTTCCCCGGTGTTCACGGCGGCGCAGGCGGCCTCCCTGGCGAGGGCGGTGGTCGGCAGGCCGGGCTTTCGTCTCGTCGGTCTGATGGGCTATGAGGGCCAGATCGCGGGCCTCGGGGACCAGCCGGCCGGCAAGCCGGTCGCGGGTGCGGTGGTGCGGTGGATGCAAGCCCGTTCGGCGCAGGAGCTCGCCGCCCGACGCAGCGAGGTCGTGGCGGCGGTGAAATCCGTCGGCTCGCTGGAGTTCGTCAACGGCGGTGGGACGGGCAGCATCGAGACGACCGGGTCCGACGAGTCGGTCTCCGAGGTCGCGGCCGGCTCCGGACTGATCGGGCCCACGCTGTTCGACAACTACCGGCGGTTCTCCCCTTCGCCCGCCGTGCTGTTCGCGCTGCCGGTCGTGCGCAAGCCGCGGCGCAACATCGCGACGTTGTTCGGCGGCGGCTACATCGCCTCGGGTGCGGCCGGCAAGGACCGGTTGCCGTCGCCGTACCTGCCGGGCGGGCTGAAGCTGCTCGGCGTGGAGGGCGCCGGCGAAGTGCAGACGCCGGTGACCGGGAAGGCCGCGCGCGACCTGGGGGTGGGCGACCGGGTGTGGTTGCGGCACACGAAGGCGGGCGAGCTCGCCGAGCGGTTCACCGAGTACCACGTGCTTTCCGGCGACGAGGTGACCGAGACCGTGCCCACCTACCGCGGCGAAGGGCAGTGCTTCGGCTGATGGCCCCGCGGGTCTACAGCGAGCCGGCGAGGTAGTTGCGCACGACCCGCTTGGCCTCGTCGATCATCTCCTGCTCGCCGAACAGTTTGCGCCGGAACGCGAGCGCGAGGATCGCGTCGCCGATGTCGCTCGCGATCGTGATCTGCATGTAGATGCTCGTCACGGGCACGTTGACCTTGCGTGCGATCAGCCCGGCGATCTTGTCGGCGATGACCGTATTGTTGTCGCGCTTCTCGTCGATGAACCGCAGATCGATGACGTCACCGAAGCGCACGTGCGCGAACCCCGGTGTGCTGCGGTACATCTCGACATAGATGTCGATGATCTCGTCGACGCCGTGCCACCAGTGTTCGAGGTTGTCCCAGTCGAGCCGGCGGTCGATCTCCGCGGTGAAGTAGTCGAGGTTGCGCTTGGTCAGCTCCTGGACGACCGCGCGCTTGTCGGGGAAGAACTGGTACAGCGACCCGACGGCGACCCCGGCGCGCTCGGCGATCAGCGTGGTGGTCACACCGTCGTAGCCGAGCTCGTCGATCAGCGACGCGCACGCCTTGAGCATCTTCTCGACGCGCTTCGCGCTCCGCTGCTGAACGGGTTGCTTTCGCAACGGCACAGAGGTCGCCACATGTACTCCTAGCTGGGGCCTACACCCATCCTGCCCGCGCGAAGCAGGCTCCACCACAGAACGATGTATACGAAACCCCAAAGTGGTCAGAGATCACGCGAAAACGAAAAAATCAGCGCCGGCACCCATGCCGATGACTGGCCCCGCAGGACGGAACGTGCTGGTGATCGGCTCCGGGACGTGCCGTGCTGGTGATCCACTCCCAGGACCGAGCCGGGTCGAAGGAAGCACGCACCGTGGGGGCATGGGGGGCTCGGCCCCCCAGAATGACGCGAAACGACCCGGCGAAAGCGCAAAGCGCTGAGCAGGGTCGTCCGGAGTGGAGCCACGGACCGATGCTGGTCGGGGGAGGGGGAGTACAGCAGCACCGGTCCGTGGAGTCTGGAGTTATAGGAACCGGCGGCCCGCGTTCGTCTAGCTCGGGGGTGCTGACGACGAGTCGAACCGCCGGTCCATCAGACGACCTCAGGCCGCACAGCGTGCGGGGTCACGGGGGCCGAGGTCGCCGGCTTCACCTGGCGCTCGCCAGCCGTCCAGGCGTCGCCGGCTGCGGCCGAGATTCGGCAACCGCGTGCCTCGCCTGGTTCTGATCCGGCGCGAGACCACCTGCCACCAGGTGTTCGTAGGCGGCCTGCCACACGGAGCAGGGCGCCTTCTGCTGACGCCAGCGGGACGAGCACGCGGGGCAGTTGCCCTTCTCGTCCGGCTCGTGGGCGGCGAGCATCGCGCGCCAGCCTTCGGTCAGCTTGGGAAGTTCGGAACGGGCCACGGACAGCAGGGACGGCGCGTCTGCGCGGTTGGCCAGCTCGGAGAGCATGTCGAGCCGCTCCCACACCGCGTTGCGCAGCACCTGCCCGAGTATCTCGTCCACCGAAACGTCACCGTCACCTTTCCGCCTGCTCGGCGGCTTCGCGAAGCGCGATACGCAGCTGGCCGAGCTGGCCGGCCGTCAGCACCGCTGTCTCGCCCGGTGGTCCCACCAGGACCACCCGATTGCGTTCGACGAGCACCGTCAGGCACCGCTCGCGGTTCACCACGTCACCGCAGTTGATCCGCCAGACCTTGCGACCGAGTGCGGACCCGTGCAGGTCACCGCGAGGTTCCACCGAGCCGTCACCGACGATCCCCGAAAGCTTTCGCGGGGCCGCCGGAGCTGCGGCCGGAGTGGTCCTCACCAGTTCCACAGTCGCGGCTTCCCTCCGTGCTCGTATGCTTACAACCAACTACATTGGTGCCTGAGAGCAGAGATTGGTGCGTAAGAGCGCCGATCGGCGGTCGTTTCACGGTGAGCGGTCGCTGAACTTCGGTAGGACCGATCAGGTTCACCGATCCGGACTTCTCGTGGCTTGTGAAGTGCGCATACATTGCTGCTGACGCCCAGCGGACTGTGAGGGGGCGGAATGAACTCCATCGGATCTCAGAGCTCTTCCGTAACGCCAGAGGTGTGGGAAGACCCCGAGATGCGAAACGCGCTCGCGGCGCGGGAGGTCAGCACGATCTACAAGCTGCTGCGACGCAAAGGCGTGTCACAACGCCAGATCGCGGCCTACACCGGTCAGTCACAGTCCGAGGTGTCGGAGATCCTCAAGGGTCGGCAGGTCATGGCCTACGACGTCCTTGTACGTATCGCCGATGGCCTGGGTGTCCCGAGGGGATACATGGGCCTCGCGTACGACGAAGTCACGGCGGCACGAGTAGCCGAGACGCGCGAAGCCCCGGAGGCTGAGGAGCCGGAGAACGTGAAGCGTCGCAAGTTCCTTGCGCATGCGGCCGCGGTCGCGGTCGGTGCGCATGTACTCGGCGCGGACTCAGGATCGTGGGTGTCCAACCCCGTGTTGACCCCCGCTCCTGGTCGGATCGGGATGACCGATGTCCGCCAGGTCGAGGCGGCGACCCGGGCACTCCGCTCGCTGGACTACCAGTACGGCGGGGGTTTCTGCCGGGACGCCGTCGTCGCGCAGCTCTCGTGGGGGCAGCAGATGCTGTCCGCGTCTGGCACGGATGTCGTCAAGCAACGATTGCACGTGGCGCTCGCGGACCTGCACAACCTGGCCGGCTGGACCTCGTTCGACATCGGCCTGATCGACTCCGCGCGCAACCACTTCGGCCGGGCACTCGAGCTCGCCAAGGCGGGCAACTCCAACCAGCTCGTCGCGAACATCCTGTACCGCATGGGCCGGGTCTACCTGCACAAGGAGTCCCCGGACGACGCCCTGAAGATGTTCCAGCTGGGCCAGATCGCCGCCCAGGAGTCGGGCTCCGAGCTCGCCGTCGCGGTCATCTGCGCGAACCAGGCCTGGGCCTACGCGATGATGGGCCACGAGGACCAGACCATGAAGCTCATCGGCCGCACCCGTGACGAGTTCGCGCGAGCGGGTGGCGGCGAGGCCGAGGACTGGGTCAAGTTCTTCAACGAGGACGACGTCTACGCCATGATCGGCACCGTCCACACCGTGCTGGCCCAGCAGGTCGACACCAAGCACACCAAGTACGCGATCCCCGCCCTGCAGCGGGCGATCGGCTCGTACGGCGACGACATGGCGCGGAGCAAGGCGTTCAACCTGAGCTTCCTCGCCACCAACCACCTGCTCGACGGGGACATCGACCACGGCGCCAAGATCGGCCACCAGGCCGTCGACCTGGCACAACACCTCAAGTCGCGCCGGGTCCGGGACCGCCTGATGCCGCTCAAGGAGGAGGCGGACAAGCGCCGCAACTACAGCGACGCGCGGGAGCTGTCCGAGACCATCGCCAGGTTCTACGACGCCGACGTGTCCTGAGTCGACAAAGGCAGCCCGATGACCGCGACGCCCACCTCCGACATGGCTCCGGAGACGCGCGCGGAAGGCGGGGCCGAAGCCACCGGTCAGTTCGCGCCGGCGAACCTCGCCGAGGCGCTCTCGGCGGTATGTGCCGCGGCGGGGCTCGATCCGGCCGGCGCCGAGCTGCTGCGGTGCACCAACAACGCGGTGTTCGAGCTGGCCACGGCACCCGTGGTGGTGCGGATCGTGGCGTCGAACGCCTTGCGCCACCGGGTCGACAAGGTGGTCCGGGTGGCCACCTGGCTGGCCGAGTACGACGTGCCGGCCGTGCGGCTCGTCCCGGGCATCGACCAGCCCGTGTCGGCCGGCCCGTACATGGCGACGGTCTGGGAGAGCGTGCCCCACGGCGGCCACCGGCCCCGCGGCCGTGACCTCGCGAAACTCCTGCTCCGCATGCACGAGCTGCCGGAGCCGTCGTTCCCGCTGCCGGCCTGGGAACCACTGGACGACGTGCGCCGCCGCATCGGCGAGGCGGAGGGTCTCGACGCGGCCGACCTGGACTTCCTGCGCGACCGGCTCGACGAGGTCAGCGACCGGCTGGACGCGCTGGAGTTCGCGCTGCCCGCGTCGCTGCTGCACGGCGACGCGCACCTGGGCAACCTGATCCCGAGCCCGGCCGGCCCGGTACTCTGCGACTTCGACTCGGCCAGCCTGGGCCCGCCCGAGTGGGACCTGACGCCGCTCGCGGTCGGCGTGGTCCGGTTCGGCGAGCCGGCCGGGCGCTACCGCGAGCTGGCCCGGTCGTACGGGTTCGATGTCACCCGCTGGAAGGGCTTCCCGGTCCTCCGCGCGGTGCGCGAGCTCAAGCTGATCACCAGCGTGCTGCCGATCCTGTCCAGCCGGCCCGAGGTACGCCCGGAGTTCTTCCGCAGGCTCACCGACGTGCGCCGCGGGGACGACTCGGCCAGATGGGCGCGCTACACCTGACCCGGACGGTTCAGCAGCGGTCCACTGTGTCGTAACACAGCGTCGCCGGTGAACGAAAGGCCCAGTGACCGGGTGACGTTCACCAGCGCGTTTGTCCAGGTCAGCACCAACTTCACCCGATTGGGTGACAGGCCGGAGTGGACGTTCGCAAGGGGCACGCTACGCTCGGTCGAGCTAGCCGCACTTCCGTCCCCGATCGAGGTGGTTCATGCCGGTGGCTAGGCGCAGGCAGGTGACCAGGCCGAGTCGACGCGCGCGCCGCGCGCTCGCCTCCGCGCGGATGCTGGACCAGATGGTGGCGGACCACCTCCCGCTGATGGCCCGCCTTCCCGAGGCGAGCCGGCACAGAGCCGCCGACTTCCTGGCCGAGCTCGTCATGCTGTCCCAGGCCTACCGCCACCACGCCGCCGGCTGGATCTCGCGCCGCGAGCTCGAGCGCCGTGGCAACGGGCACGTGTCCCGGATCGCGGTCATCCGCCGCCGCTCGAGCATCTCCTCGGCGCAGTTCACCGACAAGGACTGACCGTTCGCCGTTACGCCGTTTCGATCATCGGCGGCGGCCAAGCGGCGTAGCGAAGATCTTGATCCACACGACGAACGGTCCTTTGTGGCCGTTCGGCGTTTCGGTACGACCGAACGTGCAACCTTTCTGGTACGGCGGGAGTATCAAGCCACCGGCGCGCGGCTGAGCACGACCGCGAAGCCGAACGCGAGCCCCATCACCGACAGCTCCAGCGCGGCCCACCGGACGAGCGCGGTCCGCTGGTGCCGGACGATCGCCGGCAGCAGCCGGAAGCGGATGTTGCCGCCCAGCACGGCGAGCAGCCCGAGGCAGGTGGCCTTGCACAGCACCAGCACGCCGTAGCCGGTGCCGAAGAGCGCCTCGAACAGACCGTGGCTCGCGGTCAGCTCCATGACCGCGTTGAACAACCCGCTCACCGCGACCACGCCGAGGCACACGGTGGCGAGCCGGGAGAACCGGGGCAGCGCGGTGGCGAGCAGCGAGCGGTTGGCCGCCAGCAGCACGACGGTCGCACCGAGGCCGCCGGTCCACGCGACCGCGCCGAGCACGTGCAGCTCCAGCGAGATCATCGTGAAGTCGCGCCACTCCAGGTTCGTGGCGTGGCCGGTGACCGGCAGCGGCAGCAGCCCGAACAACGCGACCGCCGCCCGCACCTCGGCCGGCACCGACTCGCCCACCCGCACCGACGCGATGTTGAGCACGAACGCCACCACCGCCACGCCCGCGACGAACAGCAGCGCCTTGCCGGCGCCGAACTCGCGCACGTAGTCGACGACCGCACCCGGCGAGACCCCGGCGCCCGGCCGGACCTCGGCGGTCTGCAGCACCAGCGCCATCAGCGCGGCGAGCGCCCAGATCAGCGCGGCCGCCGCGGCCGCCCGCCGGCTCGCCTCGAGCGCCGGCTCGACGTGCTTCGGCCGGTCGAACCCGACGAGGATCGGCAGCAGGGAGAGCCCGACCGTGGCCACGGCGGACAGGTCGAGTACCACCCGGACGACGGGCAGGCCGTACCGGACCACCGCGCCCGGCTCCGCCACCCCGGCCACCGGCTGCGTCGCGGTCAGCGCGATGCCGACGAGCATGCCGGCCAGCGCCGCCACGAGCAGCGCCAGGACCAGGGAGAAGCGGGCGGACGCGGTGGTCCGGGCCTGGGTCATTGCGGCTGCTTGCTCCCGATGCGCATGGCCACGGTGATGCCCGCGCCGAGCACGACGACCCCGCCGACGATCCATACCCAGATCGGCAGCCCGCCGCCGCTGTCCTCCTCCTGCGCCGCGGCCGTCGGCGTGCCGTTGCCCGCCTTGGCGAGCGTGAACTTCACGTCGCCGGACACCGGGTGCCCGTCGGCGGACACGATCCGGTAGGTGATCGTGTAGCCGCCCGCCGGGCCGAGCTCGTCGAGCGTCGCGCTGACCACGTTGCTCTGGACGTCCACCGCACCGGTCTTCCAGCCGGTGTTGTCCGGGCCCCGGACCGAGACGGTGTTGAGCCCCTCGCCCTTCTGCACGGGCTGGTCGAATGTCAGCTTGATCGTCGACGGCGTGCTCTGGACGGTCGCGTCCGTGGCGGGCGAGCTGCTGACCAGCGTGTTGTGGGCGAAGGCCGGGGTGGCCAGGCCCAGCAGCGCCAGGCAGGCCACCCCGATCACGACGGCGAGCCGCTTCATGACTCGCTGCTGGTCCTGCTGGTCCCGGCCGCGGCCTTGCGGGCTCGCATGGTCGCGCCGATCCCGACGCCGAGGCCGAGCGCGCCGACGACCAGGCCGGCCCCGCCGAGCCAGCGTGCGGTGTCGTCGTCGGCCGATTCGGCGGCCGCGTTCTGCACGTCGTGGCTCTCGGTCGCGTCCTCGTCATGCCCGGCCGCGGGTGCCGCGCCACCGCCGTGGTGGTCACCGCCCTCCTCGGCCGGAGCGAGGGCGATGGCCGGTGCCGGGTGCTCCGGCTCCTCCTCGCCCTCCTTCATCGGGGTATCCCAGGCGACGACCTTCTTGTTGTCGTACGTCTGGATGGCCGGCATGACGAGCTGGTCGGTCGCCGGCAGCGGGCCCGCGGAGACCTCGAACTCCTGGAACTCGCCGGGGTTGATCCGCGTGCCGGCCTGGGCCGTCCAGGTGATCTTGCTGACGGCCTCGGTGACGTCGGCGCCGTTCACCTCGACCGGCTTGGGCAGCTTGGTCATGGTGACCGCGGACTTCCAGCCGGGCATCGGCGTGGTGCGCGCGCCGCTCAGCGGGGTGTCGGTGGGGAACTGCACCTCGAGCTTGACGGTGCCGGCGTTCTCCTCCTCGTTGGGTACCCGGAAGGTGATCTTCGTGTAGCCGCCCTGCGTGGCGTCCTCGCCGATGACGTTCGCGGTGACGTGGGCTGCGGCGACGCCGCTGCCGAGCAGCAGCACCGCGCCGGCGACCACGGCGACGCCGGCGCCCGCGCCGGCCCGCCTGAACCAGTTGTTGGACATGCGTGAAATCGCTCCTGACGAATTGGGATGACGACACGCCGCTTGGGCCGGCGCGTCGGTGGGGATGTGCGGTGTCAGGAGTGGGCGGGCGGCCCGCGACGCGGGCTGATCTCGCGTAACAGCACTTCGAGCACGAGCCCCGGCCGGGCCGGCACGCTCGTGTGCATGGTCTCGGCGCCACCCTCGGGCGGCACCGGGCAGAGCGTCCGCAGCCGGCCGACGAGCCAGGCGACCGCGGCGCGTGCGGCGGCGAGCGCGTGGTCGGCACGCAGCAGCAGCGCGGCGGTGAGCAGCGTGGCGATCGCATGCGTGGCGAGCATGACCCAGCCATTGAGCGGCGGCGGGGTGAGCGAGTGGCCGGCGTGCGCGCCGTCGGCGATCTCGGTGAGCAGCAGGTGCTGCGCGAGCTGCGTGACACCGAGCGCGGCGACCACGGTGAGCAGCCCGCCGCGCCGGGCGAGCGCGGTGCCGCCCCACGCGAGGACGGCCGTGAGCAGGGCGGACAGCGCGGAGTCGGACAGCGCGCCGCCGGCGGTCCCGTGCGCGGTGACGGCCAGCGCGGCCGAGCACGCGGCCAGCAGCCAGCCACGCGCGCCCGGCGCTCGGCTGCTGGTCCGTCGGCCCATGTCGGCACAGCATATGCGCTCCGCGCAAGCGTGGTGACCGGCTGCTTGCTCTGCCTCGCGTCGTCCGCCTCGCGAGCTGCCCGGACCGGGCGCATCCGACCCTCCATGCCGAGCACGGACATGATCCGCCGAACGCTCCGCCAGTGGCTACGGTGGACTCCTGGACGACCGCACGGGAGGTCCACAGTGGACATCGCAGGGCTCGAGCAGCGGCTGACCGCGACCGTTTCCGGTCAGGTCAGCTTCGACGCCGGCACCCGTGCCTTGTACACAATGGACGCTTCGAACTACCGGCAGGTGCCGGTCGCCGTCGTGGTCGCCCGGTCCGCCGCCGACGCGGTCGCCGCGGTACGCGCCGCCCGTGAGTTCGGCGTGCCGATCGTCGCGCGCGGCGGCGGCACGAGCCTGGCCGGCAACGCGACCGGCGGCGGGCTCGTGCTCGACCTGTCGCGGCTCGACGAGATCCACGGCGTCGACCCGGTCGCCCGGACCGCGCGCGTCGGGCCCGGGGTGATCCTCGACGACCTTCGTGCGGCGGCCGCGGCGCACGGCCTGACCTTCGGGCCGGACCCGTCGACCCACAGCCGCTGCACGCTCGGCGGCATGATCGGCAACAACTCCTGCGGCGCGCACTCGGTCGCGTGGGGGACGACGCTGGAGAACGTCGAGGAGCTGGACGTCCTGCTCTACGACGGCACGCGGCTGACGGTCGGCCGCGACCGGCTGGACGGCGACCGTGCCGCCGGCATCCGCGCGGCCCTGCACGACCTGGCCGACGGCAACCTCGCGCTGCTGCGCACCGAACTCGGCAGGCTCGGCCGGCAGGTGTCCGGCTATCCGCTGCACCAGCTGCTGCCCGAGCACGGCCGCGACTTCGCGAAGGCGCTCGTCGGCACCGAGGGCACGTGCGTGATCGTGCTCGGCGCGACGGTCCGGCTAGCGCCCGTGCCGGCGACCCGTGCCCTGCTGGTGCTCGGCTTCCCCGACGACGTGGCCGCGGCGGACGCGGTGCCGGCGATCCTGCCGCACCGCCCGCTGACCGTCGAGAGCATGGACGAGCGGATCCTCGCGTTGCGCGACGCCCGCAGCGCCGACTCCCGGCCGGAGCTGCCGGCGGGCGGTGCGTGGCTGTTCGTGGAGGTCGGCGGGACGGACACGTCTTCGGCCGCCGCCGCGGCGTCCGCGATCGTGGCGGAGTTGCCCGTTCCGCACGAGGTGTACACGTCGCCGGCCGCGCAGCGGGCGCTGTGGCGGCTTCGCGAGGAGGGCTCGGGCATCTCGACGCGGATGGCGGACGGCTCCGAGGCGTGGCCCGGCTGGGAGGACACGGCCGTCCCGCCCGAGCGGCTCGGCGCGTACCTGCGGGAGTTCCGCGCGTTGCTGGACCGGCACGGGCTGCGCGGCCTGACGTACGGGCACTTCGGCGAGGGCTGCATCCACATCCGGATCGACTGGGACCTGACGTCCCCGGCGGGCGTCGCGGCGTACCGGCGGTTCATCGAGGAGGGCGCGGACCTCGTCGCCAGGCACGGCGGCACCTTGTCCGGCGAGCACGGCGACGGCCAGGTGCGCGCGGAGATGCTGCCGCGGATGTACTCGCCGGAGGCGCTCGAGTTGTTCGCGCGGTTCAAGGCGATCTGGGACCCGGAGGGCGGGATGAACCCCGGCATGATCGTGCGCCCGTTCCGGATCGACGAGAACCTGCGGTTCGCCGCGGTGAAGCCGCTCCCGATCACGACGGAGTTCGCCTACTCCCACGACGGCGGCGACTTCACGCAGGCGATGCGGCGGTGCATCGGCGTGGCGAAGTGCCGCAACCACGGCGTGGACGCGGCCGTGATGTGCCCGAGCTTTCGCGTCACCGGCGAGGAGAAGCACTCGACGCGCGGCCGGGCCCGGCTGCTGTACGAGATGCTCGCCGGCGACGTCATCACGACCGGCTGGCGGTCCACCGAGGTGCGTGACGCGCTCGACCTCTGCCTGTCCTGCAAGGGATGCGCGAGCGACTGTCCGGTCAATGTGGACATGGCGACGTACAAGGCGGAGTTCCTGCACCACCACTATGCCCGCCGCGTCCGGCCGGCGTCGCACTACTCCATGGGCTGGCTGCCGGTCTGGCTGCGCGTGGCGTCCCGGATGCCTCGCCTGGCCAACGCGCTCATGTCGGCACGCGGCTCGGCGGCCGTGCTCAAGCGCCTTGGCGGAATCGCACCGGAACGCACGCTGCCCCGCGTCGCCCGCACCCCGTTCACCCGGCAGCACCGGTCGGCCGGCACGCGCCGCCGCGTGGTCCTCTGGCCGGACACGTTCACGAACTTCTTCGCCCCGGAGATCGGTGTCGCGGCCGCGCGGGTGCTGCGGTCGGCCGGTTTCGACCCGGTCCTGCCGGGCGGTGCGGTGTGCTGCGGCCTCACCTGGGTGTCGACCGGCCAGCTGTCGACGGCCCGCCGCGTGATGCGCCGCAGCCTGCGCGTGCTCGCCCCTGAGATCGCGGCCGGTACCCCGGTGGTAGGCCTGGAACCGAGCTGCCTGTCCGCCCTGCGCGGCGAGGTACCGGAGCTGACGGCCGACCCCCGCGCGGCGAGACTGGCCGCACAGAGCTTCACCCTGGCCGGCTTCCTGGCGACGCACGCTCCCGAGTGGACCCCGCCCGCCGTGCCGCGCACCGCGATCACCCAGGTGCACTGCCACCAGCACGCCACCCTGGGCTTCGACGCGGACGCGGCCCTGCTGGCCCGGTCCGGCGTGGCGGCCGAGCGTCTGCCGGCGGGCTGCTGCGGCCTGGCCGGCAACTTCGGCTTCGAACGCGGTCATTACGAGGTGTCCCAGGCGCTGGCGGAACGCACCCTGCTCCCGGCGGTCCGCGCGGCGGCCCCGGACACCCTCGTGCTCGCCGACGGCTTCAGCTGCCGCACCCAGGTGGCACAAGGCAGCGACCGCCGCGCGGTCCACCTGGCCGAGGTCCTGGCCGCCGGCCTGCCCGACTGAGTTGTCCACAACCCACGCAGCTGTCCACAGCACGCGTCTGACCACCGCTTTTGTCAGCCCTCCCCGGTAGACTGACGGTCACGAGGGGTGCCCCCGGAGAGGGTGGGGGCGTGCACGTACGCAGCGCGCGCGTGCGCGCGAGCATCCGGGAGCCGGTCAGCGCGGTAGTGGCTGTGTCGCGTCTGGACCGGGAGGAGCCAGCGGCAGGGTCACCGTGAACCGCGCGCCGCCCTCCGGTGCCGGGCCCGCTTCGATCCGCCCGCCCATGCGCGTCACCAACCCGTGCACCAGCGCCAGCCCGATCCCCGTGCCCACCGGCCGCACGCCCTCGTACCGCGAGTGCAGCACCCCGCGCTCGAACGCCCGCGCGTAGTCCTCCGCCGACAACCCCGGCCCGCCGTCCCGCACCTCGACGACGGCGAAACCCGGCCCGTACCGCAGCGACAGCACGATCGGCGCTCCGGCCGGGGTCACCCGCAACGCGTTCTCCGCCAGGCCGTCCACCACCTGACGCAACCGCCGCGCGTCCGTCCGCACCGGCACCGGATGGCCGGGCGACTCCAGGGAGAACGTCACCCCCGCCGCGGCGCACCGCGCGTGCCACACCTGGGCCGACTCCGCAAGCAGCTGCACCACGTCCACGTCCGCGATGTCCAGCCGGAAGTCGTCCGCGCCGAGCCGGGCCAGGTCCAGCAGGTCCGACACCAGCCGGTTCAGCCGCTCCGCCTCCTGGCCGATCACCCGGCCCACCTCGGGCACCTCGTCGCCCGTCACCACGCCGTCCGCCAGCGACTCGGCGAACCCCGTCACCGCGGTCAGCGGCGTGCGCAGCTCGTGCGACACCGACAGCAGGAACTCCCGCTGCCGCGCCTCGCTGTACGCCAGCGCGTTGGCGAGCGTGTTGATCGACTCGCCGACCTCCACGAGCTCCCGCGGACCCTGCGGCGGCACCCGCAGGTCCCGCCGCCCGTGGCTCATCGCCGACGCCACCGCCGCGGTCCGGCGCAGCGGGCCGGCGAGCCGCCGCGCCAGCAGCAGGCCGGCGCCCGCGGCCACGAGCAGGCCGATCGCCAGCGCGAACACCACGTTGTTCAGCAGCCGCCGGCCGGCGCCCTCGGCGATCGCCACCTTGCCGACAAGTGCCATGGCGACCTGCCCGTCGATGGTCCGGCCCTCGACCAGCAGCACCGAGCCGTCGACCCGCGCACTGCCGTGCAGCGGCTGGTCTGCCGTCACCCGTGCGAGCCCCGCCCGGCGCGCCGCCTGCACGGCAGTCCGGTCCGTCCCCACGAGGCCGCCGGCCTCGCCGCGCCGCACGACCTCGACGCCCTGCCCGCGCAGGATCTCGTTCAGCCGCCGCGCCGCGACCGGAGACTCCGCCAGCTGCGCCGCGACCACGTCCGCCTCGGCCGACAGCGTCTGCTGGCTGATCTCCCGCGACGCCGTCGACACCTGCCGAACCGCGATCCCGCCGGCGACCAGTGCCATCACACCGGCGACCGCGAGGCACAAGGCGGTCGTGCGGACCGCGAGCGAGGACGGCCGCCTCATGCCGGCAGGTCCGCGGAGTACCCGACGCCCCGAACCGTCCTAATCGGACTTGCCGGCCCGAGCTTCGCGCGCAGCTGCGCGATGTGCACGTCCACCGTGCGGGTGCCGGCCGCCGCCTCGTACCCCCACACCATCGACAGCAGCTGCGCGCGTTCGAACACCTGCCGCGGCCGCCGCATCAACGCCGTCAGCAGGTCGAACTCCGTGGACGTCAACGCGACCTCGCGCCCGTCCGTCCACACGCGACGCTGCCCGACGTCGACGCGGGTGGTGCCGATCTCCAGGACCTCGCCGGCCGGGCCGCCGCCCGCGCGGCGCAGCACCGAGCGCACCCGGGCCACGAGCTCGCGCGGGCTGAACGGCTTCGTCACGTAGTCGTCCGCGCCGAGCTCCAGCCCGAGCACCCGGTCGACCTCGTCGTCGCGCGCGGTCACGAACAGGACCGGAGTCCAGTCCTCCGCCGCCCGCATCGCCCGGCAGACGTCGATGCCGTCCAGCTTCGGCAACCCGACGTCGAGCACCACCGCCACCGGGCGAAGCCGGCGCACCTCGGCCAGCGCCGTCTCGCCGTCGCGGACGAGGTGCACGCCGAACCCTTCGCGGCGCAGGTACCGGCTCACCAGGTCGGCGATCGCCGCGTCGTCCTCGACGACCAGCACCAACCCGCGCTCGTCGGGCATGCACCACCTCCAGCGAGCCGCTCAGCGACCGTCCTCGGACATCTCGGACTCGATCGAGTTCAACGTGGACTCGATGTCGTTGAACTCCTGCTCCACCTGACCGTCTCCGCCGCCGGTACCACCCGTGCCGCCCGAACCGCCCGGCGGCGCGCTGCCGGAGCCGACCTCACCCCGGCAGCCCGCGCCGAACAGCAGCACGGGAACCGCGACGAGCGCGATTATCCGTGCCCGCCTCATTTCGACTCACAGTGCTGGGTGCGGAAGTCGGTCGCCCACTTGTTGATCTTGTTCAGATCGTCGACGAAGCCTTCCCGGCGGTCCGCCTTCTCCTCGAGCAGCTGTGCCGACTCCTCGCGGCCGGCGTCGCGTTCCTTGGCCGCGCGCGCCCGCAGGTTGGCGGCCGACCCGCGGGTGTTCTCGTCCGCCTGGATGCGCTCGACCAGCTTGCTCGACCGCCTCTCGATCCGCGGCAGCCGCTTGTCGCACAGCCAGGTGACCTGCTCGGGGCTCAGCGTGATCGTCACCGACCCCGGCTCGCTGGGCGCGGGTGCCGACGAAGACGGATCCTCCTGCGCCGATGCCACCGCGGCGCCGCCGAACAGCACCGAGCCGATCACTGCGCCCCCGACGGCGATCCTCGACATCCGGTTCATGTCGCTCCTCTCGTGGATTTCCCTGACGACCGTCACGGTGCCGGGACGAGATGAGCGAACCGCATGCGTTGTGTTCGAGTTGTGTAAGGGCTATATGCCCAGCCTGCCGAGCAGCCGCTGCTCGAGCTCGTCGAGCTCCGTGGAGATGGCCTTGTGCGCGGCGCGGCGGCGGGGGCCCGGCATCCGCTCGGAGGCCCGGACGGCGGCCATCAGCTGGCGCAGCGTGATCTCGGAGTGGTCCGCGAACGTGCGGTCCTCGGCGGTGGCGTCCGCGCGGTGGCGCAGGTCCTCGATCGCCTCGGCCGCGCCGGTGATGCGGGCGTGCAGCGCCCCGCCCCGGCCGGAGTACTGGTGCAGGTCGCTGACGTCGACACCCAGGCGGCGCGCCTTCATCCGGTCGATCCGGTCGCGCACCTCGCCGGCTGCACGCAGGGCGATGGGCGCGACCACCGGAATCACCGCGGGCCCGACGATCTTGGCCACGGCGAGGACGTTCTTCGCCCTTTTCGGGGTGAACCGCGGGTCGCCCGGCGCAGGGTCGGCCTTGCGCTTCCTGAGTGCCATGCGATGAACCTACTGGGCAGCGCGGTGCGGAGCACGTGGGCTGGCTGCCGTGTTCTGTCGGTGGGTCCGCCTAAACTGCGAAACGTGACAACTTCGGTGCTGCTCGACGCGGGGGTGGTGACCCGTTGCCGGCGCCGGGTGCACCTGGAGCACGACCCGACCATGCAGGACACGGTCACCGCGCCGCCCGATCCGACCGCCGAGCAGCGCAAAGCCGACGCGGCCGCGCACCGCAGGTCCATCGCGGACGAGATCGCGGGGCTGGTCGGTCCCGGCTGGACGGAGATTCCGCGCGGCGCCGATCACCGGGCAACGGAACGTGAGCAACTCACCCTCGGGGCGATGGCCGCCGGCGCCCCGTACATCTGGGCCGCGCAGCTGCCGCGCGACCACCCGGGCGGGCGCCGCGGCGCCATAGATCTCCTGGTCGCGACACCGGGCGGGTACGTCCCGGTGCTGGTCGTCCGGCACAAGGTGAGCGACCCGGGCACCGGCGCGCAGACCTCGCCGCTCGCGAGCCCGCTGCCGTCCGCCCGCGCCACCGACGAGCGACGACGTGTCCGCCCGCAGCCGAGGGACCAGCTGCGCCTCGCGCACGCGTACCGCCTGCTTCAGGCGTGCGGCCGGGCCGGCGAGGAGGCGGTCGGCGGTGTGATCGGCCTCGACGGCGACGTGGTCGTGTGGCATGACCTGCTCGCCCCGACCTGGCCGGGCGGCCGCGGGGCCCTCGACGAGTACGACGCCCGCTTCGCCGACCGCCTGGCGATCGCGACGACGGCCGCGTCGGGTGGCGATGCGCTGGCCCAGCCGTCGCGGATCGTGGAGTGCCGGACGTGCCCGTGGTGGCCGGTGTGCCAAGTGGAGCTGCAGGGCGCGCGGGACGTGAGCCTGGTGGTGCGCGGCGAGGAGGCGGCGACCCTGCGTGCGGCCGGCGTCCGCACGGTCGACGACCTGGCCCACCTCGACCCGAACGACGAGTCCCTCCCGCCGACGGGCATGCCGTTGACGGACGCGGTGGGCCTGGCGAAGGCGTGGCTGGCGGACCTCACGGTCGTGCGGCGGGTGCCGGAAATCGTCGTCCCGAGAGCGGACGTCGAGGTCGACGTGGACATGGAGAGCTTCGGCGACTCGGGTGCGTACCTCTGGGGCGCCTGGCTCTCGGGCGCGGACGTGGGCGAGCGCCAGGGCTACCGGGCGTTCGCCACGTGGGAGCCGCTCCCGACGGACGACGAGGCGCGAAGCTTCGCGGAGTTCTGGCAGTGGCTGATGCTCATCCGGCTGCGGGCCCGGGCGCGCGGCCTGAGCTTCCGCGCGTACTGCTACAACGAGCTGGCGGAGAACCGCTGGCTGCTGGCCTCGGCGAAGCGTTTCGCCGGCAAACCGGGCATCCCGTCGACGGAAAGCGTGCAGGTGTTCATCACGTCGGACTCGTGGTTCGACCTGTTCGGCAGCGTCCGTGACCACTTCCTGTGTTCCCGCGGCAAGGGCCTGAAGACGATCGCCCCGGCGGCCGGCTTCACCTGGCGCGACCCGGAGGCGAGTGGCGAGAACTCGATGCGCTGGTATCGCGACGCGGTAGGCATGGACGGCGCGGCGCCGGACGCGGGGCAGCGACAGCGGCTGCTGGAGTACAACGAGGACGACGTCCACGCAACGCTGACCCTGCGGCGGTGGATGACCTCGGAGGAGGTCGGTTCGATTCCCTACGTCGGGGATCTCTGAGGTTCTCGAGCCGCGCGGGCCGGGTCCTTTGTGGACGAACGGATCAGCGAGGCGCCATCCGCAAGGCGCCGTCCATCCGGATGACTTCGCCGTTCAGGTAGTCGTGCGCAATGATCGACAGGGCCAGCGACGCGAACTCCTCCGGCCGGCCCAGCCGCTTGGGAAACGGGATCCCCTCCGCCAGCGTCGCCCGGAACTCGTCCGAGACCGTCGCCAGCATCGGCGTGTCGATGATCCCGGGTGCGATCGTCATCACCCGGATCCCCAACGACGAAAGGTCCCGGGCCGCGGGCAGGTTGAGCCCGATCACCCCGCCCTTGGACGCCGCGTAGGCCGCCTGCCCGACCTGGCCCTCGTACCCGGCGATGGACGCCGTGTTGACCACTACGCCGCGCTGTCCGTTGTCGTCCGGCGAAGTCTGGGCGATGGCCGCCGCGCCGAGGGTGAGCACGTTGAACGTGCCGATCAGGTTGATCTCGACCACCTTGCGGAACAGGTCCAGATCGTGCGGCCCCTTTCGTGACAGGATCCGCGCCGACGGGCCGATGCCGGCGCAGTTCACCACCACTCGCAACGGCACGCCGGCGCCCGCCGCGGTGTCGACCGCCGCGGAAACCTGCGACGGGTCCGTCACGTCCGCCGGGACGTACGTCAGGCCCGAGACCGACGGCGCCTTGTCGATCGCCGGCGGGAGGTCCAGGGCGAACACCCGCGCGCCGCCTTTTGCCAGCGCCTGGGCCGTCGCGCCGCCGAGACCGGACGCTCCACCGGTCACGATCGCCGCGATGTCGTCGATCTGCATGCCCCGTCCCCTTTCTCCGCACGTCCGCGGAAGAGGTTAACGGGTGCTCACACGAGTTCCGACGCCAGCAGGTCCATCAGCAGACCGTCGTGCCAGCCCGTGCCGTCGTGGTCGCGCTCGTAGTCGCGCATGATGCCCACCGGGCGGAACCCGACCTTCTCGTAGCACCGGATCGCCGCCTTGTTGTCCGCCGCCGGGTCGATCACCAACCGGTGGTGGCCGCGCTCCTCGATGAGGTACCCGGCCAGCGTGCGCACCGCGTCCTGGCCGGCGCCGCGACCATGGACGGCCGGGTCGAGGAAGATGTCGATCCACGCGTGCCGGTAGCCGGGATCGTCCTCCTCGCCATACTGGATCATCCCGCGCACCTCGTCGTCGACGAGCACCGTGAGGGACACGACCCCGTCCTCGTCGAGCGGCCAGCCCGGCCCGGACTCGCCCCAGCGGGCGTGCACCTCCGGCGTACGCCGGATGCGTAGCAGCTGCGGGACGTGGGCCTCGGCGACGGGTACGAGAACGACAAGATCGCCTTTAAGCACCCGGCAACGCTAACCCTCGCCATCGGGGTGGCGTCCACCGAGATTCAGCAGCAGCACCAACGGCACGGCCGCGAGCAGCGCGAGCAGGACGAACAGGCCGGCGGCGGCGAGAAGCTCCATTCCTCCACCATGACCGGCCGACCCGTGCTCGCGCGTCCGCCATCGGTGCGGTCCGCACGTCCGACCGGGGGATGACCCACCGTGAATGGTCAGCGGTGAATGGTCAGCGGTGAATGGTCAGCGGCGTCCGGGCGGGCAGATCTCGTCCAGCGCCACCAGATCGTCCTCGGTGGGATGCCACTGCGCGGCGCCGGCGTTCGCGATCACCTGCTCCGGCGTCGTCGCGCCCGCGATGACCGAGCCCACCGTGCGCTGCGCCGCGAGCCAGCCGATCGCGACCGTCGCCATGCCGATGCCTCGCTCGTCCGCGAACGCGCGCAGCTTCTCGATCCGGTCCCACGGCGCGTCCGCCAGCAACCGCGTCCGGCCGGCCAGCCGCGCGCTCGCCGGCGGTTCGACGTCGCGCTGGTACTTGCCGGTCAGCAACCCGTTTCCCAGCGGGAAGTACGGCAGCACGCCCAGACCGAACCGGTCGCACGCCGGCAGCAGGTCCCGCTCCGCCTCGCGCTCGAGCAGCGAGTACTGGTTCTCCGCCGCGATCGGCGCCAGCAGGTTCTTCGTCCGCGACAACCACACCGCGTCCGCGACCTGCCAGCCCGCGAGGTTGCACACGCCCGCGTACCGGATCAGCCCCTCGCGCACGAGGTCGTCCAGCGCGCTCAGGGTCTCCTCGATCGGCGTGTGCGGGTCCGCCCGGTGCAGCTGGTAGAGGTCGATCCACTCGGTGCCGAGCCGCCGCAGCGACGCCTCGACCGCACGCTTGACGTAGCGCCGCGAGCCCCGCGCGCCGAAGTCCGGCCCGTTGGCGCCCTGCATGTCCACGCCGAACTTGGTGGCGATCACGACGTGGTCGCGACGGCCGGAAAGGGCCTGCCCGAGCAGTTCCTCGCTGCGCCCGCGCGGTGCGCCGTACACGTCGGCGACGTCGAAGAGGTTGACTCCCGCGTCGATCGCGGCGTGAATCAACGCGCGCGAGCCGGCCAGCGACTCCGCCGCGGTCCCCGGCCGGCCGAGATTGTTGCAGCCGAGCCCCACGACGCTGACGACCAGGCCGGATTCTCCGAGGTGACGCAGTTCCACCGGATCAAACTACTAAGCCGACTGGCAGTGATCCAGCTGCCAAACGGTGGGTATTGGCTGCTCTTCGCCATCTGCCGAACACTATGGGCCACGACACTCGGCTGATACGCCGGGTCACGGTGCCGTTCGCGCCCGCGTGAGGCACGCTATGCCCTATGAGCAGTGCACCTGACGCTGAGAAACCGTCGGCAGCGAGCTGGATCGCCGACCACATCTCCAGCCAGGTCGGCCGAACCTTCGTGGTAACTGGGGCGAACAGCGGACTGGGGCTGGAAACGGTACGTGCCCTCGGTAGTTTGGGCGCGAACGTGATCATGACGGCCCGCGACCGGAGCAAAGGTCAGCGGGCGCTGGAAGAACTGCTGGAGGAACAACCCGAAGCCAAGATCGAGCTCGGCTTGCTCGATCTTGCCGACCTGGACTCCGTGCACGAGTTCGCGGCCACGCTCGGCGAACTCGACGTACTGATCAACAACGCGGGCGTGATGATGCCACCCCACGGCCGCACCCGGCAGGGCTTCGAGCTGCAGTTCGGGGTGAACCACCTGGGCCACTTCGCGCTCACCGGGCTGCTGCTGGACCGGCTCGCGCGCAGCCACGACGGCCGCGTGGTGACGGTGTCCTCGAACCTGCACAAGCGCGGCCGGATCCACTTCGACGACATCCACGGCGAGCAGGACTACGGGCGTACCAAGTACTACGCCCAGTCCAAGCTCGCCAACGTCGTCTTCGCGATCGAGCTCAACCGCCGGCTGCGGGCGAACGGCCTCCCGGTCCGCAGCGTGCTCGCGCACCCCGGCTACTCGGCGACCAACCTGCAGTCGTCCGGCCCGACCGGCGTCGGCAAGTTGTTCATGAAGGCCGGCAACCGGTTGTTCGCGCAGGACGCCGAGATGGGTTCGTTGCCGCAGCTGTACGCGGCGACCGGCGCGGACGTGGAGAGTGGGCAGTTCTACGGCCCGGACGGGCGGGGCGAGTCGAAGGGCTTCCCCACGCTCGTCGAGCCGCTCGACGACGCCCGCGACCGCGAGCTCGGCAAGCGCCTGTGGGACATCTCGGAGAAGCTGACGGGGGTGGCGATTCCCTTGAGCCGGTGAATCTCCCTCGGAGGTAGGGGCCGGCTCGCACCCGCGCGGGACGCCGCGCAGCCGCCGCAGCAGCACGCTGGGGTCATGTCCAACCGTCTGCACCTGACCCGGCTGATCGTCGGCTACGCGGCGATCCTCGCCACCCTGCCGTACCTGTGGCTCAAGCTCGCCTGGCTCTCCGGCAGCACGATCGGCTTCACCGACACGTCGATCGCCCACGGCGTCGCCCACGACGGCAGCCTGCTCGTGCTGAACGTCGTGACCGCCGGGATGGACCTCGTAGCCGTCTTCGTGGCGCTCGCGTTCACCCACGACTGGCGGCTGCCGGCGTGGCTCGTGCTCGTGCCGATCTGGGTCGGCACCGGACTGCTCACGCCGGTCGTGCTCGTCGTGCCGATGGCGTTCACGACCCACGGCTCGCCGTTCCTCGAGCCGTGGGTGCAACCGCTCGTCTACTCCGGGTTCGCCTGGCAGGGCGTCACGTTGCTGACCGCGTTCGTGCTCTACGCGCGGAATCGCTGGGCATCGGTGTTCACCGAGCGCACCGGCGACGTGCCGCGGGGCGCGACGCATCCGGTCCAGGTGGTGCTGGCGAACGGCGCCGCTATGCCGGTCGCCGCGGTCGCCGCGTTGCACCTGGCACACGCGGCCGGCAGCGGGCTCGGGCTGCCGGCGGGCGCGCGGCTGGACGCGGCGTCGCGCGTCGTGGAGGCGACCCACGGGGTCATGGCGTTGCTCGCTGGCGGCGGGATCCTGTGGCTGGTGCACAGGATGGGCCCGCGGCTGCCGTTCTGGCTGCCGGTCGTGATGACCTGGCTCGGCGCGGGCGCGATGTTCGCCTGGGGGCTGTGGGGGACCGTCAACGTGCTGGGCAGCACGGTGCTCGGTAGCGGCGGTGCGCCGCTGGCCGCGCTGCAGGGCCTCGGCAAGGTGCTGGCCGGCCTGGTCATCGGCCTGGCCGCGTTGGTGCTGCTTGCCGAGCAGCAGTCAGTTGCGGGACTTCGACGGCTGGTCGTAGAGGGCCGCGACCAGCCGGACGAGGAACACGACGGCCACAACCGCGACAACCACGATCTGAACCCACATGCTCGCCTCCGGGGGGATCGGTCGGTGCATGCGACGTCTGAGATGGTCGTCGGGTTCCGTCCCGCGCGCACGGATTCCGCGCAGGACACGCCGAAGGAACTGCTCCGATCGGATTAGTCGTTGCGCCGGTGGCGGCCAGGGGCGGGTACGGAGTTCGGCTCCACGCGGTCGATTTCCCCCCGCCCGGCCCCGTTGGTCGGCCGGAAGCCGTGCACCGGCGGAGCTTCCCGGGGAGGCACGACCGGTGGCCGGCGGGGCCGGGGCGGAGCCGGCCGGGCGACCCGGGGCGCGAACGCGTCCTCCACGGACGGGACCCGGCGCGCGGCCGGCACGTCGGCGCCGTCCCAGTCCGTGCTCGGCCACGCCGGCTGGGGGCGCGCGGGCTGAGCCGCGGGCTGAGGTCGTACGGGCTGGCGCCGGGCGGGAGGCCGGGCCGGGCGCGGGGGCCGGGTTGGCTCGATCCGGTCGGTCACCGCCGGTGCGGGCACGACGTCCTCGGCCGGTTCCTCGCGGACCGGTTCGGCGGCCTTCGGCCTGGGCAGGCGGAAGCGTCTGGTCAGCCGGCGCCCGATCCGCTGCCCCGGCTGCTCGACGAACCGGAACGTCACCTCGGCCGCCGCGACCGTCAACACCAGCCCGGCGAGCACCGCCAGCCACACGGGGACGACTCCGCGCAGGTTCTCCATCACCGGGAACGCGACCGGGCCGTGCAGGAGGTAGAGCGAGTAGCTGCGGTCGGCGAGGAACGAGATCGGCTTCGTCGGCCGGAGCCTGGACTCGGCCAGCAGCAGTGCGAGGAAGAGGCCGAACCCGAGCGCGAACGTCGAGTTGTACGCGTCGTCCAGCCGGCCCATGTTCCGGATGTCGCCCAGCACGTACAGCGTCCAGCAGGCGAACCCGAGGAGCGTGCCCGCCCACAGCGGCACCCGCCCGCTCCACACCGCCCAGGTCACCTGGCCGAGCAGCACGACCGGCAGGTACGACAGGTTGACCGCGAGCAGGAAGAACGACGAGCCGAACTCCCGCGCCAGCAACAGCCCGGCCAGCACGAGCCCGAGCTCGATGACGATCGCCACCCACGTCCACCGCCGCAGCACCGCGAGCAGCGACATGACGATCGTGTAGAAGACGACCTCGATCACCAGCGTCCAGGCGACCCCGACGAGGATCACCTGCGGCACCATGAAGTAGTTCGCCAGCGCCATGTTGGTCAGCACGGACGGCGTGGTGATCTCGAAGTGCTGACCGGTCCGCAGCACCTGGAGGTGCCAGATGGACAGGATCGCGGTGAGCCCGACCGTCACGATCAGCAGCGGGTAGATCCGGAAAAGCCGCTTCACGCCGAACTCGCGATGCGACTCCTGCGTGCCGACCTGCGTGATGATGAACCCGCTGACCAGGAAGAACATCACGACCGCGAAGTGGCCCATCTGCTGCTCGAGCCGCAGCGGGTCGCGGAACTGCTCGCTCAGCAGGTCGACGACCGGCGAGTCGAGCTTGTGCGGGTTGAGGAACAGCGCGACGACGTGGCTGTAGATCACCAGCACCGGCGCGATGCCGCGCATGATGTCGAGGAAGACGAACCGGTTCTGCCTCGACCTCTCGACCCTGCTCACGACCGCGCCTCGCAGGCTCGGCGCGGCCGCTCGCGGTCGCTCGGTATCCATGGTTCGCTCGCAAGCTCGCTCACGAGGCCACCCGGCCGAACCGGTCAGCGACCCACGCCGCCGGCCGCTCGGCCACGCGGTGCACCAGCTCGGCCGCCGCGAGGGTCGCGAGGACCGCGGCCGCGGCGGCGAGCGCGGAGTGCACGTGCCCGGCGAGCGCGGCCAGCACGGCCGCGGTGACCGCCTGGTGGGTCAGCAGGATCCCGTAGCTCCGGCGCGCCAGGTAGTCGGCCGCCGCGAACCGGGCGACGTCGCCGAGCTGGACGGCGGCCACGACGAGCAGGAACGAGTACGCGAGCGCGAGCGGGTAGGCCGTGCCGCCGTGGTAGCCGAGCCGGTCGGCCCAGGCGAACACGACCCAGCAGGCGACGCCGAGGCAGCCGGCTGCCCACATGGGCGAGTGGCCCGACCACACCAGCCAGATCACCTCGCCCAGCACGACCGCCGTGCCGTACGCGCCGATCACCCCGCCCGCCTCGGCAGCGACCGCGTCGATGTTCGGCATGATCGACAGCAGCACCGAGAAGACCGTGATCTGGACGGCGACCACGAGCCACGGGTTGCGCCGGAACACCGGCAGCAGTGCCGCCACCAGCACGTACACCGCGAGGACCGGCAGCAGCGTCCAGGCCGCGCCAACCAGGGCGACCGACGGCGACTGGAAGTAGTTCGCCAGCCCGAGGCCGGCCAGCAGGTCGCCGGCCCGGGCGCCGTCCGCGCGCGGCACCGCCGGCCGGCCGAGCGCGACCAGCGCCCACGCCAGCAGGACCGCGGCCCACAGCGGCGGGAACACGCGCAGCAGGCGCCGCACCCCGAACTCGCCGAGGCTTCGCCGGGCCGCGCTGTGCCCGGCGAGGAACCCGGTCACCACGAAGATCAGGGCGGCACCGAAGAAGCGGAGGTCGGCGTCCAGGCGCAGCGGCGTGACGAGGAAGTCGTCGATCACCGAGCTCGCGCCGAGCGGCTCGGCGTTCGCCCGGAACCACGAGGCCAGCTGTGTGTAGAGGACGAGGACGACCGCGAGCACACGAACGAGGTCGAGACTGACCAGCCGGTCGTGTGACCCGGCCACCTGCCCCGACCCGGCTGCCGGCACAACCTGCGTCGCCATCCGGTACCTGCTGTTCTGTTGACGCCGGAGTGCGTCAATATCCGCGGTTCCAGAGGATCAACGACCGGACAGCCGGTTGGTTACTTTCCCGAATCGGGCGCCTTGGGTTCGAGCCAGCGCATCGAGCCGCTGCTCAGGATGATGACGACGCGGCCGGCTGCCTCGTGCGGGGCGATCACCGAGAAGCCGACGTCCGGCTTGATCCCGGACAGGCGGTTCGTCACGTCCGGGCGGGCGAGGTGGGTGAGCCCGCCGCCGGTGACCTTGCCCCGCGGGTCGACCACGAGCGCGCATCGCACCGGGTCCGCGACGCCGGTCGCCCAGCCGCGGATGATCACCGCGTCGTTCTTGCTCTCGATGTCGTCGACCGAGCCGGCCGCCTGCCGCGGGTTGCGTGAGTCGGCCGGCGGGAGCGGCGTCATCGCGTTCATGTCGATCGTCGAGCCGAGCTCCGGACCGCCGCAGCCGAGCGTGAACGTGTCGGAGAACGGGTAGTGGCCCATCGCCTTCAGCCGCGGCACGAGCGCCTTCGCCGGCGGCAGCGTGGCACCATACGAGTCGCCGAGCCCGGCGCGCAGGGCGATGCCCTCGAGCTGGTGCTCGGAGTTCTGCGAGCGGATCGTGGCCGCCGCCGGCGAGCCGAGCGTGTAGCCGAGCAGGCCGATCGCGAGCACCCCGATCGCGAGCTTCTGCGCCCGCTCGCCCAGGACGCGGTGCATGTAGACGGCCAGCAGCACGATCGCGGGCACGGCCATCAGCACCGACAGCGACGTGTACCGGCTGGACAGGCCGAAGTCCGAGCCGAAGTCGATCCGGGCCGCCGCGATCATGGCGCTGGCGACGAACGCGTGCAGCGCGAGCGCCCACCAGAACCGCAGCGACCGGTCCCGCCCGACGGTCGTGGTGGCGAGCCAGCAGTAGATGCCGACGACGGCCACGCCCGCGAGCACCGCCACACCCGAGCTCTCCGAGGTCCACAGGTGACCGACGACCGCGAACCACGTGTACAGCAGGCTGGCGAGGTCGTTGGTGGGCGTGCCGCCGGGGTCGACGGCCGGCTTCAGGCCGATCCACGTCAGCACTACGAGCACGCCGACGCCGAGCGGCACCAGCCGCTTCCACCACGCCTCCCGGCCGAGCGTGGCCATCAGCGCGAACGCGGGCCAGACGGCGAACGCGGTGCCGTAGCTCATGCACGCCAGCAGCCCGAGCAGCCACGCGAGCCACCACTTGCGGTGGTATGCCAGCAGCAGCGCGCCGATGACCAGCAGGTTCGCGGTGAGCCAGGCCGAGCCGCTCATCGCGCGGACGAAGTTGTGCAGGCCGTGCGGGCTGAACACGAGCAGGGACGCGGCGACCACGATGCCGGCCCGAAGCAGCGGCGGCAGCGACTTCGGCAGCGCGAACCGCAGCAGCAGCACGGTCAGCGCCGCGATCAGCACGACGAGGACGCCGAGGATCCGGTTGTCGCCGTCGGCGAGCCGGGCGTCAAGCCAGTAGAGGAACGACGGCAGCATCAGCGGGTGCTCGTTCTGCAGCACCCGCATGCCGGCGATGTGCAGCGAGCCGTCCGGGTTCGTGATCCGCAGCAGCACGTACCAGTAGTCGGTGTACTGCAGCCGCTGCCCGGCGAGCACCTCGAGCAGCGTGGTGATCACCGGGATGACGGCGAGGACCTCGAGCAGCCGGGCGAGCAGTCTGGTGGTCGGCCGCCACGGCGGGCGGGCCGGCTCGGTGACCGGCTGGTCCGCCGCCGCCGGCACGGGCGGCCGATCCTCGGCGACCGTGCCCGTCCTGCCGTCGGCCGGACCGTCGGTCATGCCGGACGCAGCCACAACGTGAGGAAGCCTTCGCCGGTGGCGACGGCGGCCTCGATCAGCTCCTTGGCCGACCGCTCGGGGCCGGGGTCGAACGTGCGGGCCGCGGCCGCCCCGCCGGCCGCCTCGAGCCCGTCGACGACGGCCGCGTCGACCGGAATCGGCCGGTAGCCCCACGCGCGGTAGGTGTCGAGCACGGTCACCGGGTCGTCGCCCAGATCCGCGATCGCGGCCGGCCAGAACTCGACCAGCGCGTGCGGGCGGTGCACGTCGAACACCCCGGTGAGGCCGGACAGCGCGAGGTGGTCCCGGCCCTGCGCGTCGCACTTGACCACGTCGACCTTGCGGCCGGCGAGTGCCGGCAGGGCGTCGAGCCGGACGCCGTCGATCTCCAGCGGCCCGGCCGGGTCGACCCGGTTGTCGCCGCTGTTGCCGTCGTCGGCGAGCGCGAGGCGCAGCGGCCCGTCGGCGTGCCACGCGGCCGCCGGGACCACGGTGAGCGCCTCGGCCACGTCCGGCGGGACGTTGGCGGACACGTTGAGCGCGAGCAGGTCGCGAACCCGCTGCCACGGCTCGGCCGCCACCACGCGGCCGTCCGCGCCCACCCGGCGCAGCGCCCGGACGGTGAAGTAGCCGACGTGCGCGCCGATGTCGACGAACGTGCCGCCGCGGGGGAGCAGCAGGTCGATCAGCCGCGCCTCGTCGACCTCCCAAGTGCCGTAGCGGCGCAGCCACGGCAGCACGACGGTGTCCTCGGCCGGCAGCCGCAGCGGGCCGGCATCGCTGACCACGGTCTCGCTGGCCTCGCCGCCGGCCGGGGCCGGGTTGACCAGCTCGTGGTGGCGCAGCAGCCCGGTCCGCAGCAGCGGCACCTCGCTGGCGAGCTCGCTCGTGGCGCCCTCGATCGCGGCCATCCACTCCGCGCGCTCGTGGAACATGCGGGTGATCTCGTGCTCGAACTCGGCGATCCGCTCGCCGAGGCTGTTGGCCTGGGCACCGATCCGCCGGTCCATCTCGCCCGGCAGGCGGGCCACGTCCTCGCTCAGCTGCTGGTGCGCCTGCTTGCTCGTGGTCAGCCCGTGCTCGAGGCGGTCGAGCCGCTCGCTCAGCGCCTGCTGCCCGGCGGCGAGCTGGGTGACGCTCTCCGCCACGCCGTTCATCAGCTCGCCGAGCACGGTGCGCTGGTGGTGGTCGTAGTGGTCGAGCATGCGCAGCACGCCGCGGCGCAGCGCCGACGCCATCGGGACCTTGCTGCTCGCCGACGGGTCCGCCCGCCACCGCAAGGCCTCGCGGCTGCGGTCGAGCGGCACGAGCTGGTCCGGCCGCGTGCCGGCCTGGTGTCGCTGCCGCCACGTGGTGTGTGCCGTCTCGATCCGGGTGCGGGCCCACTCGGCGGCCTCGGCGAGCGTGCGGGTGGCGAGCACGTGCTTGCGGGCGGCCGCGCCACGCTCGAGCGCCCGCTTCGGGTCGCCGGCGATCTCGCGGAGCGCGGCCGCGGCGGCGGCCACGTCCGGCTCGGCCCACTGCGCGTCACGCGGGTACGGCTCGTTGCCGGGGCCGACGTCGACCAGCCGGTACGGGATCGGCCAGCCGGTCTCGGCGGTCAGGAACTCGCTCGTGCCGCCGTAGTCCGTCGCGACGACCGGCAGGCCGTGGGCCATCGCCTCGGCGACCGTGAGCCCGAAGCCCTCGCTGCGGTGCAGCGACAGGTAGCCGTCGGCCGAGGCGAAGAGCCTGGCCACCTCGTCGGCGGAGAGGTACCCCTCGATCAGCTCGATGCGCTCGTCGCGCGCGACCGCCATGCGCAGCCGCTCGCTGTCGCCGGGGTGCTTGCCGGCGTTGATCGTCTTGAGCACGAGCCGGACGTCCGTCCGTTCGGGGAATGCCGTGGTGAACGCCTCGATGGCGGCGAGCGGGTTCTTGCGCTCGAAGATGCTGTTGTGGTCGAAGACGAACAGGAACCGGGTGACGCCGTCCGGGGTCCGCGGCTCGGGCGCGCGACCGGCGAGCGGGTCGCGAACCGGCACCGGGATGCGGTGCACGGGAACCGGCGAGTGCGCGGCGATGGCCGCGGCGCAGAAGTCGCTGATCGTCCAGATCTCGTCGACCTGGCCGAACGCCGGGTGCATCGTGGGCGGGAACTCCGCGAGCTCCCACGACCACACGCCGACCACGTACCGGTCGCGGCCGAGGTCCGGGTGCAGCCGCAGGGTCTGCGCGGTCATGTCGGCGTTGACCACGAGCACGCTGACGCCGTAGCGCGGGTCCCCCGGCGACGCGTCCGCCGGCAGCGGGTGCGACGTGCGGTTGGCCACGGTCGTCTCCTCGACCGCGGTGGCCACCGGGACCCCGCTCGCGACGACCGCGTCGTGCACGAGCCGGCCCATCTCGCCGACGCCGAGCTCGGCGGTGAGGTAGCCGAGCACGTTCGCGCCGAGCTCGTCGGACACCGGCACGGGCTCGGCCGCCGGCCGGACCGCGACGGCGTCCGCCGGCAGCTCGCGCTCGTTGACCCCGGACGTGCGGCACCAGTGCCGGTAGCCCTCGGCGTCCGCGTGCAGCGGGTCCGGGTAGGCCTGCCGGAGGTCCACGCGGGAGAGCCAGAGCGCGTACGCCCAGCGGCTCAGCCCGGCGTGCTCCTGCGCCGGGGTCGCCGGGGCGGTGGCCCAGGCCAGCAGGTCGTCGGCGGTGTCGCCGCGGAACGGGTTGGGCGGCGCGGGCGTCTTCTCGCGCTCGGAGTCGACCCAGGCCTGCCGGTACGCACGGCGCAGGGCCGGTGGCACGTAGGTCCCGTCGGGGAGCGTGTTCCACCGGTACGGGATGTCCTCGAGCGCCTGCCGGTAGCCGGCGTCGGCGAGCTTCGCGCGGTAGCCGGCGAGGAGCTCGGCCAGCACCGGGTACTCGGACAGCAGCACGCGCGGCTTGTCGGCATAGTGCGTGGACGCGAGCCACGGCTTCTCCGGCCGGTAGCCGCTGAAGTGCACGAACCGCACGGGCCGGCCGGCCGCCGTGACCGCTTCGCCGTCCCTGGCGAGCGGGCGCTGGTAGACGTTCCAGTACGCGACGTTGTAGCCCGGGTCGTCGATCACCGTGTGGTCGAACAGCGCCGGCACGTTGTCGACCCAGCGCTGGTCGGTGAACAGCTGCTCGGTGACCGACGAGATGGCGTCCTGGCGCAGCCGGTCCGCCCAGAACGCGAGGAACTGCGCGGCGTCCCGAGAGACCCCGATGAAGCCGAGGTTGAACACGCCGGAGGCCATGATGTCGGCCTCGCTCGGCCGCAGCCCGTCGCGCGGCATCGGCTCCAGCACGTGCGGGGTGAGCACGATCGCGTGCTCGCCCGCCCGTCGGGCGACTTCGCCGGCGAACGGCGCGAAGACCTCGATGTCCGGGTCGAGGTAGATCGCCACCGGGTGGTCGGCGAGGAGCGTGCGCAGCAGCCACGGCTTCACCGCGGTGCAGAGCTCGGTGACCGTGTAGGCCAGCGCCATCCGGCCGAACTCGCTCGGGTCGAGGTCGATGTCGTCCGGGCCGAGGAAGCGGATGCCCGGCACCGCCGACGTCAGCTCGGCGAGCTCGTCCTCCTCGGCGTCGATCACCAGGACGGCGAACTCCGCACCCGGATGGTGCCGCACGTACGAGTCGGCGAGCACGCGCGCGGCCGGCACGTAGTTGCGCGCGACGATTGTGCCCGCGACCGTGCCGGCGAACTCTCCGGCCGCGCCCCCCGATCCCCCCGAATCAGCCATCCGCGGGTAGCCGTTCGAGCTGCGCGTCGAGGAGCTCGTTGAACGCCTCCGTGACGGCCTGCTTGTCCTGGCCCTGCGCCTGCACCCGGACGACCTGGTTGCCGGACGCGTAGTGCGCCCGGTAGATCGGGCCGCGGCTCGCCTTGTCGTTCAGGCCGGTCAGCACGCCGGCCTGCGAGGAGGAGACCTTGGCCAGCTTGAACTTGCGCTGCAGCGTGTCGAGCTGGTTGCGGGCCTTGACCGCGGCCGCCGGGCTCTTCTGGTCGGTGACGAGCACGATGAGCTGGACGTCGTTCTCGGTGGAGATCGCGATCTGCGCCTTCGTGGCGCCGGTGTTCTGGTAGATCTTGATCTCCTGCTTGTCCAGGTAGTTCAGCGCCACGACCTTGGCGAACGTGTCGACGTCCTTCATGTCGGACACGTCGCCGGGCAGCTCCGCGATGGGGCCCTCCGGCGTCTGCGTCGTGGACGGCGCCTCGGACGTCGCGGGCGGTGGGTTCTGCTGCTGCTCGTTGGTCGGGTCGGCGGTGTTCTGCTTGTTGTCGCCCCGGCCGAACAGGAAGTACGCACCCGCGGCGATGCCGAGCAGGACCACCACGATCGCGATGATGCCGAAGATCTTCAGGCCGTTGGACTTCTTCTCGTCGCCGAAGACCTCCGGGCCCTGGCGCGACCAGTCCGGCGTGCCGGTGGCGGCGAGCGGCGGGAACTCCTGCCCGGCCCACGGCGGGGCGAGCTCCTCCTCGTTCTGCCACGGCGGCTGGTTCTGGTACTGGCCCTGCTGCGGGAAGCCACCCGGCGGCGACGGCGGGGGCGCCGGCCTCAACTGCCCACCGGCCCGCGACTGCGGCGGCACGCCGGGCACGAACTGGGTCCGGCTGGCGGCGTCGTCCATGGGCGGCGTGGTCCGCCAGCCGCCGCCGACGGTCTGCGTCCGCTCGGGGTCCCCGACGTCGGGGGCCGCGACGATCTGCGTCTTCTCTGAGTCCTCGCCCTGCTGGCCGCCCTGGGCGCCCGGCGCTCCCTGGGTGCCCTGCGGGCTCTGGGCTCCCTGGGCTCCCTGGTTCACCTGGGTCGTCTGCGTGGTCTGGTTCTGCTGGGAGACCGGCGGCAGCATCGTGGTCGTCTCGCCGACCGTGACGCCACCCGCCTGCTGGTTGCCCACCGCGGACGACATGATCTGCTCGCGGCGGGAGCGGTAGTCATCGGCCGAGATTCGCCCCGACGCTAGCTCTTCGTCGAGCATGCGGAGTTCGTCCTGCCAGGCCACCCTGGTCTCCCTTCCTGCTGACGGCCGCGACGCTCATGCACACCGATCCGGCGATCGCGAACGAAACTTTATTGTGCACGGGGTCCAGACCACGCCCTCATGCGGCCGGAAGCTCCTTCGTCACCGACGCCAGGACCTTCTCGAACTCGGTCCGCGCCGCGGCGGTGTCCCCGTCCGGCGGACCGGACACGTTGAGCTGCACCCATACCTCTCCCGAGGCGTACATGGCCACGAAGGTGCGGAAGAACTGGTCGTTGCGGGTGATCACCGGCACGTCACCGGACTTCGGCGGCCGGGCCGGCGCGAAGCCGGCCTGGCGGAGGTTACCGGTCGTCGCCGTGGCCAGGTCGGCCGCGCCCCCGCTCGGCTTGACCGGCGCGGCCAGGAGCAGGAAGCCGAAGTCGCCGCGGGCGGACTTGCGGTAGACCAGCTCCGTCACGCCGTTGTCGGTGAGCAGCTTGGCGTAGGCGGGGTTGAGGAGCTTCTGGTTCCGTGCCTTGGCCACGGTCAGCGTCCCGGTGCTCGGCTCCTTGGCCTGTCCGGGCAGCGTGGGCACCTTCTTGGCGACCTCGGCCGCGGTCGGCACCGGCGGCGGGGCCGGTGTCTGCGTCTCGGACGGCGTCTGCGGCGCCGCGCTGGCCGGCGGGTTCTCGTTCTGCGCGGCGGCGGGAGCCGAGTCGTCCTGGCGGAAGGCGAACCACCACACGGCCACGCCGACGACCGCCAGGATCGTGAGCGGCACGAGGATCCGGACCGCGACGCTGCTCTGCACCGGCCGGGCCTCCGCGAACACCTCCTCGCCCTGGATCGGCGCGGGGCGGGCGTACCGGGGGCGCGGGACCCGCGGGCTGAACTCGGGAAACTCCGGCACGGGCCGCCGGGCGGGCACGGCCGCCGCGACGACGTTCGCCCTGACGACCTCGGTCTCCTCCTCGTCGGCGGAGACGTCCTCGGTCGGGCCGTCGGTCGCGGTCTCGTTCGCCACGACCTGGGTCGGCTCGTCGTCCCCGGTGGGCTCGTCGGGGGACGCCGGCGACGCGAGCTTGTGGGTCGTCGGGGCGACCGCGGGCGCGTCCGGCGCCACGATGGTCGGCGAGTCGTCGACGACCGCGGCCGTCGGCTGGTCGGCCCCGATGACCTGCGTGGTCTCGCCCGCGTCCGCCTCGCTCGCCGGCCCGGCGGTGTGGCCGGGCGAGTGCTCGGCGATGAGCGGCACCTCGGGCACCGCGGCGGCCACGGGCGGCTTCGGCGCGGCCGGCGTCGGCGGGGCGGCAGGGGGAGACGGCGGCGTGGCGGGCATCGGCGCCGGATGCGCTGGTATCCACGCCTCGCCCTTCGGGGACTCACCGCCGACCGGCCGCTTCCCGCTGGATGCCTCGGCAAGGATCTCGTCGCGTGCCTTCCGGTAGTCGGCGGCGCTGATCTCACCGTTGGTCAGGCGCGTGTCGAGCTGGCGCAGGCGGTCCAGCCAGGTCATCGGTCTTCTCTCCCTGTGGCGCTTAGCGAATGGGATGTTTCTGCAGTTCCTCGCGTACGTGGTCGATGAATGGGCCGTCGAGTATCTCCGGTGTGCCCAGCGCGATGTTGCGCTCCACGATCTCGAACACGACGACGTCGTTCTCGACCATGGTCGACGCCACGAGCGCGGGGTCGGACTCGATGGTGTTGTAGTAGAGCTGCGTGATGTCGGAGAAGGCCCCCGACAGGTAGGCCGACGCCGGCAGCATGAACGAGTCGCCGAGCAGCAGCGTCGACTTGTCGACCATGCCGTCGATGGGCTCCGACGAGCGGCGGATCGGCTTGCGCGGGTCCTTGAGGTGCGTGCCGGTGCGGTCGGTCTCGCCGTCGGGCAGCAGCCGGAAGCTCGGCGCCTTGTTCTCGCCCTGCTTGCCGATCAGCGGCGGCAGGTCGGCGCTCGCCTCGTGGGTCTCGCTGCGCTCGATACGCCAGTTCTCGGACACGCCGGGCTCGATCCGGTCGGCGAGCTGGCGGACCATCGTCAGCGCGCCCTCGTCCGTCCAGTGCGAGTCCAGCGGGAAGTAGACGGGCCGGCCGAGCAGCTCGCTCGTCGCCTGGAGGGACGGCCGCATGTCGATGGCGCCGGCCGTGGCGAGGTTGCGCCACAGCCCCGGGGTGACCTCGCTCGCGCAGTGTTTGCCGGGGTAGCTGTCGGGCAGGTGCTCGGGGACCATCGTCGACTTGTCCGGGACGGCCACGAGCATGAACTTGCGGCCGGACGCCTCGACGGCGTCGCGCAGGGCGTCGAGCTGCTTGATCGTCTTGTCCAGCGGCTGCTTCGGCTTGCACTTGTTGGCCGTGTCGAGGCCCAGGTACATCCAGCCGTCGCTGCCTTCGATGACCCTGCGGTAGCCGGCCGAGTCCTGGTCGGTCGCGGACGGGTCGTCCGGCGTGGTTGTGCCGGTTTCCGGCTTGGGCGGCCCACCCGGCAGCGGGCCGGCCGGCGCGCCGTTGCCCTGGTCGTACGGCGCCGCCTCGCCGAACAGGGTGCGGCTGACCCAGTCGGCGGCGGCGATGGCCTCCGGGCGGAACACGAGGTTCTCCGTGGCCCACGGGTCCATCCCGGTCAGGAAGCCCCAGCCCTCGAGGATGCTGGGGAAGCCCTTGACCTGGTGGTTCTCCAGTGCGACCGGGCGCATGCCGAACAGCCACATGAACGCGGGCGTGGTGAAGAAGACCAGCGCACAGATCAGCGCGGTGAGCTGCCGGCCACCGTGCCGGGGCCGGTGCAGGGCATGCTCCCGCGGCAGCCACGCCTCGTGCAGCGGGGGCAACCCGCCGACCGAGCGCCGATCGTGCAAGGTCACGCGCGATACGGTAGCCGGACACTCCGCGTGGTGTCCGTGAGATGCCCGGGCGTGGGACCGCCAGGCCGCCGTTCAGGCCGAAGCCACCGGCTCTTCGGGCTCCCGGTGGTTGCGCCGGGCGCGCACGAGCCCGTAGCGGAGCGCGAGCAACACGTCGGCGAGCGTGTGGGCCACCCGCAGGATCAGGCTCACCGTGGTCGCCGCCGCCACGCCCAGCAGCGGGGTCAGCGCCAGGATCAGCACCGCCTCGCGGGCACCCACGCCGGCCGGCGCGATGAACACGACGAGCCCCACGATCCAGCCCAGCGCGAACGCCCCGGTGCACACGACCAGCAGCTGCAGGATCGAGTCGGTGAACGGGGCGGCCAGCAGGTAGCCGGCGAGCCCGTACGCGAGCCAGGCCGGGAACATCCACGCGAGCGGGCGCACCAGGTCCCGCCAGCGCAGCACGGGCGGCTCGACACCGGAGCGCCCGGCGAGCTTTCGGGCCAGCAGGTTGATCACCTTGGGATGCAGCAGCACGAACGCCAGCGGGACGAACAGCCCGGCCCAGCCGAACCGGCTCACCAGGGCCGGCTGGCTGATCAGCAGCAGCGCGCCGACCAGCACCGAGGTCACCGCGTGCACCACGAGGAACACCGAGCCGGCGAGCAGCGCCAGGCCGCCCGGCACGCCGTGCTCGCGCGCGAAGCGCATCTGTGCGAGGAACGGCCAGATCGAGCCGGGCAGGTACTTGCCGACCTGCGCGGGGAAGAAGATCTGCCGCGCGGCCCCGGAGGACACCGACGAGCCGAGTGCGGACAGGCAGTACTTCCACACCTCGGCCGTCGCCATGAGCCCGGCGACGACGCACGCGAGCGCGAGCAGCATCCGCCACCACGCGATCTTCCCGATCGCCGCGAGGACGTCCGGCAGCTCGTCCCGCAGGGCCCAGGCGGCAACCCCCACGGCGACCACCACGAACGCGACCGCCAGCAGGTCCGCCCGCCGGCTCGGTCGCGGCGCGGCAGGTCCGGCCACAGTTCGAAGCTCATCCCGCGCGGCGGGATCGCCCGTGGTTGCCTTCGAACTGTGGTCGTCACTCACGCCAGATCAGCCCGGTGGTCGTCGGGTACGGCAGCGTCGGCGTCGCGCCCTTCAGCAGCTCGAAGCGCAGGCCCGGCATCGCGGAGATGACATCCCAGTACCGCTTGCGCTTGAGGTTGTCGAACACGATCACGCCGCCGTCGGCGAGGTGGTCCAGCGCGCGGCGGAACGCGTCCACCCGCGCGCGGCCGTCCACCACGATCACGTCGAACAGCCCGCCGACCCGGTCGATCGTCGCCACGTACTCGGCGAAGTCGAGGTCGGTGTGCCCGGCCCGCCCGGAGCGGACCACGGTCTCGGCCGTCGCGGGCGTCGCCGGCACCGCGTGCAGCTTCACGCCAGGGGTGTCCGCCAGAAGCTCCCGGACGAACTCGACCCACTGCGTGTCGTGCTCGACGCTGTCCACCTGGCCCGCCCGCTTGGCGAGCCACGCCGTGCTGGCGCCCGCGCCGTACTCGAAGACGCGCGCCTCCGGCCGCTCGCCGAGGAACTCCCCGACCCGGCGCATCGCGGGGTAGCTCCACCAGGCCAGGTCCATGCGCGCCATGTCCTGGGCGTCGAAGATCGAGAACAGCGTGCGCACGTGCTTCGCCTTCGGCGAGTCGCTGCGCTCGAGCCGCTCCAGCAGGCCGGCCTTGTCGGCGGCCTTGCGCATCGTCTTGACGCCGCTCACGTAGGCGCCCTTCAGACCGCTCACTTGCCCACCACCGACGGCGTCGTCGGCTCCACCGCGTCCGCCGGTTCGAGCGTTTTCGTCCGTTCGCCGATCAGGTCGGTCGCCTCGCGCCGGTTCGCCGTGCGATGCAGCACGATCTCCGCGATCAGTCCGATCGAGACCATCTGCACGCCGAGGATCACGAGCAGGATGCCCAGCATCAGCAGCGGCCGGTCGCCGATCGCCTGGCCGCCGAAGATCTTCACGATCGTCAGGTAGGCCAGCATGAGGAAGCCGATCATCCCCGAGGCGAGCCCGAGCCCGCCGAACAGGTGCGCCGGGCGGCGGCCGTACTTGGTGATCGTCATGACCGTCAGCAGGTCGATCGCGCCACGCACGTACCGCTCGAAGCCGTACTTCGACTTGCCGTGCTCGCGCGGCCGGTGGTTGACCGCGAGCTCGCGCACCTTGTAGCCGTGCTGGTGGGCGAGCGCGGGGATGTAGCGGTGCAGCTCGCCGTAGAGCGGCACCCGCCGGTACACCTCGGTCCGCGCGGCCTTGAGCCCGCAGTTGTGGTCGTTGAGCTTCAGGCCGGTGATCACGCCCGTCATCTTGTTGAAGAACTTCGACGGGATCCGCTTGCCGAGCGGGTCCTTGCGGTCGGCCTTGTGCCCGGACACCAGGTCCGCGCCGTCGTCGAGCTCGGCCAGCAGCCGCGGCACCTCGGCCGGGTCGTCCTGCAGGTCGGCGTCCATCGTGACGACCCGCTCGCCGCGCGCCTCGTCGACCGCCGCCGCGAGGGCGGCCGCCTTGCCGAAGTTGCGCCGCAGCCGCAGCGCGCGCACGCGCTCGTTCGCGGCGGCGAGCTCCTGCATGACGGTCCAGCTCGAGTCCACGCTGCCGTCGTCGACGAAGATCACCTCGTACTCGACCTCCGGCAGCGTCTCGAACGCCTCGCCGATCTGGGCCACGAGCGTGGCCAGCGTCGCCTCCTCGTCCTTGACCGGGATGAGGACGCTCACCTGCACGTCTGGCACGGTTTCAATGCTCACTACTTGTCTCCGGTGTCGCTGACCTGTGCGGGTAGCCATCGCATCGCGCCGCTCGTGTAGACGACGACGACGCGTGTTTCGTCGGTGACCGGTCCGATGGCCTTGAAGCCTACGTCGGGCGGTGTGTTCCAGTACCTCGCGGTGACGTCACTGCGGACGAGCCTGCTCACGCCCGCGCCGACGACCTTGCCGCCGCCGTCCACGACCAGCGTGCAGCGGACCTGGTCGGCACCGCGGGCGATGCCACCGGTCGCCCAGCCGACGATCAGGTCGGCCTCGCCGCGGGGCTCGATCGACTCCACGAGACCGGACGGCTGGTTGGGGCTGCGGGTGCCGGGCTGGGGCAGCGCGGTCGTCTTGTCGAGGTCGATCCTCGAGCCGAGCTCCGGGCCGCCGCAGCCGAGCGAGAACCGCCCGTTGAGCGGGTAGGCGTGCAGCGCTCGCAGCGTCGGCTCGAGCTGGTCCTCCTTGGGGATCACCGGGCCCAGCGTGTCGCCGTACCCGGCCGCGATCGCGATGCCCTCGAGCGGGTGCTCGGTGATCTGGCCGCGGAGCAGGGCGGCGGTCGGCAGGCCGAGCGTGAAGCCCACGACCCCGAGCGCGACCACGGTGATCGCGATCTTCTGCGCGTTGCGCCGCACACCCTTGTAGAGGATCGCGGCCATCAGCACCAGCAGCGGGATCGACACCATCACGGCGAGCGAGGAGTACCGGCTGGAGAGCCCGAAGTCGGCGCCGAAGTCGACCCGCGCGGTGGCGATCATGCCGCAGGCGAGGATGCCGTAGACCGCGAGCGCCCACCAGAACCGCAGCCCGGGTGCCTGCGCGGTCTTGTTCGTGGTCAGCACGGCGAGGACGACGAGGATCAGCGCGCCCGCGATCACCGCGAAGCCGGCGTTGTCGGCCGTCCACATCTTCCCGACGATCGACAGGAACGTGTACAGCAGCGAGCCGACGTCGTTCGCCGGCGTGCCGCCGCGCCAGATGGTCGGCTTGAGGTAGTACCAGATGCCGACGAGGACGACACCGATGCCGAGTGGGATCAGCCGGGTCCGCCAGCGCTCCTTGTGCAGGGCGGCCAGCACGGCCAGGGCCGGCCAGAGCGCGAACCCGGTGCCGTAGGAGGCGGTCGCGAGCAGGCCCATGCCCCAGGCGGCCCACCACTTGCGCCGGTTCGCGAGCACGAGTGCGGCCACCACGAACAGGTTGGCGGTGAGCCACGCGGCGCCGCTCATCGAGCGGACGAACATGTGCAGCCCCTGGAGGCTGAACACGAGCGCGGACGCCGCCACCACGAGGCCGGCTCGCACGACCGGCGGCAGCGTCTTCGGCAGGGCGGCGCGCAGCATCAGCACGGTGGCCGCGGCGATCACGATCACGAGGTAGCCGAGCACCCGGTTGTCGCCGTCCGCGAGCCGCGCGTCGAGCCAGTACAGCAGCGACGGGATCATCAGCGGGTGCTCGTTCTGCGGCACGAAGATGCCGCCGGGATGGAACGAGCCGTCCGGGTTGGTCATGCGGACGAGCACGTACCAGTAGTCGAGCCACTGCAGCTTCCCCGAGCGCGCCACCTCGACCACGATCGCGAGGGGCGGGATCAGGGCGAGCACCTCGACGAGCCGGGCGATCACGGGGTCGGTGAGCCACCGGCGCAGCGCGGCGACCATGGCACCCGCGCGCCGGTCGAGTCTGCTCGAGCCGTCCTGCGAGTCGTCCGGTTCGCGGGGCGGATCCGCCTCCGGATCCGACTTCAAGACCGTGCTCGTCACGCCAATACCATGTCAAAGCCGCGTTGACCACCGACGCGCGGCCTACTCCACATCCGTCTCCGGCTTCTCGCCGAGCGCCCGCAACCCCTCCTGCCACGCCATGGGGAAGTTGTTACCACGTCTGTGCGTTGACCTCGGTGAGTGCACAGGTGAGAGTGGAGGCATGGGCTTGTTCGGGTTTGACAAGGCACGGATGGTCGACGCCACGCGGGCGCTGCCCGGCAGGGCGAACCGGATGCCGGTGGCGAGCGCGCACGCGGTGTTCACCGACCGGCCGATCGCCCCGCCGTTCCCCGACGGTCTGCGGGCCGCGGTGTTCGGCCTGGGCTGTTTCTGGGGCGCGGAGCGGTTGTTCTGGCAGACCCCGGGCGTCTACACGACGGCCGTGGGCTACGCGGGCGGGTACACGCCGAACCCGACCTACGAGGAGGTGTGCAGCGGCCAGACGGGACACACCGAGGTGGTCCTGGTCGTGTACGACCCGAACCAGATCACCTTCGACGGCCTGCTGAAGGTCTTCTGGGAGGGCCACGACCCGACGCAGGGCATGCGCCAGGGCAACGACATGGGCACCCAGTACCGCTCGACCGTGTACTACACGGACGAGTCACAGCGCGAGGCCGTGGAGGAGAGCCGCAAGTCCTACCAGGCGGCCCTGACCCGCAGCGGCCACGGCGAGATCACCACGGAGATCGCCCCGCTCGGCGAGTTCTACTACGCGGAGGACTACCACCAGCAGTACCTGTCCGACGCCAAGAACCCGAACGGCTACTGCGGCCTGGGCGGCACCGGAGTGAGCTGCCCGATCGGCCTGACGACCAACGAAGCCTGACCGACGACGAAGGCCCGCCTCTTCTCGGGGCGGGCCTTCGTACGTGCACAGAGCGGACGACGGGACTCGAACCCGCGACCCTCACCTTGGCAAGGTGATGCGCTACCAACTGCGCTACGTCCGCATGCGCTTCCGCGCGTGCTGGGGCCGAGTTTAGCGGATGCGGGCCGGGGTAACCCCCAACGGGCTGGGGCCGGTTCTGACCTGCGGTGAATGGACCGAATGGGCTAATACCTTCGTAGGTATCACATTCCCGTTCTTAACGTTTGCCGCACACCACAAGCGCCCTGTGGCATGTTGAGCCAGATTCCCGTGGCGGCCGGGAGGAGGTGCCGGGTCTGATGACCGGCGATGCTCCGAGATCATCCGGAGCACACAGGGTGGAGACGGGGGACGCGGAGGATCGGGCACTGCTCGAGCGCCTCCGGGCCGGGCAGGACGCCGCCTTCGGAGAGCTCTTCTCGCGCCACTCGACCGCCGTCTACCGGCTCGCGCTGGGCCTCGTCACCGACCGCGCCGAAGCGGAGGACCTTACCGCCGAGGCCTTCTTCCGCGTGCTGCAGGCGATCCGCCGCGGCTCCGGACCCGTCGACAACGTGCGTGGCTACCTGCTGATCGTCGCCCGGCGGGTGGCGTGGGAGTGGAGCCTGCGCCGCGACGTCCCGGTCAGCGACGAGGAGCTGACCCACCGCGCCGCGTCCGACCCCGACACCTCCGGCCAGTTCACCGAGCGCAGCCTGATCCGCCGGGCGTTCACCAGCCTTCCCGAGCGCTGGCGCAACGTCCTCTGGAAGATGGAGGTCGAGGGCGAGCGCCCGGCCGCCGTCGCCACCAACTTCGGCCTCAGCCCCAACGCCACCGCCGCCCTCGCCCGCCGCGCGCGCCAGGGCCTGCGCGCCGCCTACCTGCAGGCCCACCTGACCGCCGATCGCGGCGACACCGGCTGCCGCTCCGTGCTCGAGAAGCTCGGCGCCTACACCGCGGGTTGCACCTCCGGTATCGAGCGCCGCCGCATCCGCGCTCACCTCGCCACCTGCGCGTCCTGCGCGGCCATGTACAACGAGCTGCGCGAGGTCTGCTCCGGACTGCGCGCGCACGCGGGTGTGTCCGCCCTTCCGGTCGTCGCCGTGGCGAGCGCGGGCGGGCTCGGCGCGATGCTCAAGGGCCTGCTCGCGAGCACGAAGGTCCAGATCGGTGTCGCGGCGGGCTCGGTCGCGGCCGTCGGCGTGCTCGGGTTCGTCGTCGCGCCGTGGGGTGCCGGAGGCGGCTCGTCCGCACCGCTCGACCTGGCCGGCAAGGGCGGCGTCGAGCTGCAGCGCAGTCAGGAACCACCGCCACCGGCCACCTCGCTGCGGGTCACCACCGGCCGGCTCACTACCGAGGCCCGCGTGCCCGAGCAGGGCGAGCCGGTCGACGAACCCGCGAAGACAGTGCGGCCGACGTCCGCGAAGGCCAACGCGAAGCCGGCGGCGAACAAGGCGGCCGGTGCCCGCGCCGAGGAACCGATGATGAGCGCCGAGGCGCCGTTCGACGAGAGCTCCCCGATCGTCTACCGGGAGACCACGGTCGAGCGCCACACGACGATGTACGACGGCTACACGGTCGTGTACGAGACGACGACGATTTACGAGGTCAACGCGAAGAACCAGGCGCGGACGAGGACCGAGAACACCAGCTACACCCAGCAACGACGGCCGTCACAACCACCGTCCAGTGGACCGCAGACAGCCCGAACGGCTGAACCTACCGCGTCGCCCGCTGCGCCGAACGGGCCCTGACGGGTGCATGAAAGTCACGGGTTAGGTCATCATAAGTAGCGATATCCCGACCAGCTCCGGAGCCGGGAGGCCGTGATGACCCCGCGCATCGTCAAAGACAAGGACGGACGGAAGTGGACGGTTCGTAGCCACATGGAGTGGCGGCCGGCCGCTACCGGGGACGACTTCGAGCACGACGTCAGCGTCGGCAACGCGGCCGCGATCGTTCTGCTCGTCCTGGTGCTGGCCCTCGGCACGGTCCTGATCGCGTGGACCCCCGACGACGTCGTCGTGCCGCTCTGGGTGGTCATGCTCGTCCTGCTCTGCATCCTGTTCTTCCCGACCCGCTGGGCGCTGCGCCGCCCGTGGCGGATCGTCGCCGAGGTGCAGAACGAGGACGGCACCATCGAGCGGTGGGTCGGCACCGTCCGCGGCGTCTTCAACGTCCGCCAGCAGAGCACCCGGGTCATGAAGGCGATCGCCCGCGACGGCGTGCCCGGTGTGGAAGGTCCGCTACAACCCGTGGCGTAATCGCCGGAATCCGGCAACACTGGCGTCGTGCCTGAACTTCCCGAAGTAGAGGCGCTCGCCCAGCACATCCGCGAGCACGGCGTCGGCCGCAGCGTGGCCAGGGTGGACGTCGCGTCGCTCTCCGTGCTCAAGACCGTCACCCCGCCGTGGACCGAGCTGCACGGCCGGACCGTCGTCTCGACCGGCCGGCACGGCAAGTTCCTCGACCTCGACTGCGACGGCCTCCACCTGATCGTCCACCTCGCCCGCGCCGGCTGGCTGCGCTGGGCCGAGACGCTGTCCGCCGCGCCGCCGAAGCCGGGCAAGGGACCGCTCGCGCTGCGCGTGCACCTGGGCCCGCCCGGCACGGGCCCGGGCTTCGACCTCACCGAGGCGGGCACGAAGAAGGGGCTGGCCGTCTGGATCGTGGCGGACCCGGCCGAGGTGCCGGGCATCGCGTCGCTGGGCCCGGACGCGCTGGCGGTGACGCGCGACGAGTTCGCGGCCGTGCTCGCCGGCCACAACGAGCGGCTGAAGACGGCGCTGACCTCGCAGAAGATGCTCGCCGGAGTGGGCAACGCGTACTCCGACGAGATCCTGCACACCGCAAAGCTCTCGCCGTACGCGACGGCCGGCAAGCTCACCGACGCGCAGGTCGACGAGCTGTATGCGGCGATGCGCACGGTTCTCACCGACGCCGTCAGCCGCTCGGTCGGCCAGCACGCGGCGCTGCTCAAGGGGGAGAAGCGGTCGGGCCTGCGGGTGCACGCCCGGACCGGCATGCCGTGCCCGATCTGCGGCGACACGATCCGCGAGGTGTCGTTCGCGGACAAGGCGTTCCAGTACTGCCCGACCTGCCAGACGGGCGGCAAGCCGCTGGCGGACCGGCGCATGTCGCGCCTGCTCAAGTAGGGGTCGCTTGCTTCGCACATGCGATTCGGTTGAGCATTGACGGGTGAGCGACCTGTTGTCCGGCCTTTTCACCGAGCGTGCGCTCATCGGTGCCGTCGTCATGCTCGGGGTCGGCGCGCTCCTCGGGTTTGTCGTGCGCCGCCGCAAGTCGGAGGGCTCGGTCGACGACGCGGTGCTCGACGCCGTGCAGCGCCTCTCCCAGGCCGCCCCGGCCATGCGCGGCGGGTTGACGGAGCAGGCGGCGGACCAGGCGGTGTCGCACCTGGTCGAGATGCTCAAGTGCGTGGCGATCGGCATCACCGACGCGGACGGGCACCTGCTGTCGTGGGACGGCGGCGCGAACGAGCACTACCAGCATCTGATCCCGACGATCGACGTGGCGATCCGCAAGGCACAGCGCGCGGCGATCCCGCACACGAACCTGAAGTGCACCCAACGCGGCCGCTGCCCGATGCGCACGGCCGTGATCGTCCCCCTGATCCCGGACGGCCAGGTCGAGGGCACGCTGATCGTGATCGGCGGCGTGAACTCCAAGCGCCTGATCCGCGCGGCGGACGAGGTGGCGAAGTTCGTGTCGATCCAGCTGGAGCTGGCGAAGCTCGACGAGTCGAAGCAGGCGCTGGCGAAGGCCGAGGTGCGGATGCTGCGCGCGCAGATCTCGCCGCACTTCCTGTACAACGCGCTGAACTCGATCTCCTCGCTGATCCGCACCGACCCGGAGCGCGCGCGCGAGCTGCTGCAGGAGTTCGCCGACTTCACGAGGTACTCGTTCCGTACGTCCGGCCAGTTCACGACCCTGGCCGAGGAACTGCGCAACATCGACCGCTACCTGACGATCCAGGCCCAGCGCTACGCGGACCGTCTCAACGTGCGGATCAAGATCGCCCCCGAGGTGCTGCACGTGGTGGTCCCGTTCCTGGTGCTGCAGCCGCTGGTGGAGAACGCGGTCCAGCACGGGATCTCCCCGAAGCCGGGCGGCGGCACGATCACGGTGGTCGCCCAGGACAACGGCAACGAGGCCCTGATCAGCGTGGAGGACGACGGTGTCGGCATGGATGCCGACCGCCTGTTCGCCGACCTCCGCGACGCCCACAAGACGGGTTCACACGTCGGCATCGGCAACATCAACCAGCGCATGCGCTCCGTCTTCGGCGACGAGTACGCCCTGATGGCGGAGACGGCCCCCGGCGCGGGCATGAAGGTGATCCTCCGCGTCCCGAAGTTCTTCCCCGGCGTCCGCCCCGACCTCCCGAAGTTCGGCGCGGAAGAGGGCTCGGAATCCAAGACCACCGACTCGACCGCCACCCAACCAACCCGCTGACAGCTGTCCACAACCCACCCAGTTGTCCACAGCGCACGGCTGACCACCGCTTTTGTCGGTACCTCCCGGTAAACTGACGATCACGAGGGGTGCCCCCGGAGAGGGCGGGGGCTACGTTTCTCGCGTTCTGCACGCGCGTGCGCGCGGGGGGAGGTTTCGGGCACCTGGGTCGCTGGTGTCGGGCGGCTGGGCACCCGAGGAACGGGCGCAAGGTTCACGAGTCGTACACCGGATCGCGCATAGGGTTGGGGCATGAGCGTCACCGACAAGCTGGCCGCCCGGCTGCCCAAGGCTCGCGGCCACAGCGGACCCGTCGTCGCCGTTGTCAAGCTCCACGGGGTCATCACGCCGACGCCGTCCCCGCTCGCGCGCGGCACCATCAACATCAACACCGTCGAGTCCGCGCTGCACAGGGCGTTCGACCACGAGCGGCTCAAGGCGGTGGCGCTCGCGATCAACTCGCCCGGTGGGGCGCCCACCCAGTCCGCCCTCGTCGGCGAGCGGATCCGCGAGCTCGCCAACCGGAAGAAGGTCCCGGTCATCGCGTTCGCCGAGGACGTGGCCGCATCCGGTGGGTACTGGCTCGCCTGCGCCGCCGACGAGATCTACGCCCACGCCTCCTCCCTCGTCGGCTCCATCGGCGTCGTCACCGCCGGCTTCGGGCTCAACGGGCTGCTCGAGCGCGTCGGCGTCGAGCGTCGCGTCTACACCGCCGGTGCCCACAAGGTCCGCCTCGACCCGTTCCGCCCCGAGAAGGACGAGGACGTCGAGTGGCTCAAGAGCCTGCAGACCCAGCTCCACGACCAGTTCGTCGAGTGGGTCAAAAAGCGCCGCGGTGACCGGCTGACCAGCGACGACGACCTGTTCACCGGCGAAGTCTGGACGGGGAAGAAGGCCGTCGAGCTCGGCCTCGTCGACGGGGTCGGGAACCTGCGCGAGGTCATCACCGAGCGGTACCCGGACGCGGACGTCGCGATCGCGGAGCCGAAGCGCCCGCTGCTCGCCCGCCTCGGCCTCGGCGGCACGGCCGCGACCTTCAGCGCGGCCGACCGCGTGATGGGGGCGCTCGAGGCGCTCGAAGTGCGCGCCGCGTGGTCGCGGTTCGGGATGTGAGGCGTGTGAGACTCTGCTGAGAGTCGTGTCCGCCACGCAAGATCGACCCCTTGCTCACTCGGGCGGGGTAAGCAGGAGGTTGACCATGGACATTTGGTTCTTCCGATCGGCAGGATGCTCCTCACCGTGAGTACTTCAGCCAACACCCCCGGTCTCGTCGTCCTGGCCGTCGACGACGAGAAGGACGGGATGGACCTCATGCTCGAACGGCTCGACGCGAACCGGTACGTGCGCCGGGTCATCCCGGCCTTCGACGCCACCGAGGCCCTGCGCCAGCTCGCCGGCGACGACCCCGAGCTCAGCTCGCGCCGCAACTCCGGCCGCCCGATCGTCGACGCCGTCTTCTCCGACCTCAAGATGCCCGGCCTGACCGGCATGGAGATGGCCAAGGTCCTGGCCGGCTTCAAGCCGTCGCCGGTTCTCGTGTTCATCACCGGCCACGGCGAGGGCAACGACGCGGTCGAGGCGTTCGAGCTCGGCGCAGTCGACTTCATCCCGAAGCCGTGCGACCAGACGCGCATGGACCGGGCGATCCAGCGCGTGATCTCGAAGCTGCGCGGCGACGGCCTCACCGGCGAGCAGGCCGGCGCCGCCCCGGGCCCCGAGCCGACCGACGAGGAGGTCATCCCGGTCGAGCTCGCCGGCACGACCAAGCTGATCCCGCGCAGTGCGGTGCGCTGGGTCGAGGCGCAGGGCGACTACGCGCGCCTGTTCACCGCGGAGGGCTCGCACCTGGTCCGCATCCCGCTCGCGCAACTGGAGGAACGTTGGGAGAAGGCCGGCTTCGTCCGCATCCACCGCTCCTACCTGGTGCCGATCAACCTGATCACCGAGCTGCAGCTCGGCGGCAACGGCTACCACGTCGTGATCGGCGAGGAGGAGCGCAAGCTCCCGGTCAGCCGCCGGCACACGCGTGAGCTCAAGGACCGCATCACGCGCCGCGGGGGGGCATGAGCAAACACGCCGCCGGCCCCGGGCAACACGACAAGCCGTACAAGGACCCGCCCACCAAGCCACGCCGCAAGCGCGTCGTGCTGGCCGACTCGCGTGCGCCGGTCACCGTGCTGCGCACGGTCGTCGAGCTGGAGGAGCAGACCAGCTACGGCGAGGAGCTGGTGAGCCAGTTCGTCCGACACCAGCTCCGCGTCTCGATGTGGCTCTGGGTGCTCACGGTCGGCCTGCTCGCCGCGGTCCCGGCGGTCTTCTTCCTCGTCCCGCAGCTCGCCGAGGTCAACCTGGCCGGCGTCGCCCTGCCGTGGCTCGTGATCGGCATCCTCCCGTTCCCGTTGTTCTTCGGCGTCGGCTACTGGTACAACCGGGTGGCCGAGCGCCAGGAACAGGCGTTCGTCGCGATGGTGGAGAAGTAGCCAGCTCTCGTTAGGAACCGGGACCTCGGTGGACGCAAAGATTTGGGCGCTTGCCGGGATCGTGCTCGTCACCGTCGCGACCTTCTACATCGGCTGGCGCTCCTCGCGCACCGCGAACACCACACAGGACTTTCTCGTCGCGCGCCGCACCGTGCGCTCCCGCCGCAACGCCGCCGCGGTCTCCGGCGAGTACCTGTCGGCCGCGAGCTTCCTCGGCGTCGCCGGCCTCGTGCTCAAGGACGGTGCCGACGCCCTCTGGTACCCGGTCGGCTTCACCGCGGGCTACCTCGCGCTGATGCTGTTCGTCGCCGCCCCGCTGCGCCGCTCCGGCGCCTACACGCTGCCCGACTTCTGCGAGGCCCGCCTCGGCTCGCGGGCGCTGCGCAGCCTCGCCGCCGCGTTCGTGGTGTTCATCGGGATCCTCTACGTCGTCCCGCAGCTGCAGGCCGCGGGCCTCGCGCTCGCCAACATCCTGCCGGTGCCCACGTGGACGGGCGCGCTGCTCGTGACGATCGTGGTGATCGTCAACGTGTTCGGCGGCGGGATGCGCGCGATCACCGTGGTGCAGGCGTTCCAGTACTGGCTCAAGCTCTTCGCCATCGCCGCGCCGACCTTCATCATGTGCGTGCTGTTCATCGGCAACGGCGGCCCGCGCGGCAGCGACATCACCGGGCTCACCGAGGACCTGCCGCCCGCGTTCACCAAGGCCACCACGGTGCACATCGAGACCCCGGTGACGGTCCGCGTCGACAAGGCGGTCGTGCTGAGCGCGCACGGCACGGTCGACGGCCTGCGCGCGTCCGGCACCGTCTACTGGCCTTCGGGCGA
>NZ_DATBKY010000228.1:0-17747 GCF_036555685.1 Actinophytocola sp. | reverse complement strand
ACCGGCGGTGTGCGGGCTGGGGATCAAGGTGTCGTGGAGTGCTCCGGAGCTCGCGAAGGCGGCCGAGCTGGCGGCTCGCCCCGCCAAGGTCTTCGGCACGCGGGCGGAGGCGATGGGGCGGGCGCTGAAGGTGGCCGGGCTGCACGGGCTGGTGCCGTCGCTCGACGCCGGCGTCGCTTCGGCGGAGGGTGGCTGGCGGCTGGCGTTGGGCTCGGCCGCGTTCGGGGTGGGCGCGCCGGACATGGCGGGGCTGCTTGCCGCGTGCCGGGGTGCGGTGACCCTGGCGTCGGGGGAGCGGGACCCGATGTCGCCGCCGGGCGGGCTGGTCGGGTTGCGCCCGGACGCGGTGGCCCTTGCCGGACTCGGCCACAACGCCCACGTGGAGAACCCGCGGGCGTTGTGGCCGTTGGTAGACCGGCTGCTGGTCCCCTAGCGGACGCCGAGCAGGTCGACGACGAAGACGAGGGTCTCGCCGGGCTTGATCGCGCCGCCCGCGCCCCGGTCGCCGTAGCCGAGGTGCGGCGGGATGACCAGCTTGCGCCGGCCGCCGACCTTCATGCCGGCCACGCCGCGGTCCCAGCCGGCGATCACGCGGCCACCGCCGAGCGGAAAGCTGAACGGCGCGCCGCGGTTCCAGGAGGCGTCGAACTCCTCGCCGGAGGAGTGCGCGACGCCGACGTAGTGCACGCTGACCTGCTGACCGGGCCGGGCCTCGTCGCCGTCACCCACGGTGATGTCCTCGACGACCAGATCGGCCGGCGGGGGCCCGTCAACGGGGTCGACTGCGGGCTTCTCGAGGGCCATTCGGTTCTCCTTCTTGGTTCTTCGGTCCTACCCGGCTCATCCAACCAGCCGCGGCCCGTGCCGGCCGGACAACCGCGCAACCCACCGACGCCGGACGAGTACTAATGCGAACGCCGCTGCTCGGACGCCGCACAGCCGCCCCGCCCAGAAGTCACGCGCGGCGGTAGGTCATCTCGAAGTCGTGCTCCCAGGTGATGCCGTCGAGGCAGATCTCCCACTTGCCGCGGATCGTGTCCGGTCCGTCGAACGTGCCGGTGAAGCGCTGGGCGAACCCGGGGGCGTCGCGCCACTGCCGCCACACGCCGTCGGCCAGCCTCATCTGGTAGATCCGGTGCACGCCGCGCTCGTCGCTGTACAGCACGGTGCACGCGTCGGTCGTGTCGTCGACCCCGATGATCATCAAGCTGTCGGGCGCGTCCGGGTGGTCGGCGTGCGAGCGGAGGACGAGGTACGTGCCCTCCTGCCACTCGGCGGTCATCGTCCCGGTGAGCGTCCCCGGGATGTGCGGGTTGTCCACGCTCACGTCCCACCGGCCGGCGAGCGCGTCGAGCCTGTCGAGCGCCCCGGGGCGATCATCGGTCACGTTCCGATGCTAGTCGTCCTGCCTTGTGGACGGGCCCATACATTCGTGTGCTGACGAGCGATAACGGCGTATGAGCACCGAACGCGTCCTCGGTGTGGATGCCTGCCGGGCGGGGTGGGTCGGCATCGCCCTGGATGGCAACCGCATCACGGCGTACCAGACCCGCACGATCGCCGACCTCGTCACGACCGCGGCCGCCGACGGCCCCCTCGCGGTGATCGCCGTCGACATACCGATCGGCCTGCCCGACAACTCCCGCCGCCAGGCCGACGTCGAGGCCCGCCGCGCGGTGGGCCACCTCGCGTCGTCGGTCTTCATGACGCCGGTACGCGGCGCGCTGGAGTACCGCGACCACGGCAGCGCGAGCGCGCACAACCGCGAACGGGTCGGCGAGGGCATCTCGATCCAGGCGTTCGGGATCCTGCCGAAGGTGCGCGAGGTCGACTTGTGGCTGCCGAGCGCGCCGTGCCGCGTCGTGGAGGTCCACCCGGAGGTCAGCTTCGCGGCCCTCAACGGCGCGCCGCTCGACGTCCGCAAGCACACCTGGGCCGGCGCGCGGCTGCGCCACCGCCTGCTCACCGAGGCGGGCATCGAGCTGCGCGACATCGGCGACCCGGGCGCCAAGGCGGGCGTGGACGACGTCCTCGACGCGGCGGTCGCCGCGTGGACCGCGCGCCGGGTCCGCGAGGGCACGGCCACCTCGATCCCGGAGGAGTCCGAGATCTTCAGCGACGGCGTCCAGACCTCGATCTGGCGCTAGAGGGCCTCGCGGGCACGGCCGACGAACGCGCGACCGGCCGGGCTGCTCGGACCACCCGCGCGCCACGCCAGCGCGAGCCGGCCGCGCAGTGCCGGCCGGGTGATCGTCAGCACACGCAGGCGGTCCGCGCGGGCGGCGGCGAACTCGCCGGGCAGGATCGCCGCGCCGAGGCCGTGACTTGCGAGCTGCGCGAGCACCTCCGGGTCGGTCGCCTCGAACGCGATGTGCGGCGCGAAACCGGCGACCGCGCAGGCCTCCTCGAGCCGGGCCCGCAGGCCGGTGCCACGCGGCAGGCTGATCAGCTGGCGGCCGCGCAGCGTGTCGAGCGAGATCGACCGGTGCGCGGCCAGCTCGTGGTCGTGGCTCACCGCGGCGACGATCGGCTGATCGGTGATCACCTGGACAGCCACTCCGGCGGGCACGCGCCGGCCGATGCTGACGATCGCCACGTCGAGCCGGCCCGTGCGCAGGCCGTCGAGCAGCTCGTCGGAGGCGGACTCGGTCAGCGTGATCTCGATGGCCGGATGGTCGTCGTGGAAACCGGCGAGCAGGCCGGGCAGGTCGACGTCGTGCGAGGTCACCGTGCCGACCGCGACGTGCCCGCGTAGCAGGCCGGTGAGCTCGTCGACCGCGAGCCGCGCGCCGGCCACCGCCGCGAGCGCGGCGCGGGCGTAGGGCAGGACCGCTTCCCCGGCCTCGGTCAGCCGGACCGCCCGGCTCGTGCGCTCGAGCAGCCGCTGCCCGAGCTCGCGCTCGAGCCGGCTGATCTGCGCGCTGACGCCGGGCTGCGCGACGTGCACCTTCGCGGCCGCGCGGGTGAAGCTGCGTGCCTCGGCCACCGCCACGAAGTACTCGAGCTGTCGAAGCTCCATAAGCATCGAGTCTAGATCCGAGAGCAACTATCTCTTGGACTTCTGGTTCGCGCGGACCGACAGTGGAGGTATGACTGCGAAGGAACCAGAAGACCTCACCCGCTTGTTCGTCGAACGAGCCAACGCCGGCGACGTCGACGGCATGGTCGCGCTGTACGCGCCGGACGCCGTGCTCGCGTACCCGCCGGGGTCCGCGACCGTCGGCCGCGAGGCGATCCGCGCGGTGTTCGAGCAGCTGCTGGCGCACGCTCCGCGACCGTTCCCCGCGGAGAGTCCACTTCCGACGGTCCGCTACGGCGACCTGGCGCTCACCTCGACCCGCCCGTCCGACGACACCGGCGGCCGGGTGCAGGTCGCACGCCGCGAACCGGACGGCACGTGGCTGCGCGTCATCGACCGCCCGGAGCTGCCGCCGGAGTGAAACCTGCCGGATGGGGTACGCAGAGGTCAGAGACGTATGGAGGAGGTCCAACCGATGATTATGCGCCGGATTGCCCGCCCGATGCTGGCGGCAGTATTCGTGTCCGGCGGCATCGAGACGCTGCGCAACCCCAAGCCGCGGATCCAGGCCGCCGAGCCGGTGATCGACAAGCTGGACAAGAACGCCGACCCGGTCAAGCAGAAGCTGCCGGTCGACATCCCGACGGACGCGGAGTCCATGGTCAAGTTCGACGCCGCCGTCAAGATCGGCGCGGGCATCGCGCTCGGCCTGGGCAAGTTCCCGCGCCTGGCCGCCGTGCTGCTGGCCGGCTCGCTCGTGCCGACGACCGTGGCGGCCCACCGCTTCTGGGAGCACGAGGACCCCCAGCAGCGCGCGCAGCAGCAGAGCCACTTCTTCAAGAACGTCGCCTTGATCGGCGGCCTGATGATCGCCGCGGGTGACACGCACGGCAAGCCGTCGGTCGCCTGGCGCACCAAGCGTGCGGCCCGATCGGCGGCCGGCAGCACGGCCGGCGTCGCGGGCGCGATGACCGGCTCGGCGAAGTCCGCGGCCGACACGGCGAAGTCCGCGGCCGATTCCGTAAGGTCCGCGGCCGGTTCGGTGACGGGCGGCGCGAAGTCCGCGGCCGGTTCGTTCACCGGCGGCGTCAAGAGCGGCGTCAAGGCGGCTCGGCACTGATCGTTACAGCACGCCGTTGCGCTTGAGGATCGACACGGCCTGCACGGTCGCGTAGCCGCGCCACTCGAGCTCGGCGGCGGGGGAGTAGCTCGCGAAGTCGACACGCCACCCGCCGTCGTTCTCCTGCTTGCCGGCCAGGCGCCGCAGCTCGGCGTCGATCACGTGCTGGCGGAACAGTTCGCGAGCCGGGCGGCCGGCCTCGGGCGCGACGTCGAGCGGGCGGATGTACTCCTCCTGCGCGCCGCCGGCGACGTGCAGGAGGCCGTCGTCGGGTATGAAGCGGCCGAGCCCGTCGAGCAGTTCGGCTGCCCGCGGTTCGCGACCGTGGACCGCGTCGAGGAACTGGATCGCGAAGGAAAGCGCGATCGCGTGCGGCGCGTCGTCGAGCCCCGCGATCGTGTCGAGGCAGTACCGCGTCGCCGTCGCGAGCCACGGATGCGCGGCGACGGCCGGATCGTGCGCCGCCACCCGCTGCGCCATGCCGGCGACGAACGCGGTGCTCTGCAAGGTCGAGATCGTCGGGTCGGCCCGCGCCCAGAATGGTGCGCACCCGGCGGGATCCGCGACCGGCAGGGCGAACGGCATGCCACCGTCGGGCAGCGTGATCCCCGCGAGCCAGTCGCAGAGTTCTGTGGCCCGGACCGTCCTGACCGGCGCGACGTCCGCGAAGGCCTCGAACGCGTGCAACGCCCCGCAGGGCTGGCTCTCGGGCGCACGCAGGTCGGGTTCGAGCCCCCACCCGTACCCACCATCGAGGTTGCGATACCCGTCGACCGCGGCGAGCACCGCATCGGTGTCGTCCCCGCCCACGAGCAGGTCGAACCGCCGCCGGTCGAGAACCCTGGCGTGCGCGGCCATGAAGGAAGCAGCCGCCGCGAGATCTACTGTCACGAACCCATCCTGACCGAGCCATGCCGCCCGGTCTTGACGGTTTCGGACGTCACCAGCCGCGTTCGCGCCACTCGCTGAGCTTCGGGCGTTCCGCGCCCAGCGTGGAGTCGTCGCCGTGGCCCGGGTAGAACCACGTGTCGTCCGGGAGGGGGTCGAAGATCCGCGACGACACGTCGTTCAGCAACGACGTGAAGTCCTCCGGTGACTGTGTCTTGCCGACGCCGCCGGGGAAGAGCGAGTCGCCCGTGAACAGGTGGCCGTGGCCCGCCGGATCGCGGTACAGCAGCGCGACCGAACCCGGCGTGTGGCCGCGCAGGTGGATGACCTCCAGCGCACAGTCGCCGACCTCGACCGTGTCGCCGTGGGACACGAAACGGTCCGGCGGCACTGGCAGTGGCCCGGCGTCCGCCTCGTGGGCGATGGTGTTCGCGCCGTACGCGCCCGCCACCGCGCCCAGCGCCTGCCAGTGGTCCGGATGCTGGTGCGTCGTCACGATCGTGCGCAGCGTCGGGCGGTCGTCGCCGTGGCCGATGAGGTCCGACAGGCGCTCCGGGTCGTTCGCGGCGTCGATCAGCAGCGCCTCGTTCGTGTCCCGGCACACCAGCAGGTACGCGTTGTTGTCCATCGGGCCGACGGAGATCTTCGTGATCGTCAGCGCGTCCAGCGTCCGCCGCGCGGCGGACCCGCCCGGCTCGACATGACCGTTGTAGTCCTCGACAACATCCACGGCCGCGACCCTAGCGCGCCGAACCGGCCTCCTGACAGCATGGCCGTCGTGATCACGGGCTGGACCTGGCTCAACGAGCCGACGACGTGGCGCCGGGACGGCGGCACGCTGATCGTCACGACCGACCCGGACACCGACTTCTGGCGGACCACCCACTACGGCTTCGTCCGCGACACCGGCCACCTCCTCGGCGGGCAGGCGCGTGAGTTCACCCTCGCCGCCACCTTCCGCGGCGAGTACCGCGACCAGTACGACCAGGCCGGCATCGCCATCCGGATCGACGAGCACAACTGGATCAAGAGCGGCATCGAGCTGGTCGACGGCCACCAGCAAATCTCCGCCGTCGTCACCCGCGAGTTCTCCGACTGGTCGGTCGCGCCCGTGCCCGATCCCACGACCGTGACGATCAAGGCGGAGCGAACCGGCGACGCCGTCACGATCAGCTACGGCCTCGACGGCGCCGCCCCGGACACGCTGCTGCGCGTCGCCTACCTCGAACCCGGCACCACGGCGCGCGCCGGCATCATGGCCGCCTCGCCGACCGGCACGGGCTTCACGACGACGTTCACGGACGTCGGGCTAACCCCACGCGGGTAGCACCGGCACGTCGCCCTCGAGCTCGCGCCCGTCGCCGCGCCCGGTCAGCCACGCGAGCACGGGCGCGGCCGCGCCCGAAACTTCGTGCACCTCGCCGGCGGCGCCGCCGACCAGATCCCAGACCCGCTCCTCGCCGTCCGGCAGCGTCACGGTCAGGTGCACCGAGGGCCCGTCCGGCCGGTCGACCAGCCGCGCGACCGCGGTGCCGAGCAGACCTTCCAGCTGCGCCTCCGGGATGTCCGCGAACCCGAAGCCGACGTCGAGGTCTGCGAGGTGGACCCAGAGCTCGAACAGCCGCATCGACGGGATGTTGGCCGCGGGGAAGACCATCGATGCCCGGCCGGCCACGGTCGCGAGCCACTGCGAGTCGCCGAGCCGCTCGCTCGCGACGGCGAACCGGTCGGCGGACGCGCGGAGGTCCTCGTGCAGGACCTGTGCGAGGCGGTCCGCACCTTCCTGGATGTCCGCGTCGCGGTCGGCGGTGCTGGGGTACATGGGGTGTTCGACGCCGGTGCGCGCCCACGTGAGCAGATTCACGAACCCATCCGCGTTGCGCGCGAGGTGGGTGATCACGTGTGCGCGCGTCCAGCCCGGCAGCCGGCTGGGCTGGTGCATGCGCTGGTCGGTCAGCTCCCCGACCGCCTGGTCCAGCCTCTCCGTCACGGTCCGCACGTCGGCCAGGCAGCGCCTGGCCTCCGCGGCCGCCGAGCGTTCGTGCGCGCGGCGCTGCTCGGGCACGCTGTCGTGCCGCACGGACGCGTCCGATGAGATGCTGGAGCCAGTCATACCGCCATCCCCGCGAGTCGGTAGTTCAGAATGGGCTTTGCACCAGACCTGGTTTCTCCAGCGTAGGTGATGGGGCGCCCACCATGGGTAGCCGATCGTCCGGACGTCCGGCGCAGAAATTGTCGGTGCCCCGTCCTAGCATGGCGTCGGCCGCCCGTCTCAGGTCTGTGGGTACCGCCTGACCTGCGCGTGGCCGATCCGAAGCAGCATCGTCGAAGGGACTTCAGTGGCTGACCGCCTCGTTGTTCGCGGCGCCAGGGAGCACAACCTGCGCGGCGTGGATCTCGACCTGCCCCGGAACAGCATGATCGTGTTCACCGGTCTGTCGGGCTCCGGCAAGTCGAGCCTGGCCTTCGACACGATCTTCGCCGAGGGGCAGCGCCGGTACGTCGAGTCGCTGTCGGCCTACGCCAGGCAGTTCCTCGGCCAGATGGACAAGCCCGACGTCGACTTCATCGAGGGCCTCTCGCCCGCGGTGTCGATCGACCAGAAGTCGACCAGCCGCAACCCGCGATCGACCGTCGGCACCATCACCGAGGTCTACGACTACCTCCGCCTGCTCTTCGCCCGCGCCGGGTCGCCGCACTGCCCGCAGTGTGGCGAACCGATCAGCAAGCAGACCCCGCAGCAGATCGTGGACCAGGTGCTCGCGATGCAGGACGGCATCCGCTTCCAGGTCCTCGCGCCGGTGGTCCGCGGGCGCAAGGGGGAGTACGTCGACCTGTTCTCCTCGCTGCAGTCGCAGGGCTACTCGCGCGCCCGGGTCGACGGCACCGTCTACCAGCTGACCGAGCCACCCACGCTCAAGAAGCAGGAGAAGCACGACATCGCGGTGGTGATCGACCGCCTCACGGTCAAGGCGTCCGCCAAGCGCCGGCTCACCGACTCGATCGAGACCGCGCTGCGCCTGGCCGACGGGCTCGTCGAGCTGGAGTTCGTCGACCTGCCCGAGCACGATCCCGCCCGCATGCGGGGCTTCTCCGAGAACCTGGCGTGCCCGAACGGTCACGCGCTCGCGATCGAGGACCTCGAGCCGCGGTCGTTCTCCTTCAACTCGCCGTACGGCGCGTGCCCGGTGTGCACCGGTATCGGCGTCCGCCAGGAGGTCGACCCCGAGCTGGTGGTCCCGGACGACGAGCTGAGCCTGGGGGAAGGGGCGATCGCGCCGTGGGCCGGCGGGCAGACCGCCGAGTACTTCGTCCGGCTGCTCGGCTCGCTGGCCGAGGCGGTCGGGTTCCGGATGGACACACCGTGGCGCAAGCTGCCGGCGAAGGCGCAGAAGGCCGTGCTGCACGGCATCGACGAGCAGGTGCACGTCCGGTACCGCAACCGGTACGGGCGCGAGCGGTCGTACTACGCCAACTACGAGGGCGTGATCCCGTTCCTGGAGCGGCGCCAGGAGCAGACCGAGTCCGACTACATGCGCGAGAAGTACGAGGGCTACATGCGGGAGGTGCCGTGCCCAGCCTGTCAGGGCACGCGCCTGAAGCCGGAGATCCTCGCCGTCACCCTCGAGCACAGGACGCAGGGTGCGCGGTCGATCGCCGAGGTGTCCGCGCTGTCGATCTCCGAGTGCGCGGACTTCCTCGACGGGCTGCGGCTCGGCCGCCGGCAGACCATGATCGCCGGCGCGGTGCTCAAGGAGATCCAGGCGCGGCTGCGGTTCCTGCTCGACGTCGGCCTCGACTACCTTTCACTCGATCGCGCGTCCGGCACACTTTCCGGTGGTGAAGCGCAACGCATCCGGCTGGCCACCCAGATCGGTTCGGGCCTGGTCGGCGTGCTGTACGTGCTCGACGAGCCGTCGATCGGTCTGCACCAGCGGGACAACCACCGGCTGATCGAGACGCTGACCCGGCTGCGCAACCTGGGCAACACGCTGATCGTCGTCGAACACGACGAGGACACCATCCGCAGCTCCGACTGGGTCGTCGACATCGGCCCGGGCGCGGGCGAGCACGGCGGCAAGATCGTCCACAGTGGACCCTTCGCGAAGCTGCTCAAGAACAGGGAGTCGCTGACCGGCGCGTACCTGTCCGGCCGCGAGCAGATCCCGGTGCCCGCGCTGCGCCGGCCGGCGAACCGCAAGCGCCAGCTGACGGTCGTCGGGGCGCGGGAGCACAACCTGCGCGGCATCGACGTGTCGTTCCCGCTGGGCTGCCTGGTGTCGGTCACGGGTGTGTCCGGGTCGGGCAAGTCGACGCTGGTGAACGACATCCTGGCGACGGTGCTGGCCAACAAGCTGAACGGCGCCCGGCAGGTGCCGGGCCGGCACACCCGGGTGCGGGGCCTGGACCTGGTCGACAAGCTGGTGCGGGTGGACCAGTCGCCGATCGGCCGCACCCCGAGGTCGAACCCGGCGACGTACACCGGCGTGTTCGACCACATCCGCAAGCTCTTCGCGGCGACGACCGAGGCGAAGGTCCGCGGCTACCAGCCGGGCCGGTTCTCGTTCAACGTGAAGGGCGGCCGCTGCGAGGCCTGCGCGGGCGACGGCACGATCAAGATCGAGATGAACTTCCTCCCGGACGTGTACGTCCCGTGCGAGGTGTGCAAGGGCGCGCGGTACAACCGCGAGACGCTCGAGGTGCACTACAAGGGCAAGACCATCTCCGAGGTCCTGGACATGCCGATCGAGGAGGCGGAGAAGTTCTTCGAACCGATCCGCGCCATCCACCGCCACCTGAAGACCCTGGTCGACGTGGGTCTGGGCTATGTGCGCCTCGGCCAGCCCGCCCCGACCCTGTCCGGCGGCGAGGCCCAGCGCGTGAAGCTGGCCTCGGAGCTGCAGAAGCGCTCCACGGGCAAGACGGTGTACGTCCTGGACGAGCCGACGACGGGCCTGCACTTCGAGGACATCCGCAAGCTGATCGGCGTCATCAACGGCTTGGTGGACAAGGGAAACACGGTCATCGTCATCGAACACAACCTGGACGTGATCAAGACCTCGGACTGGATCGTGGACATGGGCCCGGAGGGCGGCTCTGGTGGCGGGCTCGTCATCGCGGAGGGAACGCCGGAAGAGCTCACCGAGATCGAGGAGAGCTACACGGGGCAGTTCCTTCGGCACGTGCTGGTCTGAACACCGGCCGGCGCCGGGAAAGGCGCGGGCACCTCACAATGAGCCGAGCGGTCTCAAGCTGCACGCCAACCACCCCGGCCGCAGCTCCTCAACCCGTTGAGCCACAAGCAGACCAGCCCGACCGCTGAGCCAGAAGCAGCGCCGAGCCACGATGGCCGAAACGGGCCATCCTCAAGCATGGCCCGCATTCGCGATGCCCGGGCACCACGTCAGGCGATTCACTTCGCACATGGCACAGACATGGGAGCCGGCAGGGGAGTTCACGATCGGCGCGCGGTTCAACGGCCCGCCGACCACCGCCAACGGTGGTTACGCATGTGGGGTCATCGCCCGGTTCGTCCGGGGACCGGCGACCGTACGACTGCGACGACCGCCGCCGCTCGAGGCGCGGCTCGTCGCGCTGGCCGATGGTGACCGCATCCGGGTCATGCAGGGTGAGGTGCTTGTCGCGGAAGCCGAACCGGCGCGCAACGGCTTTCTCGAGCCGCCTCTTCGGCCCAGTATGGGGGAGGCCGTCGCGGCCGGGCGGCGGCATCCCTGGCGGGGTGTGCGGCACCTGCTCTCCGACTGCTTCGTCTGTGGGCCGGAGCGCACCGACGGACTCGGGGTCACGCCTGGGCCCTTGTACGGCGCCGATGAGGTGACCGCGGCGCCGTTCGTGCCCGATGCCAGCGTCGCGAACGACGGGGTCGTCGATCCGGCGATCGTCTGGGCGGTGCTCGACTGTCCCAGCTTTCCCGCCGAGGCGTTGCGGGAGGGGCGGATCGCCTTGCTCGGCACGCTCGAGGCGCGGCTCGACCGGGATGTCGTGGTGGGGGAGCGGCTGGTCGTCGTCGGGTGGACGCGCGCGTTGGACGGCCGGAAACTCCAGTCGGCGTCGGCCCTGCTCGCCTCCGACGGGTCCGTCGTCGCGCAGGCTCTGGCAACCTGGATCGCGCCGGCGATGCCGGTGACGGTCAGATGAGACCGGCTCTCACGGCGTGTGCGGCGGCCGCGGTCCGGGACGGGAGACCTAGCTTCTGCCGGATGTTCGCGACGTGCCGGTGCACCGTGTGGACACTCAGCACCAGGCGCGTGGCGATCTCCTGGTCGCTCAGCCCACCCGCGACCAACCGCAGTACCTCGAGCTCCCGGTCGGACAGACCGGCCACCTCGACGGGACGAGCGACAACCGGCTGGCCGTCGTCGCAGAAGGTCAGCACCGTGTTCGCGACCGACTGCGCGTCGCCCCGCCACGGCAGGTGGTCCACGCCCTCGAGCGCCACGAATCCGGCGCCGGGCACGCGGGACGCGACGTCCCTGCCCAGCGCGAACGGGATCGCCCGGTCAGCACGGCGGTGGACGACCAGGGTCGGGGCGGTGATGGCTCCGAGGTGGTCGCGCACGTCGAAGTCGTACACCGCCGCGAGCGACGCGGCCGCGCCCTCCGGTGTCGCGCTCTCCCGCTGGAACCGGACGAACTCGTCCCGCTCGGCCGTGGTCCCGGTCGGGATGAACAGATCCGCGAGGAGCCGGGATCCCACGCCCCAGTGACTCGACACGACCGACAGCACCGAGGCCCGGGCCGCCGGGTCGGCGATGTCCGCGCCGCGCGCGTAGCTGCCGTACAGCACGAGCCGGTCCACCCGGTCCGGGTGCGCCGCCGCGTACACGGCCGCCACGCAGCAACCCGAGGACGCGCCCAGCAAGGACACCCGGCCACCGGCGGCGTCGACGACCGCACCGAGCGTCGCCAGCTCGTCGTCGAGTGACGTGATCGGCATCCCGGAGCGATCGGACATCCCCGTACCCGGCCGGTCGTACCTGACCAACGTGAAGCGGCCGGCGAGCATCTCGAAGAACCGCCGGGCCAGCGGATTGCGCCAGTCCACCTCCAGGTGACTGCACCACCAGCCCCCGATCACGAGCGGCGGGCCCGACCCGGCGCTGCCCCACGCGACCGAGCGCCCACGCGCGGTCGTGAAGCGAACTACCTGTTCCGGCACCGAATCAATGTAGGAGGACCCATGTGGGATCGGCTAGCCGCGTTCCTGTACGACCCTTTTCTGCGCACGAGCGAACGGCTGGGCATGGCCGACCGCCGCGCCGCGCTGCTCGCCGAGGCACGCGGCCGGGTGGTGGAGATCGGCGCCGGCACCGGCCTCAACGTCGCGCACTACCCCCGCGAGGCCGGCGAGATCATCCTCACCGAGCCCGTGCCCGCGATGCACCGGCGGCTCGCCGCCCGTGCGGCCGGGCACCCGGCCGCACGGGTGGTCCAGGCGACCGCCGACGACCTCCCGGTCGAGGACGCAAGCGTGGACACCGTCGTGTCGACGCTCGTGCTCTGCACCGTCCCCGAGGTCGACCCGGTGCTCACCGAGATCGCCCGCGTCCTGCGGCCCGGCGGCCGCCTGCTGTTCTGCGAACACGTCCGGGCCGAGGACCCGAAACTCGCGCACCGGCAGTCGCGCTTCGCCCGCCCGTGGGCCGCCTTCGCACAGGGCTGCCGCTGCGACCGCGACACGCTGGAACTGGTCCGCCGGCGCTTCGACGTCGACCGGGTGGACACCGCACGGTGGCGCGGGATGCCGTCCGTGGTCCACCCGCTCGTCACCGGATCGGCGACGCGAAGCTAGTGTCCCGCGGGACACTAGCCGAACTTGTACTCGACGCCGGTCAGCGACGCGGACCGCTCCCACAACCGCCGAGCCGTCTCGACGTCGCGCGACGCGCGGGATGACCCGACGACCTTCGGATGGCCGTGCTGCCCGAACAACCCGCCCGGCCCCGAAAAGCTCCCGCTGGGCACCTCGGCCACGGCCGCATGGAGCGTCGGTAGCGCACCCATGTCCGCGCTCTGCGCCACGATCCGGTTGCCGAGCGCCATCACCGCGTCCTGAAGCGACTCGGTGTGCGACTGCAGGTTCGTCGACGCGTAGCCCGGGTGCGCGGCCGTCGCCCGCACCTGCGAGCCGGCCGACGACAGCCGGCGGCTCAGCTCGTAGCTGAACATCAGGTTCGCGAGCTTCGACTGCGCGTACGCGTTCCAGCGCGAGTAGCGGCGGCGCTCCCAGTTCAGGTCGTCCAGCTTGATCCGGCCCATCCAGTGCACCGCGCTCGACACCGTCACCACGCGGTCGCGCACCTGGGGCAACAGCAGTCCCGTCAGCGCGAAGTGGCCGAGGTGGTTGGTGCCGAACTGGAGCTCGAAGCCGTCCTTCGTGCGCCGGTGCGGGGTGGCCATCACGCCGGCGTTGTTGATCAGCAGGTCGACGTCGTCGGTGACCGAGTCGGCGAACGTCTGGACCGACGACAGGTCCGCGAGGTCGAGCGCGCGGACCTCGACGTCACCGGTCAGCGCCGCCGCGGCGCTCGTGCCCTTCGACACGTCCCGGCACGCCATGATCACCCGAGCCCCGGCCCGGGCCAGCTCGCGCGCCGTGACCAGGCCGATGCCGCTGTTCGCGCCGGTCACGATCGCTGTGCGTCCACTTTGGTCCGGAATGTCCGTCGCGGTCCACTTCACCATGGCGCGACTCTAGCCAACGGCATACTCGATGGTGTGTCGCTCAACGATTATCGGTTCCGGGACGTCTGGTCCGTCGCCGCGCACACCCACCGCGTCTTCGACGCCCTCGTCGACCTGATGAGCTGGCCCCGCTGGTGGCCCGACGTCCGCTCCGTCGACCGCATCGACGACGACACCGCCGAGATCACCTGCCGCGCGGTCCTGCCCTACGCGCTCACCATCCGCCTCCACCGCGCCGAGCAGGACCACCACGCCGGCCGCCTCCGAGTCGAGATGACCGGCGACCTCGACGGCTACTGCGAAGGCCTCGTCAAGGAGACGACCGGTGGCGCGCAGCTGGCCATCGACCAGCGGGTCGCGATGACCAAGCCGTTGCTGCGCACCCTCGCCCCGCTCGCCCGGCCGCTGTTCACCGCCAACCACGCCGCGATGATGTGGCGCGGCCAGCGCGGCCTGCGCGGCTATCTGGGGCGCGCCTGACGGACGCCTGGCGGTGCGATGTCGTCAGGCACGATCCTGGCGCCACCCCTCCAGCACGGCCCGCAGGTCGGCGCGCAACCGGTCCTTCAGCCTCCCGTTCGGCGCCAGCGCCCAGTCCATCTGCGAACCGTGCGCGAGCCCGGCCACGATCCGCGCCGCGCGTCCCGGTGGGGGAGCGCCGGGCAGGCCGGCCGCCGCGAGCAGCGAGCGCAGCACGTCCCGCACCCGCGTGCGCAGCACCGCGAGCCCCTCCCGCAGCGCCGGGTCGCTCATGTCGACACCGAGCTGGGCCAGGTGGTTGGTCGTCGTCGCGGGGTCGTCGATGCCCTCCGCGGTGACCAGGGCGGCCGCGACCACGGCGGCGACGGGATCGGTGTGCCGGTCCGCGACCGCGCGCATCCGGTCGGCGACGCCGTCGGCCGCGGCGGTCATCATGGCGAGCATCAGGCCGTGCTTCGAGCCGAAGCGGCCGGATACCGTGCCCACCGCGACCCCGGCCTCCGCCGCCACCTGGGCCAGCGTGACACCGGGGCCGTACGCGCCGATCGCCCGCCCGCACGCGGCCATCAGCTCGTCGTCGGAGATCTTGCGCGGCCTGCCCACGCGAATTATTGAACCACGGTTCGGAAATCGGGAGTAGTATCCGAACGACGGTTCAGAAAGAGGGGACGCGATGGCCAGCTGGCGGGAGATCGAGAAGGACGCACCGGAGTTCGCCGAACGGGTGCGAAAGGTGTTCGGCGCCGGCAAGCACAAGACCATCGCGACGCTGCGTGCCGACGGTTCGCCCCGGATCAGCGGCAGCGAGTGCGAGTTCGACGACGGCGAGCTCACCTTCGGCATGATGGGTGACTCGCGGAAGCTGGCCGACGTCCGCCGCGACCCGCGGATCGCGATCCACAGCCCGACCCTCGACCCGCCCGAGGAAGGCAGGTGGGCGGGTGACGCGAAGGTGTCCGGCCGCGCGGTGGAGTCCGCCGCGCCGCCGGACAGCCCGCACGACGGGGCCGGCTTCTTCCGGGTCGACATCGCCGAGGTCGCGCTGACCTACGTCGGCGAGCCGGCCGACCACCTCGTCATCGAGTCGTGGCACGCCGGCAGCGGGTACCGCCGCCGCACGCGCGCCTGACCTACGTCCGCTTCGTGGGCTCGCCGGGGGAGACCGTCTCGGCCGTGGCGTCCGCGTCGCCGGCGTCGCGGTCCCGGTCGGCGGACTCCCGGTCGTCGTCGAGCATCGTCGCCTCGTCGAACGGGTCGTCGCCGGAGAGCACCCGGTCGGCTTTGGCCCGGTCGAACTCCTTCGTCCAGGTACCCACGAGGACCGTGGCGACGGAGTTGCCGGCGAAGTTCGTCAGCGCCCGCGCCTCGGACATGAACCGGTCGATGCCCACGATGAGCCCGACGCCGTCGAGCAGGCCCGGCCGGTGCGAGGACAGGCCGCCGGCGAGCGTCGCGAGGCCCGCGCCGGTGACTCCGGCGGCGCCCTTCGAGGCGACGATCATGAACAGCAGCAACGAGATCTCCTCACCGAACGACAGCGGCCGGCCCATGGCGTCGGCGATGAACAACGTGGCCATCGTGAGGTAGATGGCCGTGCCGTCGAGGTTGAACGAGTAGCCGGTCGGCACCGTGATGCCGACGACCGGCTTGCTGACCCCGAGGTGCTCCATCTTCGCGATCAGCCGCGGCAGCGCCACCTCGGACGACGAGGTGGACAGGATCAGCAGGAACTCGCGGCCGAGGTAGCGGTACAGGGCCAGGATGTTCATCTTCGCGACGACCCACAGCAGCGAGCTGAGCACGCCGAACACGAAGATCACGCACGTCACGTAGAAGCCGAACATCAGCACCGCGAGGCTCTTCAGCGCGTCGACCCCGGTCTCGCCGACCACCGCCGCCATCGCGCCGAACGCGCCGACCGGTGCCACCCACATGATCATCGCGAGGATCCGGAACACCAGCCGCTGCAGGTACTCGATCGCGACGAGGATCGGCCGGCCCCTGCCCTTCAGCGCCTGGAGCGCGAAGCCGGTGAGCAGCGCGATGAGCAGCGTCTGGAGCACGTCGCCCTCGGTGAACGCGGAGAACAGCGTGGTCGGGATGATGCCCAGCAGGAAGTCGACCGTGCCGACGCTCTCCTCGACCTGGCCCTGACCCTCCTCGCGCAGCGCGTCGGTCAGCTGCAGCCCATCGCCCGGGTGCAGGATGTTGCCCACGATCAGGCCGATGACCAGCGCGATCGTCGACATGATCAGGAAGTACCCGATCGCGAGCGTGCCGACCTTGCCGACCTTGGCCGCGCGGGCCACGGAGCCGACCCCGAGCACGATCGTGCAGAAGATGATCGGGCTGATCATCATCTTGATCAGGTTGACGAAGCCGGTGCCGAGCGGCTTGAGCTCCTTGCCGACGTCGGGCCAGACCAGGCCGACCAGGATGCCGAGCAGGACCGCGACGATGACGGCGATGTAGAGCAGGTGGGTGCGGTCCCGCCGGCGGGTGCGGGTGGGTGCGGTTTCGGACACGGAACCTCCTCGCGGGACCGGCGGCAGGATGCCGGCGCTGTCGTACCGTGGTCCGATTGTCCGAAATGGTATGACCTAGGTCATACTTGTGTTCATTTCGTTCACGGCTCACGTGAAGTCGGCCCGCGTCGTGGGGCGCCGCCTGGAGCGGTCCGAGCCGCGCTGGCGGTGGACCCGGCATAAATCGGGTGTGAACTCCGTTCTGCTAATCTGTAGGACGCGACCAGCCTCGTGAGAGCGAGGCCGCGAAGTGGAGCCCCGCTCCCACCCGAGTCACCGCAGTGGCCGGGTTCCGGTCGCCGCGGCTGGTGCCGGGTTTCCGGTATCGGCGCGCGGTGTCTCGACGGGCATCGTCGAGGATCGGTCGGAAGCGGGCCCCGTGCACCCTCGGTGCGCGGGGTTCGTGCTGTGTGGGGACCCGGTTCGTGTGCGTCGACAGGACACAGAACTCGGCCCGAGGAGGCCCCATCAGCTCCGACACACGTATCAACGACCGCATCCGAGTGCCCGAGGTCCGACTGGTCGGACCGAACGGCGAGCAGGTCGGCATCGTGCGCATCGAGGACGCACTGCGACTCGCTCAGGAGGCGGACCTGGACCTCGTGGAGGTTGCCCCGCAGGCACGACCGCCCGTCTGCAAGCTCATGGACTTCGGCAAGTACAAGTACGAGAGCGCGCAGAAGGCGCGGGAGTCCCGCCGAAACCAGCAGCTCACCGTGATCAAGGAGCAGAAGCTCCGCCCGAAGATCGACACGCACGACTACGAGACGAAGAGGGGCCACGTCATCCGGTTCCTCGAGCACGGGAACAAGGTCAAGGTGACGATCATGTTCCGCGGTCGTGAGCAGTCCCGGCCGGAGCTCGGATTCCGGCTGCTGCAACGACTTGCCGACGATGTGGCCGAGCTCGGCTTCGTGGAGGCGTCGCCGAAGCAGGACGGTCGCAACATGATCATGGTTCTGGCGCCGCACAAGACGCAGAAGGCGCGGGAGTCCCGCCGAAACCAGCA
>NZ_DATBKY010000227.1:0-23327 GCF_036555685.1 Actinophytocola sp. | reverse complement strand
CGTGTTGGAGTAACCGCTGAAGCGCAGGTCGCTGAGCCCGTAGTCGCCGTCCATGCCATCCCTCACTTCAACGTCTGCAGCGTCTGCAACGCCATTCCCGCCACCTTCTCGGTGGTTTGGCAGAGCTGCTTGTAGTCCCTGCGTTCCAACGGAATGAAATCCACGATCATCTGCTGGCCGTCGGCGACATCCACTGACGTCACGCATTCAGCGTCGTCCGAACCCTTGAGCTTGTAGTCGACCGCCGGATACCCGCCGACCGACACCTGCCACGCATCGACGTTTCGGTCGCCGGACAGCCAGGTTTCAGCTCCCTCAGATGTCACGACCATGAGGTCAATCGAGTCGAACGGTTCGCGTGATTGCTCAAGGCCACAGGTCGGAGCCTTGTAGTGAGTGTCCTTTGACGTGTACGCCTTTGGCGGCTTGTCAAGTTGCAGCTCGCTGCGCAACTGATTCAGCTGCGCTTTGGTGAAGAGCGTGCAGGGTTCCACACCGTCCACGGTCAGGTCACGAGGTCGCGGCGGCAATTCCTCATTTGGCGCCGAGCTACTGTCTGGCTGCTCATCGGACGACGGCGTCCGGTTCTCATCCGGAGCCGGATCTCCTCCGGTGCTCGAGGTACAGCCGACCACAGAGGCGAACATGAGCAGTCCGGCCACTGCGAGAAGGAGAGCGCGATTTTGCACCCCTATCCCCTGAAAGCGGCCTGGATCTGGTCCTCGGTGTATCCGTAGGACTTGGCTGTGTCACCCAGCTGCTCCGCGAGTCGTTTCAACCCAGTGACATAGTCCTCTACCCGGCGGGCGTACGAATCGTCGTCCAGCACAAGCCGGTCATTCCAAGCAGGAGCGATGCGAGTGCTCACGTCGTCGCCGCCGGGCGGCTCGATACGAAGATCGCGCTGCGCACCCTTCAACCTTTCCAGCAGTGCCGACGCCTGGGAGTCGATGATGCGGGCGGCCGCGAGGATGTTGTGCTGGTTCACGGTGAAGGTGCCGGAGGAGACGCCTTGGTTGGCCGCGTCGACCTGGCGGAAGGCCTCGTTGATGCCGCGGCCGAAGTCGCCCATTAGTTGCATCCCCGACGCTCCCCACTGCTTGTGTCTGACCCGCCTCGCTCCGCAGGCTACCAAGGCCAGTAAGGCCAACCTGAACTTTGACGAAGATTCACCGGTTCGGGTTCCGCTGATCGGTTGAACCTCAGACGCTGGTCCGAGGGGGTCAGACGACGGCTATTTCCCCGTGGGAGGCGCGTTCCGCTATGTCGTTGCGATGGTGGGAGCCGGGCAGGTGGACCGTCGATACCTTGTGGTACGCCTCGTCCCTTGCCTCCGGCAGCGTGGCGCCCGTGCCGACCACCGACAGGACTCGGCCGCCTGCCGAGACGATCGCTCCGTCCTCCCGGCGGCGGGTGCCCGCGTGCAGGATGCCGTCCGTCTCCGCGCCCGTGATCACGTCGCCCGAGCGGACTCGGCCCGGGTAGCCCTCCGCGGCGATCACCACGGTGACCGCGAAGCCGTCGGACCACTCCAGTGCCGGGTGCGAAGACAGCGAACCCGTGGCCGTGGCGTGGAGCAGGCCCGCCACGGGGGTACGCAACAACGACAGCACGACCTGCGTCTCCGGGTCGCCGAAGCGGCAGTTGAACTCGATCACCTGCGGGCCCGTCGACGTCAGCGCGAGGCCCGCGTACAGCAGGCCCGAGAACGGCGTCCCGCGCGCGGACAGCTCGGCGGCCACCGGGTGGATGATCTTGGCCACCACCTCGTCGACCAGGCCCGCCGGCGCCCACGGCAGCGGCGCGTAGGCACCCATGCCGCCCGTGTTCGGGCCGGCATCACCGTCGCCCACGCGCTTGAAGTCCTGCGCCGGCATCAGTGGCACCACCGTGGTCCCGTCCACCAGGCAGAAGAGTGACGCCTCAGGGCCGTCGAGGAAGGTCTCCAGCAGCACCGGATGCCCGTCCTCGAGCAGCGTCATCGCATGCGCACGGGCAGCCGCGAGATCGGAGGTGACCGCGACACCTTTACCTGCCGCCAGGCCGTCGTCCTTCACCACCCACGTCGGGCCGAAACGGCGCAGTGCCGCGTCGAGGCGGGCCGGGTTGTCGACGATCTCGCTGTGCGCGGTCGGCACCCCGGCCGCCGCCATCACGTCCTTCGCGAACGCCTTCGAGCCCTCGATGCGTGCCGCGGCCGCGGACGGCCCGAAGCACGCGATACCCCTGGCGCGCACGGCGTCCGCCGCGCCCGCGACCAGCGGCACCTCCGGGCCGACCACGACGAGGTCGGCCTGCCACTCGGCCGCGAGATCCGCCACGGACGCCGGTGAGGCGACGTCGACGCCGTACGACTCGGCCAGCGCCGCGGTGCCGGCATTGCCCGGCGCGCACGCCAGCGCGACGACCGCTGGGTCGTGCGCCAGCGCGAGCACCAGCGCGTGCTCGCGCGCGCCGGACCCGATAACCAGGACACGCACGAGCAAAGAGGGTAGTTGGCGCCCCGCCTACCTGCGATCTCAGGCCCACGGTCAGTCGGCGCCGAGCGCCTCCTTCGCGCCCGGGTGCAGCGGGACCGGGTCGGTCTCGACGGCCGTCTTCTTGTCCAGCTCGCTCGCCGCCTTGTGCACCTTCACCAGCTCGTCCTTCTTGTCGAAGACCAGCTTCGTGATCGCGCACGCGTCACCGGACGGGAAGTCGCTGCGCACCAGCAGCAGGTTCGGCACCACGATCGACGGGATGTCCGACGCCAGCCCGTACGTGTCCGCCGGGAGCGTGCCCTTCTCGTACACCGGGTTGATCTCCTGCAGCTTCGGCAACAGCTCCGTGATGTCCAGGAACTTCACGTCGTCCTTCATCGACGTCGTCAGGTCAGTGACCTCCGGGGTCGGCAGGCCGCCCGACCACACGAACCCGTCGATCTGTCCCGACTTCATCTGGTCCACGGTCTGCCGCAACGCGAGCCGCTGCGCCGAGACGTCCTTCGCCGGGTCCAGGCCGGCCGCCTCCAGCAGCCGGTTCGCGATCACCTCGGTGCCCGACTTCGGTGACCCGGTCGAGATCTTCTTGCCCTTCATGTCCGCGACCGACGAGATGCCGCTGTTCGCGCGGACGACGACCTGCGTGTAGTTCGAGTAGATCCGGGCGAGCGCGTTGATGTCCTGCTTCTTGCCGTCGAAGGTGCCCTTGCCCTCGACGGCGTCCGCCGAGGTGTCCGCCAGCGCGAAGGCGATGTCGTAGTCGCCGGCCACCAGCTGCTGGATGTTCTGCACCGACGCGCCGGTCTCCGCGGCGCTCGCCTTGATCGGCGTCTCGTCGCTGATCAGCTGCGCCAGCCCGCCGCCGAGCGTGTAGTAGACGCCGCCGGTGTTGCCGGTCGCGATCGTGACGCGGCCCTCGCCGGCTTCACATCCGCCGCCACCGCCCGAGTCGGTTGCCCCGCTCGGACGCTTGCCGCCGCAGCCGGCCGCGACCAGCCCGACGGCGACGATGCCGGCGACGATTCGCTGTGCTCGCATGGTCAAGCTCCTTGTCCGTCAACGGTTTCCCGGGAACGCGTGAGTAGGTGGACGACGATCGCGACGACGAAGATCCCGACGCCGAGCGCGATCGAGAGCGGCTGGAGGTAGAGCAGCAGCAGGGCGGCGGCCGCGCAGAGGGAGCGCTCGGGCCACCGCGCCGGCCCGAAGAGCCAGCCGCCGGTGACGACCGCGAGTGCCGCGACACCGAGCGCGGACACCACACCGACCCACAAGGACGTGACGAACGGCTGCTGCAGCAGCAGCGCCGACCCGTTGTCGGTCAGCACGAACGCGATCGGCACGAGGAACGCCGGCAGCGTGTACTTCCACGTCTGCCACATCGTCTTCATCACCGAGCCGCCGGTGATCGCGGCCGCGGCGACCGACGCCAGCGCCGTCGGCGGCGTCACCTCGGACAGCACCGCGTAGTAGAAGATGAACATCGCGACCTCGGGCGGCGCCACGCCGAGGTCGGCCAGCGCCGGGCCGAGGACGACCCACGCGATGATGAACGACGCGGTCACCGGCACCGCGAGGCCGAGCACGCTGACCGCGGCCGCGGCGAACACGACCGTCAGCATCAGCACCACGGTCGGGTTCGACGCGATCGCCTGCGCCGCGTCCACCAGCGCCGCGGCGAGCTCCTGCCCCAGCCCGGTCTTCGTGATCGTCGACGTGATCACCCCGGCCGCCGCGCACACCGCGATCACCGGCAGCGCGCCGCGGATGCCCTCGGCGAGCGCGTCCGCGATCGAGCGCACCCACCCGGCCAGCGCCGCGCCGGTCGTCTCGTTCCCGCGCCGGACCGCGACCAGCCGCGCCCCCAGCGCGAACAGCGCGGCGACCCCGCTCGCGTAGACCACCGCGGTGAACGGCGGGATGTCCAGCGCCAGGAAGACGACGATGATCGCGAGCGAGACGAAGTGGTACCCACCCTGCAACAGCAGCCTGCCGACCGGCCGGGTCTCGACGTTCACCCGCCGCGCGCCGAACCGCCGCGCGTCCGCCTCCACGGCGAACGCGATGCCCAGGTAGTACAGCAGGGTCGGCACGATCGCCCAGACCAGCACGGTCAGGTATGGCGTCTCGAGGTACTCGGCGATGATGAACGCCGCCGCGCCGAGCGTCGGCGGCGAGAGGATCGCGCCGATGCCGGACGCGGCGAGCAGCCCGCCCGCGTTCTCCCGGGGGTAGCCGGCCCGGCGCAGCACCGGCCAGGTGATCGCGCCGAGGCTGACGGTCGTCGCCGTGCCGGAGCCGGACACGGTGCCGAGCAGGAATCCGGACATCGCCGCGGTGCGTCCGGGCGCGGTGCGCGAGCGGCGGAACAGCGCGAAGCTCAGGTCCACGAAGAACTCGCCGGCGCCGGACTGCGCGAGCACGGCCCCGTAGATCGTGAACAGCACGATGTAGGTCGCCGCCACGTCCAGCGGCACGCCGTAGAACCCGCTCTGGTCGTTGTAGAGCGCGTTGATGATCTGGCTGAAGTCGACGCCGGCGTGCGCGATGTCCCAGCTGGGCGGCAGGTACCCGCCGTAGTAGGAGTACGCCAGGAAGACCAGGCACACGATGGGCAGCACGAGCCCGGTCGTGCGCCGGGTCGCCTCGAGGATCAGGATCAGCAGCAGCGTGCCGGCGATGATGTCCGAAGTGGACAACAGGCCCTGCCGGTTCAGGAACGCGTCGTACCCGCCGCCGAAGTCGCCGATCGCGAGCGGCAGGACCGGGTAGAGGCCGACGACGAGTGCGATCGCGGCGAAGATCCAGTCGAGCGGGCCGGGGTTGTCGTTCTCGCCCTCCTCCGGCGCGGTCTTGCGGCCGCGCGGGCGGTAGCAGAGGAACACCAGCGGCAGCGTCACGCCGAGGAAGATCACCAGGTAGTACTGGTTGCCCTTGGCGAACGGCAGGAAGACCTGCTTGAGGACGACCAGCGCGATCGCGATCGAGGCGGCCCAGACGAACAGCTCGACGCGGCCGGACAACCGCCGCGCGGGCCGCTCCTCGTCGTGCTCACCGACGTCGATGTCCGGGCGCTCCTCGGCGCCGACCCGGACCGGCTCGGCCGACTCGTCGACCGGCCCGTCGACCCGTTCGCGAGTCGTTTCGCGACCGGATTCGTCCGACGACGCGTTGGCGTGCTCCCTGGAGCTCGTCACCAATGGAAACTTACCGCCGAGAGCGGCCTCGCACGTAACGAGAAGCCGTGTTATCCCACCGTTACCTCCGCGCCCGTGCGGAATTCGCCCGGGTCAGCCACTATGCGCACGCCCTTCGAGCGAGGAGGAACGTTGTGAGATCGAAGCTCTTACACGTCACGGTCGCCGCCGCGGCGGCTCTGACACTGGTGGGTGCCTCGCCGGCGAACGCCGACCGGTCATCCGATCACGGACATGGGGAGCATTTCACCGTCATCGGCCACCGTGGCGCGGCCGGCTACCGGCCGGAGCACACCCTGGCGAGCTACGAACTGGCGGCCCGGATGGGCGCCGACTACATCGAACCAGACCTGGTGACCACGAAGGACGGCGTGCTCGTCGCGCGGCACGAGCCGGAGATCGGCGGCACGACCGACGTCGCCGAGCACCCGGAGTTCGCGGGCCGGAAAACGACCAAGTCGCTGGACGGCGTGGCGACCACCGGCTGGTTCACCGAGGACTTCACGCTGGCCGAGCTGAAGACGTTGCGGGCCAGGGAGCGGATCCCGGACATCCGCCAGCACAACACGATCTTCGACGGTCGTTACCGGATTCCAACCTTCCAGGAGGTCATCGACCTCGCCAAACGGCTCTCGCGCGAGCTGCACCGACAGATCGGCATCTATCCCGAGACCAAGCATCCGACGTATTTCCGAAAGCAGGGCCTCGCGCTCGAGCCGAAGCTCGTCTCGATCCTCAACAAGAACGGGCTGAACCGGCGCGGCGCCAAGGTCTTCGTGCAGTCGTTCGAGGTGTCGAACCTCAAGGAGCTCGACCCCGAGCTGAACGTGCCGCTGGTGCAGCTGACCGGCGCGACCGGCGCGCCGTTCGACTTCGTGGACACCGGCGACCCCCGCACCTACGCGGACATGACCACGCCCGCCGGCCTGCGTGACGTCGCCAGGTACGCCGACGGCATCGGGCCGGACAAGAACCAGATCATCCCGCGCGACGCGGCCGGCTTCCTGACCGAGCCGACGACGCTGGTGCGGGACGCGCACCGGGCCGGGCTGATCGTGCATCCGTACACGTTCCGTGCGGAGAACACGTTCCTGCCCGCCGACTTCCGGTCGTCTGCCGTGCCGAACGAGTACGGCGACCTGTTCGCCGAGATCGCCGCGTTCCGGGCGACCGGCATCGACGGGTTGTTCACCGACAACACCGACATCGCGATCGCGCAGCGCGACGAAAGGCTCGCCGCTGCCTGACCGACGGCCTCCGGCCCCCGGGATCCAGCGTACCGGCGGGGACCGACGATTTCGGCGCTGTGGACAGGCTCCTGTGGACAGCGCGGAACCGTCGGACCTCGCGGTTAGGCTGGTGATCGGGGGCCGGAGGCGTCAGCCGGTCATCGAGTGGCGCACGATCGTCTGGTCGCGGCCCGGGCCGACGCCGATCGCGGAGATGCGCGCGCCGGCCAGCTCCTCGAGGCGGTGCACGTAGGCCTGCGCGTTCGCCGGCAGGTCGTCGAACGAGCGGCACTCGGAGATGTCCTCCCACCACCCCGGCAGCTCCTCGTACACGGGCACGGCGTGGTGCACGTCGGTCTGCGTCATCGGCATGTCGTGCACGGTCTCGCCGTTCACGTTGTAGCCCACGCAGACCGGCACGGTGTCCATCCCGGACAGCACGTCGAGCTTGGTGAGGAAGTAGTCGGTGATCCCGTTGACCCGTGCCGCGTACCGGGCGATCACCGCGTCGAACCAGCCCGTGCGCCGCGACCGGCCGGTCGTCACGCCGAACTCGCCGCCGGTCTTGCGCAGCCGCTCGCCCATCTCGTCGTGCAGCTCGGTCGGGAACGGGCCGGAGCCGACGCGCGTGGTGTACGCCTTGAGGATGCCGATCACCGTGGTGATCCGGGTCGGCCCGATGCCCGAACCCGCCGCGGCGCCGCCGGCGGTCGGGTTCGACGACGTGACGAACGGGTACGTGCCGTGGTCGACGTCGAGCAAGGTCCCCTGCGAGCCCTCGAGCAGCACGGTATCGCCGCGCTCGAGCGCCTGGTTGAGCAGCAGCCGCGTGTCGGCGATCCGGTGCGCGAACCGCTCGCCCGCCTCCAGCACCGAGTCGACGACCTGCTCGGGATCCAGCGCGCGGCGGTTGTAGACCTTGACGAGGATCTGGTTCTTCACGTCGAGGGCGGCCTCGACCTTCTGCCGCAGGATCTTCTCGTCCAGCAGGTCCTGCACGCGCACGCCGACGCGCGAGACCTTGTCCTGGTAGGCGGGCCCGATACCGCGACCGGTGGTGCCGATCTTCGCCTTGCCCAGGTACCGCTCGGTGACTTTGTCGATGGCCACGTGATACGGCATGATCAAGTGCGCGTCGGCGGACAGGAGCAGCCGCGAGGTGTCCACGCCGCGCTCCTCCAGATCGGCGAGCTCGTTCAGCAGCACGCCCGGGTCGACCACCACGCCGTTGCCGATCACGTTCGTGACACCGGGGGTGAGGATCCCGGACGGGATGAGGTGCAGGGCGAAGTCCTGTCCGTCGGGCAAGACGACGGTGTGGCCCGCGTTGTTACCGCCTTGGTATCGGACGACCCACTGAACCCGCTCGCCGAGCAGATCGGTGGCCTTACCCTTCCCTTCGTCGCCCCACTGGGCGCCGATGAGCACGATGGCCGGCATGTGAGACTCCCCGGGTTTCGCAGGACGTGTTCTGGACAGGCGAAATGCCGGTGATTGAGCGTAGACCAGGAGATCACGCGTGGCTGCACTGATGCTGGGTTGCGGGTCAGCGGTGACCAGCGACGACTGGCGGAAGTTGGCCGCACGCTCGGAGTCCGCGGCGCACGAGATCCCGGCCACACCGGGCAAATCCGACGTGGACCCGTTGGTGAAGGGCGTGACCGACGGTCACATCGTCGTGCACGGCAGTGACGCGGACCTGGCCGCGATCGTGCTGCGCCTGCTGCGCACCAGCCGGCTCGACGTGCCGCTCGGCTACGTGCCGGTCGACGCGCGCTCGCCGATCGCGCGCCTGTGGCGGCTGGCGAAGGACCCGGTGACCGCCGCGCTCGACGGCACGCCCGAGCAGTTTCCGCTGGTCCGCGACGACACCGGTGGCGTGCTCGTCGGGCTCGGCGTGCTCTCGCCCGTGCGCGGCACGCTGTACTGCGACGACGCGATCCCGCTGCGCGGGGCGGCCGAGCGGGTCACGGTGACCCCGCATCCGGAGCACGGCCTGCGCGTCCGCGTCGTGCGGAATGGCTTGCTGCGCAACAAGGTCGCCACGTTCGACGGCCGCGCCGTGCAGTTCGGCGGCGACACGGTGACGCCGGTCAGCGACGGCGTCGCCCATCCGCGGGCGCTGAACCGGTGGACCTGGTACCGGCACACGGAAGACCTCCGGATCGTCCGCTGAGCGTGCAGGCGTCTTGTTCCTGTGGGCAGCGGTCCGTGACCGTGTAACCGCATTCGGGTGCAATGGGTGTGTTCGCAACCACCGGGAGGTAACCGTGCGCCCGTTGCGCGCCGTCGTGCTGTCCGCCGCCGTCGCGGCGGTCACGATCACCGCCGTACCCCTGTTCTCGCCCGCCTCGGCCGCGGCCGGCGCCGACACGATCAAGGGCGACCGCGCGACGGTCCGCGACGCGCCCGCGCGGCTCGTGCTCGCCAACGCCCGTAACGGCGACCCCGTCGAGGTGCAGGCGTACTGCGGCGAGTGGGTGCGGATCAACGTCGACCCGCCGCACGTCATGTCCACGCCGATCGGCTGGGTCCTGCGCAGCCACCTGACCAGGGCCAGCCAGTCGGGCGGCCTCGACGGCGTGCCCGAGCGCTGCGGCAGCGACACGACCCGGTGGCGCGACTGGGTGGGCGCGATCAACGCGCCGTTCCGGTCGCTGCGCAAGGTCGACGGGCTGTGGCGGCGGATCACGTTCGGCACCGGCGTGAACCTGCTCCAGACGCCGGAGTGCGTGCCGTCGCTGAACTACACGCGCAGGTCCTCGGCACCGGACGTGGTCGACCCCGCGCAGCGGGTGCCCGGCCTGGACACGTCGAAGGTCAGCTTCCGGTACGTGACGACCGACGGGTCGATCGCGCTGGTCAGCGCGCCGCCGCCGGGCGCGGACTACGGCGTGTGGAGCTTCGTGCCCTCCTCGTGCCTGCAGCCGAAGAACCGCGAGCACGTCTACTTCGACGAGCCGGTCGTGCAGCTCGAGGACCTGTCCGGCCTGCACGGCGGCACCGGCTATCCGGACTCGACGATCCGCTCGCGGGGCTGCTCCGCGGCGCTGCTCAGCCCGACCCGGCCGCGGTTCGGCTACTGGCCGGACCCCGAGCCGGCGAACCGCCCGCCCTGCCCGGTGTAGCCGCCGTCGGGCTTCCAGAACGGGAAAACTGTTCAACATCGTGTCTTTTCGCGAGCATTTCCGTGCGCGACAGTTGAGTGGTCAGCCGTGATCCCTGCCACGGAGGAACGCTCATGCGCAAATCAGGAATCGTGCTCGCCACGACGGTGCTCGCGTTCGCGGGCACCGTCGTGCTGTCCGGCCCGGCGAGCGCCACGCCACCCAACATCCCGAGCGAGTCGACCGCCCGGTACGAGCTCTACAACCTCGACGTCGCGCCGGACGGCTCGACGAGCGGGTACTCCCGCGACAAGTTCCCGCACTGGATCACGATCTCCGGCAGCTGCGACACGCGGGAGACCGTGCTCAAGCGGGACGGCACGAACGTGGTCACGAACTCGTCGTGCTCCGCGACGTCGGGCAGCTGGTACAGCCCGTACGACGGCGCCACCTGGCACGCGTCGTCCGATGTGGACATCGACCACGTCGTGCCGCTGGCCGACGCGTGGCGCACCGGCGCGTCGTCGTGGACCACTGCGCAGCGCCAGGCGTTCGCGAACGACCTGTCCAACCCGCAGCTGATCGCGGTGACGGACAACGTGAACCAGTCGAAGGGCGACCAGACCCCGGCGACCTGGAAGCCGCCGCGGACCGCGTACTGGTGCACGTACGCGAAGATGTGGATCCACGTGAAGTACCGGTACTCGCTGACGATCAACTCGACCGAGGAGGACCAGCTGTACCGGATGCTCAGCTACTGCTGAGGCGCTACCTACGAACGCCCCGGGATCGGCTGGTCCCGGGGCGTTCGCCCGTTCGGACCCCGCCGATCGTCTGGACTTTGCCGTGTGGCCCGGCATTCCACGCAGAGTTACCCATCGGTATTGATCGGGTCACCTTCGTGGCGCACAGTCGGGTGACGTTCCGCGTGATCAAGGACACGGAGGCGACTTCACATGTTGACCAGGTCGGGGAAAGTGCGGGCGTTCGGTGCCGCGTTAGCGGTGGGTGCCGGTGCTGTGATCGTGTTCGGCGGCGGCGCGGCGAACGCCATTCCGCCGGGAGTCCCGGACGCCGCGACGGCGCAGTCCGAGCTGGAGCAGCTGACGGTCGCCCCCGACGGCTCGATGGACGGCTACTCGCGGGAGAAGTTCCCGCACTGGCACACCGTCGACGGCGCGTGCGACACCCGTGAGGAGGTCCTCAAGCGCGACGGCGAGGGCGTCGAGACGGATTCCTCGTGCAAGGCGACCTCCGGCAGCTGGACCAGCCCGTACGACGGCGAGACGTGGACCGCCACGTCGGACGTGGACATCGACCACATGGTCCCGCTGGCCGCGGCGTGGCGCAGCGGCGCGTCGGAGTGGACCACCGACGAGCGCGAGGCGTTCGCGAACGACCTGGACGCGCCGCAGCTGTGGGCGGTCACGGACAACGTGAACCAGTCGAAGGGGGACCAGACGCCGGACCAGTGGAAGCCGCCGCTGGAGTCGGAGTGGTGCCGGTACGCGAGCTCGTACACGCATGTGAAGTTCACCTACCAGCTCACGGTCAACGACGCGGAGAAGGCGGCGTTGGCTGAGATGCTGGGGACGTGCTGAGCGCGTACAACTCTCCACTGGTCGCCGGTCAGGGCGGCGTGATGACCGAAGAGGTCGGCGTCGTGACCGGCGACCTGGAGCTGCGGACCACAGTGGACGATTCCGGCGTGCTGACCGCGAAGGTCCGCTACGCCGGAGCGGAGGAGTGGTACCGGGTGCGTGGTGCCTCGTGCCGCCTGGTGGACGAACGCGACCACGCCGCCGTCCACTCCCTGCTGGTAGGCGTCCTCAACCGCCCCTCCGGCTGACCCCGCCGGTTTCAGCGCACGCCCACCGCGCGGGAGCCTCGTCAGGCCAGGCCCACCTTCGCCGGGGCTTCCGGGTCGGAGTCGGCCAGGAAGTGGGTGCAGCGGTCGTACTCCTCGGTCTCCCCGATGGCCTGGGCCGCCTTCGCGAGCGCGGCCAGCGCCCGGAGGAAGCCCTGGTTCGGCCGGTGCGACCACGGGATCGGGCCGTGCCCCTTCCAGCCCGCGCGGCGCAGCTGGTCCAGGCCGCGGTGGTAGCCCGTGCGCGCATAGGCGTACCCAGCGACGGCGTTGTTCTCCGTCAGCGCGAGCTCGGCCAGGGCCGCCCAGCCCTCGCTGAAGTCCGGCCACCGCGTGACCACCTTCGCCGGCTCCGTGCCGGACTCCAGTGCGGCCTGCGCGTCCGGACGGTCCGGCAGCTGGGTCGCGGGCGGACCGCCGAACAGGTTCTCTTGCAGCGTCATGACGCCATCCTGCCCGACGGCCCGAGCCGGGAAGCTCAGCCGGCCAGCATCCGGCCCGTCGACTTCAGGTTCTCGCACGCCTGCGTCACCCGCGCGGCCATGCCCTGCTCGGCGGCCTTCAGGTAGCTGCGCGGGTCGTAGGCCTTCTTGTTCCCGACCTCGCCGTCGATCTTCAGCACGCCGTCGTAGTTGGCGAACATGTGCGCGGCGACCGGCCGGGTGAACGCGTACTGCGTGTCCGTGTCGACGTTCATCTTCACCACGCCGTACGACACCGCCTCGTGGATCTCCTCGAGCAGCGAGCCGGAACCGCCGTGGAAGACGAGCTCGAACGGCTTCGAGCCGGCCGGCCGGCCGAGCTTGTCCGCGGCCACCTCCTGGCCGCGCTTGAGCACGTCCGGGCGCAGCTTCACGTTGCCCGGCTTGTACACGCCGTGCACGTTGCCGAACGTCGCGGCCAGCAGGTAGCGGCCCTTCTCGCCGGCGCCGAGCGCGTCGATCGTCTTCACGAAGTCGCCCTCGGCGGTGTAGAGCTTCTCGTTGATCTCGTGCGCGACGCCGTCCTCCTCGCCGCCGACCACGCCGATCTCCACCTCGAGGATGATCTTCGCCTTGGCCGCCGCGTCGAGCAGCTCCGTCGCGATCGAGAGGTTCTCGTCGAGGTCGATGGCCGAGCCGTCCCACATGTGCGACTGGAACAGCGGCTCCTTGCCCGCCGACACCCGCTCCTGGCTGAGCGCGATGAGCGGGCGGACGTAGCCGTCCAGCTTGTCCTTCGGGCAATGGTCGGTGTGCAGCGCGATGTTGACCGGGTACTTGTCGGCGACGACGTGGGCGAACTCGGCGAGCGCGACGGCGCCGGTCACCATGTCCTTGACCTTCGTGCCGCTGGCGAACTCGGCACCACCGGTGGAGACCTGGACGATGCCGTCGCTCTCGGCCTCGGCGAAGCCCCGCAGCGCGGCGTTGAGCGTCTCGGAAGAGGTCACGTTGATGGCGGGAAATGCGAACTCGTTCGCCTTCGCCCGGTCCAGCATCTCGGCGTAGACCTCGGGTGTGGCGATGGGCATCGTTACGTCCTCCTCGGGCTGGACAGGGCCTTCGTGCAAATCCTACGAGCCCCACCGGCCGGACGGCCTCAGACCAGCGCAGGTGCGAGCCGGCGCAGCGTGGCCGGCTTGTCGCGGTTCAGCACCTGCAGCGCGACGTGGTCCGCGCCCGCGGCGTGGTGCTGCGCCACCCGCGACCGGATCGCCTCCTCGTCGCCCCACACGATCAGCGCGTCGACCAGCCGATCGCTCCCGCCGCCGGCCAGGTCGTCGTCGGTGAAGCCGAGCCGGCGCCAGTTGTTCGCGTAGTTGACCATCGAGAGGTACGGGCCGAGCCGCTCCCGTGCGATGCGTCGAGCCACGGCCGGGTCGGTCTCGAGCACGACCTTCTGCTCGGGAGCCAGCAGGGGGCCGGTGCCGAGGATCTCCCGCGCCCGTGCGGTGTGCTCGGGCGTGACCAGGTACGGGTGCGCACCGGCCGTGCGCTCGGCGGCCAGCCGCAGTACGCGCGGTCCGAGGGCGGCCAGCGCGCGTGCCTGCTTCGGGACACCGCCGGCGTCGAGCGTGTCGAGATAGCCGACGAGCTTGTCGTAGGGCCGGACGTACGCGTCGCCGACCGCGTGCGGGTGGCCGGCGCCGACGCCGAGCAGGAACCGGTCCGACCCGATCCGCCGGAACGACGCGGCCGTCTCGCCGGGCGACGCCTCCCACACGTTCACGATCCCCGTGGCCACGACGAGCCGGCTCGACCGGGCGAGCAGCTCCTCCGGGAACTTCAGGTCCGCGGGCGGCGAGGCGCCCAGCCACAGCGCCCCGAAGCCCAGGTCCACCAGCTCACGCATCGTGTCCGGCTCGCGCAGCCAGCCCGCGGTCCGCTGCTCCCACACGCCCAGCCTGCCCAGCTCGTTGCCGTCCATGTTCGGCACAACCGGACGCGCGCGAGGTCAATTCCCGACGAGCGCGCCCTGGAACGCCTCCGTCCGCGCCTGGCCGTCCCAGCCGCCCTCGGGCGCGGAAAGCCCGAACAGCGACGCGACGGTCGGCGCCACGTCCATCGTGTGCGCCGGCGCCGAGGACACCTGACCGCGCACCACCGACGGGTGGCCGCCGGAGATCACGAACGGGATCCGCTCGGTGGCCGGGTGGCCGTGGTTGCCCGGGATGGGGTTCGAGATCACGCTCGGGTCGGTGAACCGCCAGCCCGCCTTGGCGTAGACGACCACGTCTCCCGCATTTGTGCCCATCCGCAGCTCGGCCGGGTCGTGCACGGACAGCACGCCCTCGGTCGCCTGCGCGATCTGTCGCATGTGGACGATCGCCTCGGCGCGGGCGTCCGCCGGCCCGGTCCAGTACAGCAGGTCCGCGCCGCCGTTCTGCGCGATCTGGACGTGATCCGCGAGCAGCGGGTCGTCGTCGAACCGGCCGGCCAGGTTGATGATCGACAGTGGCAGCGACCAGTCCATCCCGTGGTCGGCCAGCAGGATGATCACCGACCGCTCCCACCTGCCCGTGTCTTTCAGATGGTCGACGAACCGCTCCAGCTGAACGTTGGTGTCGATCAGCGCGAGCGTGCGCAGTACCTTGATCGACGAGCCGGACAGGTCGGCGTGGCCGAACCGGTCGACGTCGCCGAGGTTGACGAACATCAGCGCCGGGTCGTGCTCGTCGATCATGTCGAGCGCCGCGCCGATCGTGAAGATGTCCGGCGCGTGGTTCGTGATCGGCAGCATGGGTTCGGGCGTCCAGCGGACCGACGCGCGCTCGCCGAACACGCCGAACAGGTAGTCCTTCGACAGGACGCTCGCCGTGGTGAGGCCGAGCTCGGCGGGCAGCCGCTCGAGCAGCGTCGGCGCCTTGATGTCGCCGGCCTCGCCGAGGTCGCGGACCTCGCCGCGGGCCGGGTCCCAGACCGAGTTCGCCGGGATGCCGGACCGGTCCGGCAGGACGCCGGACATCATCGCCACGTGGTTCGGGATCGTCTCCGCCACGGTGATCGACTTCGCCTGGCTGAACGACGTGCCCTGCTCCGCCAGCTCGCGCACGGCCGGCAGGTACTGCCCCGCGGCCTCGTCCGGCCGGCAGCCGTCCACGACCACGACGTACACCCGCAGGTCGCCGGCGGCCCGTGCGGACGCGGCGGTGATCGCGCCGAGCGCGCCGAGGGCGGCCGCCCCCGCGGCGCCGCCGAGCAGGGTGCGGCGGGAGAAGGTCGCAGCCATCAGGCGCCGCCCGATCCGGCCGGCGAGCCGACGCGCTGGATCTTCTGCGTGCCGGCCCGCACCCGGTAGGACCGCGCGTAGGACAGCGTGCTTGCCGGGTCCTCCTTGTTGGCGAGGAAGTACCAGTCCATCTGCACGGCGGCCGGGGTCACGTCGAGCACGCACGCGCCGTGCGAGTCGACCTCCACCCACTTGATGTGCCGGTTCAGCCCGGTGAGCGCGGCCTCGATGATCGGTCCGACCGTGCGCGGCGGCAGGCCCGTGATGTCGTCGATGTTGTCCGAGGTGACAGACGTGGCCACGAACTCGACGGCCACCGACGGCGAGGTCGGGTAGCTTCCCGCGTCGCGCGGGATGTCGCACGCCCAGGACGAGTGGATGTCGCCGGTCAGGAACACGGTGTCGCGGATCCCGTTGTCCGCCAGCGTGTCCAGCAGACGGCCGCGGTCCGCGGTGTAGCCGTCCCACTGGTCGGGGTTGACCACGCCGCCTTCCTCGGGCAGGCCCAGCAGCTTCAGCAGCGGGCCGAGCAGGTCCTTCGGCAGCGGCGGGATCAGGACCGGCGAGATCATCACGGAGTTGCCGACGAGCTTCCACTGCGCGCCGCTGCCCACGAGCCCGTCGCGCAGCCAGGCCATCTGCTCGGGCCCGGTGATCGTGCGGTTCGGGTCGTCGACGTCGTCGTCGTACGGCTTGGCCTGCTGGGATCGGTAGCTGCGCAGGTCGAGCATGTTGAGCTCGGCGAGCAGGCCGAACCGCAGCCGGCGGTAGATCTTGTCGGCCTCGCTGCGGACCGGCATCCACTCGAAGTACGCCTGGTGCGCGGCGGCCTTGCGGGCCGCGTAGTCGCCCTCGGTGTCGGGCTGGTGGTTCTCCGCGCCCCCGGACCACGCGTCGTTGGCGACCTCGTGGTCGTCCCAGGTCGCGATCATCGGCACGATCGCGTGCAGGCGCTGGAGGTGCTCGTCGGTCTTGTACTGGGCGTGGCGCTGGCGGTAGTCGGCGAGCGTGATGATCTCGTGGGCGGGCACGTGGGGGCGCACGCCCCCGCCGCCGCCCTCGTAGATGTAGTCGCCGAGATGCAGCACGGCGTCGAGGTCGCCGCGCTCGGCGAGGTAGCGGTAGGCGGCGAAGTGGCCCTGCGGGACGTTCGAGCACGAGACCACGCCGAACCGCAGGTGCGAGATCGCGGCGTCGTTCGCGGGCGCGGTGCGCGTGATGCCGACGCCGGACACGATGTCGCCGAGGCGGAAGCGGTAGTAGTACGTGGTCGCGGGGGCGAGACCGGTCGCGTCCGCCTTGACCGTGTGGTCGTGCTCGGGACCGGTGGCCACGCTGCCCTTGCCGACGATGCTGCCGAAGCCGGGGTCGGTGGCGATCTCCCAGTCGACGACGACCGCCGGGCCCTGGCCGGACCCCGGTGTCGACTCCGGGGTCGGGGTGACGCGGGTCCACAGCAGGACCGCGTCGGGTAACGGGTCACCCGAGGCCACGCCGTGCACGAAGGCCGGTTCGCCGGACTCCGCCCAGACGGTGGACGCGGTGGCGACCGACCCGCCGACCGCGACGGTGGCCGCCGCGACACCCGACGCCTTCAGGACCGAACGACGATCGAACCTCTGTGACATGAACACGCATCTTGTCGCATCCAGTGCCGGTCACATACAGCCGTTCTTCGTAAACATCCGGTACACAATTGCCAGTTACCGACAGGTAGGTTACCGGTGGTAAGTTTTGCCTCGACTCGCATCGAGGAGGCGCCATGGTCGGCTTCGGCACGAAGAGCGTGCGCGGGAAGGTCGTGCTGATCACCGGGGCGGCGCGGGGCATCGGCGCCGGCGTGGCCCGCGACCTCGCGAAGCGCGGGGCGAAGCTCGCGCTGGTCGGCCTCGAGGCGGACGAGCTCGCGAAGGTCGCCGCCGAGTGCGGACCTGACGGTGATCGTCAGGTCGGCTGGTGGGAGGCGGACGTGACGCGCTGGGCGGACCTCGAGGCGGCGGTGGCCGGCGTGCTCGAGAAGTTCGGCCGGATCGACGCGGTGCTCGCCAACGCGGGCATCGCGGCCACGGGCTTCACGCGGTCGATCGACCGCAAGGCGTTCGAGCGCGTGATCGAGGTGGACCTGCTCGGCGTGTGGCGCACGGTCCGCGTGACGTTGCCGCACCTGATCGAGTCGAAGGGCTACGTGCTGCTCGTCTCGTCGGCCGCGGCGATCGTGCACATCCCGGGGAACGCGGCGTACTCCGCGGCGAAGGCGGGCGTGGAGGCGTTCGGGAACTCGCTGCGCGCGGAGGTCAAGCACCTCGGTGTGGACGTCGGCATCGCGCACCCGACGTGGATCTCGACGGACATGGTCAACAACGCCGACGCGCACCCGGTTTTCGGCAAGATCCGCGCGGCGAACAAGGGTCTGGCGGGCAAGACGTACCCGCTCTCGGTGGCCGTCGACCTGATCAGCGCGGGTATCGCGGCGCGGGCGCGCGTGGTGCACGTGCCGCGCTGGGTGGGCTTCGCGAAGCTGATCCGTGCGCTGCTGCCGCGGATCGTGGAGCGGCAGGCCCGGGCGCTGGTGCCGGCCGCGGACGAGGCGGTGCTCAAGGACATCGCGGAGCGCGGCGAGCTGGAGTCGAGCCTGGTCGGGCCGGGCGCCAGGGCGGCGGCGCGCAGCGCGGGTGCGCTATAACCGCCTGGCCGGTTCGATCGGGAGGTGCGGATGTCGCGGCGCGCGCAGATCGTGATGACACCGGAGGAGATCGCGGATTTCCTCCGCGAGGGCAAGGTCGCGAACTTCGCGACGATCGGCCCGAACGGGCGGCCGCACCTGGTGCCGCTGTGGTATTTCCCGCGCGGTGACGGCATCGCGACGTGGACCTACCGGAGCTCGCAGAAGGCGGCGAACCTGCGGCGGCTCGCGCAGGCCACGGTGCTGATCGAGACCGGCGATACCTACGACCAGCTGCGCGGCGTGTCGATGGAGTGCGACGTCGAGCTGGTGGCGGACGCGGAGAAGGTCGCGCTGATGGGGACCGAGCTGATGCGCCGGTACAACCCGAGCGAGCAGGCGGCCACGGCGGCGACACAGTTCGTCCGGCTGCAGGCGCCGAAGCGGGTGGGTCTCATCTGCACCCCGACGAGGATCGTCAGCTGGGACCACCGGAAGCTGGGCGGCACTTACTGATCGGCGGACCATTCGCCGAGTACGAGCTTCCACTCGTGGATCGCCCGGTCGGCGGCGACGCCCTGGGTCGTGTACGGGTCCTCGTCGAGGAGGCGGTCGAGCTCGGCGCGGTCGTCGACGCGGTAGATCGCGAAGCCGGCGGAGTCGTCGGCCCATGGCCCGGCGGCGGTCACCTTGCCCTCACCGGCCAGTCGCCGCAGGTACTCCCGGTGGTGCGGCCGCGCGGCGGCGAGCTTGTCGCGGTCGGTCGTGTAGACGGTTTCCACGGTGAACCAGGCCATCGGGGACTCCTCTGATCGCGCTTCACTCACGAACGCTACTGGGCGCTGTCGGAGGACCACGCCGCACCGGTACGGTCCTCATCGTGACCGGGGACGCCGCGTACAGCGCCGAGCGAAGTGTGGAGCGCACGCTGGGGCATCTGCGTGCCATCGACACGGGCAGCTACGCGGTACCGGGGAAGGAACCGGCGCCTCTCACGCTCGAGGATCTTTACCGGACGCATCGCATGCGCCTGGTCCGCCTGGCCCTGCTGCTGGTCGACGAGCCGGCCACGGCCGAGGACGTCGTGCAGGAGGCGTTCACCGGGTTGCACCGGAACTGGGGCAACCTCCGCGACGCGGCCGCGGCGCTGGGCTACCTGCGCACCGCGGTCGTCAACGGCTCGCGCTCGGTGCTGCGCCGCCGCAAGACCGCGCGCGAGTACACCCCGCCGCACCAGGTGAACGCCCGCTCGGCGGAGAGCCTGGCCATGCTGACGGCGGAGCACCAGTCGGTGGTGCGGGCGCTGTCGCAGCTACCGCCCCGGCAGCGGGAAGTCCTGGTGCTCCGGTATTACGGCGACCTGTCGGAGGCGGAGATCGCCGACGCGGCGGGCATCTCGAAGGGCACGGTGAAGTCCACCGCGAGCCGAGCGCTGGACGCCCTACAAAAGATCATGCGCCAACCCAACTGACCATTCCGCTTGGCGCACTGCGCCTCGGCGATCGCCGCCCGCAGTTCGGCCCCCCGCAACCGGCGATTCCTCACCCGCGTGCGCGCACCCGTGGATGGCGACCCCCGCCCCTCTCCGGGGGCACCCCTCAGGCTCCATTCTATCGGAGAGGGGTGACGGGGAGTGAGATGTCGATCTTGGTTGTGGACAACCGGGCCTTGTGGACAACCCGGTTGATCTGTTACCCATGACCCAAAACTTTTGCTATCTAGTTAATCGTCCCCATCTGGTCCTGAGCGGCTATGGTATAGACCAATAGGGTCGGGTCGTGGTTTAGGGAGTGGCATGGCTGCGCAGCTCATCGCCGGGGGCCGGGTCGCTACGCCGGGCGGCGTGCTCGACCCCGGCTGGGTGCTCGTCGAGGACGGCTCGATCAGTGCCGTCGGCGAGGGCACACCGGTCGACCGGCCCGATGCCCGGAAGACCGAGGCCGGCGGATGCTGGGTCGTCCCCGGGTTCGTCGACATCCACTGCCACGGCGGCGGGGGCGCCTACTTCACCGACGCCGGCCAGGTCGAGCAGGCCGTCGCCGCCCACCGCCGGCACGGCACCACCACCATGCTCGCGAGCCTCGTCTCCCGGCCCGTCCCCGAGCTCGTCGAGCAGGTGGCCGCGCTGCGTGAGTTCGTCACCGGCGGGCTGCTCGCCGGCGTCCACCTCGAGGGCCCATTCCTCTCCGCCGCCCGCTGCGGCGCCCACGACCCAGCCGTGCTCCGCCCGCCGGACGCCGCATCCGTCGACACCCTGCTCGCCACGGGCCAGGGCACCATCCGGATGGTCACGATCGCGCCCGAGCTCGACGGTGCGGTCCCGGCCGTGAAACGCCTGGTCGACGCCGGCGTGCTCGCCGCGGTCGGACACACGGACGCGCGCGCCGAGGACATCCTCCCCGCCGTGGACGCCGGCGCCAGCGTCGCCACCCACCTCTTCAACGGCATGCGCCCGCTCCACCACCGCGAGCCCGGCCCGATCGGCACGCTCCTCGACGACGAGCGGGTGACCGTCGAGCTGATCTGCGACCTCGTCCACCTGCACCCCACCGTCGTCCACCTCGCCGCCCGGCACGCGAGTGCCCAGCGGACCGTCCTGATCACCGATGCCATCTCCGCCGCGGGCGCCGGGGACGGCGTGTACGAGATCGGCGGGCTCGAGGTCACGGTCACCGACGGCGTGCCGACCCTCGCCGGCGGCGGCTCGCTCGCCGGCAGCACGCTCACCATGGACACGGCGTTCCGCAACTTCGTGCAGAACTGCGGGCTCGGCGTCCTCGAAGCCGTCGCGGCCACCGCCACCCGGCCCGCCGAGCTCCTCGGCCTCGGCAACGTCACCGGCCGGATCGCCGACGGGTACGCCGCCGACCTGGTCCTGCTAGACGAATCGCTGCACCCGAACGCGGTCATGAAGGGCGGCGCCTGGGTATAGCGTCTTCCTCGTGACGGACGACCCGGAGCGGCTGGTGGCCGAGGCGCTGCGCGCGCACGCCGCCCGCACGCCGCTGCCGGAACCGGAGAACACGGCGTCGACCGGCGAGGTCCTCGGCAGCTACGGCCTGCTGTCCGGCAGCGGCGTCTCGCTGCCTCAGGTCGACCATCCGACCGTCCGCGCGCCTGTCATCGCCGACGGCACGGCCCGCCTCGAGCCGGCCCGCGACGTGGCCGTCGGCTGGGTCGTCCTGCTGGCGGTGCTGCTGGGTCTGGCGGCCGGAGCGGTCGTCGGCCTGCTCACCCTTCTGTGACGTTAGGTATTTTGGGCGGCGTGACGTTCGCGACCGCCGCCGCAACCACCATGTCCGTCCTGCCGTCGTGGCTGGACCCCGAAGTCATCCTCCGGGGAATGGGAGCGTGGGCGATCGCCGCGGTGTGCGCGATCATCTTCGCCGAGTGCGGGCTGCTGGTCGGGTTCTTCTTCCCGGGCGACTCGCTGCTGTTCACCGCGGGCCTGTTCATCTCGACCGGCGCGATCCAGACCCCGCTGTGGCTCGCGTGCGTGCTGTTCACGGTGTGCGCGTTCGCCGGCAACGTGTGCGGCTACTGGATCGGCGCGAAGGCGGGCCCGGCCCTGTTCAACAAGCCGGACTCGAAACTGTTCAAGCGGGAGTACGTGGAGAAGACACACGACTTCTTCGACAGGTACGGCGCCCGCGCGATCGTGCTCGCGCGCTTCGTGCCGATCGTGCGGACGTTCATCACCGCGACGGCGGGTGTCGGCCGGATGAACGCGAAGCGGTTCTTCGTCTACTCGGCCATCGGCGGCCTGCTGTGGGCCACCGGCGTCACGATCCTCGGCTACTTCCTCGGCCAGATCGAGTTCGTCCGCAACAACATCGAGGCGATGGCGATCCTGATCGTGCTGGTCTCGATCATCCCGATCATCATCGAGATGATCCGGGCCCGCCGCGAGAAGAAGCACCTGACCCAGGCCGCGGCCGAGGAGGCCGCCGAGATCACCGACCGGCTCTGACCGTCAGGACATCGAGAACATCGAGCCCGGGTTGAACAGGTTCGCCGGGTCCAGGGCAGCCTTGATCGAGCGGTGCACGCGCAGGCCCACCGGGCCGATCTCGCGTTCCAGCCAGTCACGCTTGATCTTGCCGATGCCGTGCTCGCCCGTGACGGTACCGCCCAGGGACAGGCCCAGCGCCAGGATGTCGTTGAACGCCTGGTTCGCCCGTGTGAACTCCGACACCGGGTCGTAGATGATCGTCGGGTGCATGTTGCCGTCGCCGGCGTGGCCGACGACCGAGATCTTCAGGCCCAGCTCGCGGCTGATCCGCTCGCAGCCGGCGATGAGGTCCGCGATCTTCGTGCGGGGCACGCACACGTCGTCGGTCATCCAGGTGCCGTAGTCCTCCAGCGCCGGCAGCACCGCACGCCGCGCGGCCAGCAGCAGCTGGCCCTCCGCCGGGTCGAACGTCGAGTGCACCAGGTCCGCCCCGGTGTCCCGGCAGACCTGCTCGATGGCGGCCAGCTCGCGGCGTGCCTGCTCGCCACCGGAGTCGGACTGGCACAGCAGTAGTGCCGCGCTGCCCTTGCCCGCGCCGAGCTCGGTCTTGAGATACATCTCGACGGCGTCGATCGACGTCGCGTCCATGATCTCCATCAGTGACGGGACCACACCCTCGCGGACGATCCGGCTCACCGCGGCACCGGCCGCCCCCACGGACGAGAACGCGGCGGCCAGCGTGCCCGGCGCCTGCGGCAGCGGGCGCAGCGCGAGCGTGGCCTGCGTGATCACGCCGAGCGTGCCCTCGCTGCCGATGAACAGCTTCGTGAGGTCGTAGCCGGCCACGCCCTTCGCGGTGCGGCGCCCGGTGCGCAGCAGCTCGCCGGACGCCGTGACGACCTCGAGGCCGCGCACGAAGTCGGCGGTGACCCCGTACTTCACGCAGCACAGCCCGCCCGCGTTGGTGGCGAGGTTGCCGCCGATGGTCGACAGCTCCCACGACGACGGGTCGGGCGGGTAGTACATGCCCTGCTCCAGCACCGCGCGCGACAGCACGGCGTTGAGCACCCCGGGCTCGACCACGGCCACCTGGTCGACGGGGTCGATCTCCAGGATGCGGTC